>NZ_JBFADU010000008.1:0-280998 GCF_040641575.1 Streptomyces sp. NPDC020807
GCCGGACGGGCGTCGGCCAGCATGTGGGCGATCCGCTCCCGCGGGTACTCCGCGTCCAGCGGCAGGAACGCCGCACCGGCCTTGAGGACCGCGAGCTGGGAGACGACGGTCTCGACGGAGCGGGGCAGGGCCAGGGCGACGACGTCCTCGGTGCCGATCCCGGCGGCCCGCAGGCCGTGGGCGAGGCGGTTGGCGCGGGCGTCGAGTTCGGCGTACGACAGCCGGGTGTCCTCGAAGACCAGCGCGGTGAGGTCGGGGGTCGCCGCGGCCTGGGCGGCGAACGCGTCGGGAACGAGCGGCAGTTCGGCGGGGAGCGGCCGGTAGCCGTCGTGGAGCGCGGCGCGCTCCTCCTCGGCGAGCAGGTCGACCTCGCCGATGCGCTGCCCGGGGCGGGTCGTCATGGCGGTGAGGAGCAGGCCGAAGCGGGCGGCGAGGGCCTCGACGGTCTCCCGGTCGAAGAGGTCGGTGGCGAAGTCGACGGCGCAGTCCAGGCCGGCGGGCGAGCCGTCGGGGGCGTGGAACTCCTCCAGGGTCACGTTGAGGTCGAACTTGGCGACGCCGGTGTCCGCCGCGAGGGCCTCGGCCCGGAGCCCGGACAGGGTGAGGTCGGAGCCGTCGTTGGACTGGAGGACCATCGCCACCTGGAAGAGCGGGTGGCGGGCGAGGGACCGGGCCGGGTTGAGCTCCTCGACGAGCCGCTCGAAGGGCACGTCCTGGTGGGCGTAGGCCGCGAGGTCGGCCTCCCGTACCCGGCCGAGGAGTTCGGCGAAGGTCGGGTTGCCGGAGGTGTCGGTGCGCAGGACGAGGGTGTTGACGAAGAAGCCGACGAGGTCGTCGAGGGCCTCGTCCGAGCGGCCCGCGACCACGGAACCGATCGGCACGTCGGTCCCGGCGCCGAGCCGGGTGAGCAGCGCGGCCAGGGCGGCCTGGAAGGTCATGAACATCGTGACGCGGTGTTCGCGGCTCAACGCGACGAGGGCCTGGTGGAGTTCGGCGTCGAGGGCCAGGGCGACGCGGTCGCCCCGGTGGTCCGCGAGGGTGCCGCGCGGCCGGTCGACGGGGAGCGCGAGCTCCTCGGGGAGGTCGGCCAGAGTCTCCCGCCAGTAGGCGAGCTGGCGCGAGACGAGGCTCTCGGGGTCGGCCTCGTCGCCGAGCAGCCCGCGCTGCCAGAGGGCGTAGTCCGCGTACTGGACGGGCAGCGGCTGCCACGCGGGCGCCTCGCCCTCCCGACGGGCGCCGTAGGCGGCGGCGAGGTCGCGCAGCAGCGGGCCCATGGACCAGCCGTCGCCGGCGATGTGGTGCAGGGCGACGACGAGGACGTGCTCCTCGGGGGCGGTGCGGAGGAGGGTGACCCGCACGGGCGGTTCGGCGGCCAGGTCGAAGGGGCGGCGGGCGGCCCGGTCGATCTCGGCGTCGACGGCGTCGGGCGCGCAGTCCCGCGCCTCGACCGGGAGCGGCGCGCCGACGGGCGCGAGGACGACCTGGTGGGGCTCGCCGTCGTGTTCGGCGATGACGGTCCGCAGGCTCTCGTGCCGCGCGGTCAGGTCGCCGAGGGCGAGCCCCAGGGCGTCCGGGTCGAGCGGGCCGGTGAGCCGGAGGGCGAGCGGCATGTTGTAGAGCGCGCTGGGTCCCTCCATCCGGTCGATGAGCCACAGGCGCCGCTGCGCGGAGGAGAGCGGGAGGCGCTCGGGGCGTGCGCCGGCCGTCAGGGCGGGGCGGACGCCGGCGCCGTCGAGGCGCTGGGCGAGACCGGCGACGGTCGGCGCCTCGAAGACGTCCCGGATGCCGAGTTCGGCGCCGAGGACGGCGCGGACGCGGCTGAGGAGGCGGGTGGCGAGGAGCGAGTGGCCGCCGAGGGCGAAGAAGTCGTCGTCGACGGTGACTCCGTCGACGCCGAGGATCTCGCCGAACAGGCCGCAGAGGATCTCCTCGGGTGCCGTGCGGGCGGCGCGGCCTCCGGTGGCCGCGGCGAGCTCGGGGGCCGGCAGGGCGGCCCGGTCGAGCTTGCCGTTGACGGTGAGGGGGAGGGCGTCGAGGGCGGCGAAGGCCGCCGGGACCATGTAGTCGGGCAGGGCGGCGGCCACGTGGGCGCGCAGCTCGGCCGGGTCGACGGGGACGCGGGTGACGACGTAGGCGGCGAGGCGGGTGGCCCGGCCCTGCCCGGCCGCGTCCGCCGTCGCGCCCTCGGCCGCACTCGCGGTCGCGGGTTCGTACGGCAGGACGGCGGCCTGGAGGACGTCCGGGTGGGTGGTGAGGACGGCCTCGATCTCGCCGAGCTCGATCCGGAAGCCGCGCACCTTCACCTGGTGGTCCGTACGGCCCAGGTACTCGATCCGGCCGTCCTCGCGGCGGCGCACGAGGTCGCCGGTGCGGTACATCCGCTCCCCCGCCGCGAACGGGTCGGCGACGAAGCGTTCGGCGGTCAGCGCCGGGCGGGCGAGGTAGCCGCGGGCCAGGCTCGCGCCGCTCAGGTACAGCTCGCCGGGGACGCCCGCCGGGACGGGCCGGAGGCCGGCGTCGAGGACGTGGGCGCGGAGGTTGGGCAGCGGGCGGCCGACGAGCGGGCGCTCGTCGCCGGCCAGCAGGTGGTGCAGGGAGTCGACGGTGCACTCCGTGGGGCCGTACATGTTCATGACGAGGGTGTCGGGGGCGGCGTCGAGCGCGGTCCACAGGGACTGGCCGAAGGCCTCGCCGCCGACGAGCAGGAGCGCGGGCGGGCAGCGGTCGAGGAGCCCCTCCTCGACGAGGCGCTCGGCCTGGCCCGGGGTGACGTTGACGACGTCGGCGCGGGCGTCCTCGGCGTACCGCACGATGGCGGCGGCGTCGCGGCGCGCGTCGTCGTCGAGCAGGTGGAGCTCCTCGCCCGCGACCATCCAGAGCAGCGGTTCGAGGGCGGTGTCGAACGACAGGGACGCGGTGTGGACGAACCGGAACCTGCGGTCCGGGTGGGCTTGCCGGACGGCGGCGATCGTCTCGGTGCGGTGGAACGCGAGCAGGTTGGCGAGTCCGCCGTGGCGGACGACGACGCCCTTGGGGCGGCCGGTGGAGCCGGAGGTGTAGATGACGTACGCGGCGTTCGCCGGCCGGAGCCGTACGACGGGCGCCTCGGTCGGCCGGTCGGCCCAGGCCTCCTCGCCGGCGTCGAGGACCGCGAGGCCTTCGAGGACCTCCGGGAGGGGCCAGCCGTCCCCGGTCAGGACGACCGCCGGACGGGCGTCGGCCAGCATGTGGGCGATCCGCTCCCGCGGGTACTCCGCGTCCAGCGGCAGGAACGCCGCACCGGCCTTGAGGACCGCGAGGACGGCGACGAGCGCGTCCAGGGAGCGCGGGAGGGCGAGCGCGACGAGGTCCTCCGGGCCGACGCCGTGGGCGGCGAGGCCGTGGGCGAGGCGGTTGGCGCGGGCGTCGAGTTCGGCGTAGCTGAGCCGGGACGTGCCGTGGACGAGGGCGGTCGCGTCCGGGGTGGCGGCGGCCTGGGCGGCGAAGGCGGCCGTGACAGGCTCGTCGGCGCCGGGGAGGGCCGTGTCGTGCCAGGCGGCCAGAGCGGCGCGGCCGGTGTCGCCGAGGACGTCGAGCTCGCCGACCGGGCGGTGCGGGTCGTCGGCGGCCTGGGCGAGCAGGCACCGGAGGGCGTCGGCGAGCCGTTCGGCGGTGGCGCGGTCGAAGAGGTCGGTGGCGAACTCGAGTCCGCCGTCGAGTCCGGCCGGGGTGCCGTCGGCGTGGTGGCGCTCGGAGAGGTTGAGCGTGAGGTCGAAGGCGGTGGTGGGCAGGCCGAGGGGCTCGTAGGCGGTGCGGGTGCCGGGGAACTCGGGCCCGCCGCCCGCCGTGTTGTCGAAGGCGATCATCACCTGGAAGAGCGGGTGCCTGGCCAGTGTGCGGGCCGGGTTGAGCTCCTCGACGAGCCGCTCGAAGGGCACGTCCTGGTGGGCGTAGGCCGCCAGGTCGGCCTCCCTGACCCGGGCGAGCAGTTCGGCGAAGGTCGGCCGCCCGGAGAGGTCGGTGCGCAGGACGAGGGTGCTGGCGAAGAAGCCGACGAGGTCGTCGAGGGCGGGGTCGAGGCGGCCCGCGAGGGGGGTGCCGATGGGCAGGTCGTCGCCCGCGCCGAAGCGGTGCAGGAGGGTGGCGTAGGCGGCCTGGAGGACCATGAAGAGGGTGACGCCGTGCGCCGACGCCAACTCGGCGAGGTGGGCGTGGAGTTCGGCGTCGATCTCCAGCGGGACGACGTCGCCGCGGTGGCTGGCGACGGCGGGCCGCGGCCGGTCGAGGGGCAGCGGGAGTTCGTCGGGGATGCCCGCCAACGCGGTCCGCCAGTGGTCGAGTTGGCGGCTGATCGGGGACTGGGGGTCGGTGTCGTCGCCGAGGAGGCGGCGCTGCCAGAGGGTGTGGTCGGCGTACTGGACGGGCAGCGGCTCCCAGGCCGGCGCCTCGCCGCCGAGGCGGGCGGTGTAGGCGGTGGCGAGGTCGCGGAAGAGCGGCCGGAGGGACCAGCCGTCGCTGGCACTGTGGTGCATGACCAGGAGGAGGACGTGCTCCTCCGCCGTCTCGGAGCGCACGTAGGCGTGGATCGGGACGTCCACGGCGAGGTCGAAGGTGTGTCCGACGAGCTCCTGCGCCGGGCGGTCGGTCACGGTGAGCAGCGGGGCGGGGGGCGCGGGCAGGATCCGCTGGTACGGGACGCCGTCGTGCTCCCCGAAGAGGGTGCGGAGGGACTCGTGGCGGGCGACGACGTCGCCGAGCGCGCCGTCGAGGGCGTGGACGTCGAGCGGTCCGGTGAGCCGCAGGGCGAGGGTGACGTTGTAGGTGGCCGAGGGGCCCTCGGTCTGGCCGAGGAACCACAGGCGGCGCTGGGCGAAGGAGAGCGGCAGCCGCTCCGGCCGGGGCTCGGGGCGGAGCGCGGGGCGGGCCGGTTCGGTGGCGAGCCGCTCGGCGAGGGCGGCGACGGTCGGGGCCTGGAAGAGGTCGCCGATGGCGAGCTCGGCGCCGAGGTCGGCGCGCGCCCGGCCGACGAGCCGGGTGGCGAGCAGGGAGTGGCCGCCGAGTTCGAAGAAGTCGTCGTCGATGGTGATGTCGTCGATGCCGAGGATCTCGCCGAAGAGCTCGCAGAGGGCCCGCTCGCGGTCGTCGCGCGGGGCGCGGCCCTCGGCGTCGGTGCCGAGCTCGGGGGCGGGCAGGGCGCGCCGGTCGATCTTGCCGTTGGCGTTGAGCGGCAGGGCGGGGAGCACGACCACGGCGGAGGGGACCATGTAGCCGGGGAGGGTCTCGGCGGCGGACCGCTTGATCTCGGCGGCGAGCCCGGCCGCGTCGGCGGCGGACTCCAGGGACGATTCCGGGACGGCGCAGTAGCCGACGAGGCGGGTGTCGCCGGGCCGGTCCTCGCGCGGGACGACGATGACCTGGCGGACGGCGGGGTGGCGGGAGAGGACGGCCTCGATCTCGCCGAGCTCGATGCGGAAGCCGCGCAGCTTGACCTGGCCGTCGACGCGGCCGAGGAACTCGACGGCACCGTCGGCGCGGCGGCGGACGAGGTCGCCGGTGCGGTACATCCGCTCCCCCGGCGTGAACGGGTCGGCGACGAACCGCTCGGCGGTCAGGGCGGGGCGGCGCCAGTAGCCGCGGGCGAGCCCGGCCCCCGCCACGTACAGCTCGCCGGGGACGCCGGGCGGGACGGGCCGCAGGCGGGCGTCGAGGACGTGGGCCCGCATGTTGTCGAGCGGGAGGCCGATCGGCGGGCGCGGGCCGGCCAGGTCGGCGGGGGCGAGCGGGTGGTGGGTGGCGAAGGTGGTGGCCTCCGTGGGCCCGTACACGTGGGCGAGGAGCAGGTCGGGGCAGTGGTCGAGGACGCGGCGCATCAGGGTGCCGGAGGCGGCCTCGCCGCCGGTGCAGACGGTCCGCAGGGCGCGGAAGGTGTCCGGGGCCTGCTCGGCGACCAGGTCGAAGAGGGCCTTGGTGAGGAAGACGGCGGTGACCCGGTGGCGGGTGACGACGGCGTGGAGGGTGTCGGCGTCGAGGCCGCCGGGCGGGGCCACGACGACGGTGCCGCCGGAGAGGAGCGGGGTCCACAGCTCGTAGGTGGCCGCGTCGAAGGCGTGCGGGGAGTGGAGCAGGATCCGCTCGTGGCGGCCGTCGCGCCAGCGGCGGTCGGCGGCGAGGTCGACGACGTCGCGGTGGCGGACGGCGACGCCCTTGGGGGTGCCGGTGGAGCCGGAGGTGAACATGACGTAGGCGAGCGCGTCGGGGTGGACGGGGACGCGCGGCGCGTCGGTGGGGCCGTCGGCGCCGTCGGTGGGGCGGACGACGACGGCGTCGTGGGCGAAGCCCGGCTCGTCGCGGTCGGTCACGAGGACGGGGGCACCGGTGTCGGCGAGGAGCGCGGTCATCCGCTCCGGCGGCAGGCTCGCGTGCATCGGTACGTAGCAGCCGCCGGCCTTGAGGACGGCGAGGGTCGCGACGACCAGGTCGACCGAGCGTTCCATGAGGAGGGCGACCGGGGACTCGGGGCGGACGCCGGAGGCGATGAGGTGGTGGGCGAGGCGGTTGGCGCGGGCGTCGAGCTCGGCGTAGGTGACGGTGCCGGTCCCCGCGCCGGCCGCGCCGTCGTGGGCGAGGGCGGTCGCCTCCGGCGTACGGGCGGCCTGGGCCTCGAAGAGTTCGGGCAGGGAGCCGTACGGGACGGGGGTCGCGGTCGCGTTCCACTCGCCGTCCAGGAGCGCGCGCTCCTCGGGGGCGAGGATGCCGAGGGTGCCGAGGGGGGCCTCGGGGTCGGCGACGGCGGCGGCGAGGAGGCGGCCGAGGCGGTCGAAGAGGGTGGTGACGGTGGCGCGGTCGTAGAGGTCGGCGGCGTACTCGACGGATCCGGTGAGGCCGTCGGGGGTGCCGTCGGCGGTGTGGCGTTCGGTGATGCCGATGTTGAGGTCGAACTTGGCCACACGGAGGCCGAGTTCCTCGGTCGTGGCCTCAAGGCCGGGGAGGCCGAGCTCGCCCTCCTCGTGGTTCTGGAGGACCAGGAGGGTCTGGAAGAGGGGGTGGCGGCCGAGGGCGCGGGCCGGGTTGACCTCCTCGACGAGCCGCTCGAAGGGCACGTCCTGGTGGGCGAAGGCGTCGAGCTGGGTCTCGCGGACGCGGCGGAGGAGCTCGGCGAAGGACGGGTCGCCGGAGGTGTCGGTGCGCAGGACCAGGGTGTTGACGAAGAAGCCGACCAGGTCGTTGAGCGCCTCGTCGGAGCGGCCGGCGACGCCCGTGCCCAGGGGGATGTCGGTGCCGGCGCCGAGCCGGGTGAACAGGGCCGCCAGACCGGCCTGGAGGACGGAGAACAGGGTGGAGCGGTGGCGGCGGGCGAGCTCCGCGAGCGCCGCGTGGAGCTCGGGGCCGTACGCGAAGGAGACGGCGTCGGCGGCTCCGGTGGGGACCGGCGGCCGGGGCCGGTCCACGGGGAGCTCCAGCTCCTCGGGGAGCCCGGCGAGGACCTCGCGCCAGTACGCGACCTGACGGCTCATCAGACTGTCGGGGTCGGTGTCCTCGCCGAGGAGTTCACGCTGCCACAGCGTGTAGTCGGCGTACTGGACCGGGAGCGGCTCCCAGTCCGGCGCGGCGCCGCCGAGACGGGCGGTGTAGGCGGTGGCGAGGTCGCGCAGGAGCGGGCCGAGGGACCAGCCGTCACCGGCGATGTGGTGGAGGACGAGGAGCAGCACGTGCTCGGGTCCTTGGGGCGCCCGACCGTCCATGCCGTGGGTGAGCGAGAAGACCGTGACTCTGAGGGGCAGTTCGGCCCCCAGGTCGAAGACGTGCGCGGCGGCACGGTCCCGGAGTGCCGGGTAGTCGTCCGGAGCGCATTCCACCGTGTCGAAGGCGAACTCCGCCTCCGCCGACGGCAGGATCCGCTGCTCCGGTACGCCACCGGACACCGGGAACACCGTGCGCAGGGCCTCGTGCCGGGCGACCAGGTCGGCCGTCGCGGCACGCAGCGCCGCGAGGTCGAGCGGGCCGCGCAGGCGGACCGCGAAGGGCAGGTTGTAGAGCGCGGACGGCCCTTCGATCTGGTCGATCAGCCAGAGACGCTGTTGTGCGTACGAAACCGGGATCACGGTGCTTCCTCTGCTCACGTCACGGCGTGGACGGTGGTCGGGATTTCCTCAGGCGGGGACGGCGGCGACGGTGGGGGGCACCGTGGGCCGGCAGTCCGGGAGTTCCACGGGGCGGCCCATCGCCACGGCGATGCTCCGGTCTCCGCGGAACGGGTCGCGGCCGTGCGCGCAGAGCACGTTGTCGACCAGCATGACGTCGCCGACCTGCCAGGTCTCGCGGACCGTGGCGGCGTCGTAGGCGGCGTTGAGGGCGTCCACGTCCTCCCGTGACAGCGGTTCGCCGTCACCGAAGCCCGTGTTGAAGGGGAAGCCGTCCGGGCCGAACTCGTCGACCATGGCCTCCCGGATGTCCGGGTCGAGGGACCACTCGTTCCAGAACGCGAGGTGGTTGAACCAGACCTCCTCGCCGGTCTCGGGGTGGTGGATGGTGGCCGAACGGAGCTGGCTCGTACGGAGGTTGCCGTCCGGCTGCCACTCGCAGACGATGCCGTTCTCCCGGCAGTAGGCCTCGACGTCGTCGCGGTCCTCGGTGGCGAAGGCGGTCCGCCAGCCGAGCGAGACGTAGTCGGAGTAGTTCCGGGTGAGCGTCCAGCCGGTGGAGCGGCCCCGCTCCGCGAGGTGGGCGGGGAGACCGGCGAGGACCTTGCGGACGTCGGCGGTCGGGGTGGCGCCGCCCTGCTCGGGCGCGGTGAGGCAGGCGAAGAGGAGCCTGCCGGGGAAGGTCAGGGTGTAGCTGTTCTCGTTGTGCATCCGGATCGACTGGGCCGGCGGCAGGTCCGTCGAGGAGAAGACGCCGTTGCCGTAGTCGCTGCGGGGGGTGGCCTTCTCCCGGTACGGGGTGGGCTCGGGGATCAGGATGTCGCGGACGGCGGCGACGTCCTCGGTGCGCGCCACCGGCAGGCCCCGCAGGAAGATCGTGCCGTGCTCGTGCAGGGCGGCGGTCAGCGCGGCCTCGTTCTCGCGCAGCCACGCGCAGGCCTCGGCGAGGTCGGCGGTGGGCGGCACGTGGGTGAGGGCCGGGCGGCCGGGGTTCAGTTCCCAGGTCGGCATGGCGGCGCTCACCGCTGGTCGAGCGTGGCGAGCAGGCTCGCCGGGCGGATGTCGGTCCAGTTGGCCTCGATCCAGTCGAGGCACTCCTGGCGGGTGGCCTCGCCGTGGACGGTGTCCCAGCCGGCGGGGACGTCGATCCAGACCGGCCACAGCGAGTGCTGGTTCTCGTCGTTGGTCAGGACCAGGTAGCCGGCGCTGTCGTCCTCGAACGGGTTGCTCATGGTGACCTCCGAGACGGTGGAGAGCGGGAGGCGCTCTCGGGTGTGATTCGAAGGTAGGGGCGGTGCGCGGGCCGGAGCGGCACAAGCTGAGGCAGGAGAGCGGCAGTTGCCCTGCCCGCCGCTCCGCCGGTCAGCGGGGGGTCAGGGTGACCGGGAAGTGGTCCAGGCCGAAGTTGATGATCGAGCGGTTGTACTGGACCGGGCCGGCCGGTTCGATGACGGCGGCCTTCTCCAGGGCGGCCGTGTAGAGGGCGCTGAGCTCGGCCTTCGCCAGCGGCGCGCCGATGCAGTAGTGGGCGCCGAGACCGAGGGCGAGGTGCTTGTTGGGCGAGCGGTCGAGCAGGATCTCCTCGGGCCGGTCGAAGGCCTCGGGGTCGCGGTTGGCGGACCAGACCCAGACGGCGACGCGGTCCCCGCGGCGGATGTGGCGGCCGCCGAGCTCGATGTCACGGCTCGCGGTGCGCAGGGTGTGGAGGCCGACGGAGGTCCAGCGGAGCAGCTCGTCCACGGCGGAGTCCATCGACACCTCGCCGTTCTGGAGCTTCCGCCACAGGTCGGGCCGCTGCACGAGCGTGTGGAGGCCCATGGCGGCGGTGTGGCGGACGGTCTGGACGCCGCCGACGACGATGTTGTCGAGGTTGAGGACGACGTCCTCGATCGGCATCAGGCGCCCGTTGATCTTGTACGTGGCCATCATCGAGATCAGGTCGTCGCGCGGGTCCGAGCGGCGCAGCATGACCTGGTGGAGCAGGTACGGGATCAACTGCTGGTGCCCCGCGCGCCGTTCCTCCGGGGTACGGCCCAGGAAGGCGACGTCGCAGACACGGACCACCATCTCGCGGTCCGCCTCGGGGACGTCGAGGAGGTCGCACATGACGGCGAGCGGGAGGGCGGAGACGACGTCGACGAGGTCGACGGTGCCGTGTTCGAGGGCACGGTCGAAGAGCTCGCCGGCGCGCTCGGAGATGGAGCGGGCGGCGCCCTTGACACCGTTCTTGGAGAAGAACGGGTTGGCGGGGGCGCGGAGTTCGCGGTGCCGGGGCGGGTCGGTGAGGGCCATCATGCGGCCGGAGCCGACGGGCACGTTCCCCTCGCCCGCGCCGAGGAGGGAGCCGGACTCGGAGCTGAACGCGGCGGCGTTCCGCAGGACGTCGGCCGACTCCTTGTAGGTGAGGACGGACCAGACGCGCCCGTCGTCGACGGTGTCGGTGAGGTGGACGGACGCCTCGCGGCGGAGCTCGTCGACGAGTGCGGGGGTGTCCGGTCGGGCCCACAGGGACGGCTCGGTGAGGTCGACGGAGGTGGTGGGCGCGGAGGATGTGGTGAGGGCGGCGGACGGGGCGAGGGGGGCGGAAGCGGTCAGCACGAGAACTCCTCGGAGGCGACGCGGGAACGGATCAGGGAGGTGAGCAGCTCGACCGGCCCGGGCCGGTCGACGGTGGCGAGGAGGTGCCCGCCGGGGACGACGCGGTGGCCGAAGGCGCCCCGGGTGTGCCCGGCCCAGCCGGTGAGCCCGCAGGTCGCGAGCATCGGGTCCGCCGCGCCTGCCAGGGCGAGGAGGTCGGAGCCGATCGGGGCGTGCGGGCGGTGGCGGTAGGTGCCGGAGACGGCGAGGTCGACGCGGATCGCCGCGAGGGCGCGCTCGGTGAGGTCGGGGTCGGCGAGGACGAGCTCGTCCAGGCCGGTGAGCCGGAGGAGCTCGGCGGCGTCCAGGTCCTTGGTCCGCCGCCCGCTCCACTCGCCCGGGGCGGGCGCGCCGACGGCGACGACGAGGTCGGGGCGGCGGTGGGCGGGGAGGGCGCGGGCGACCTCGTAGGCGAGGAGGGCGCCGAAGCTCTGCCCGTAGAACCCGAACCGGCCGTCGGCGGCGCCGGTGAGGTGGGGGCCGATCGCCTCGACGACGGCGGCCACGAGCCGGTCGAAGTCGGCGGGCATCGGGTGCCGGCCGCGCCCGCCCCGGGCGGGGGGCCGCAGGGCCCAGACCTCGGCCGTGGGGGCGAGGGCGCGGGCGAGCGGCGTGTAGGCGGTGGCGTCGCCGCCGGCGTGCGGGAAGCAGAAGAGCCGGTAGGGGCGGTGCGCCTGCGGAGCGGGCACGAGGAGCCAGTCGCCTTCGACGCGGGGGCGGCCCGCGCGGAGCGGGACCCGGTCCCCCGCCCCGCCGCTTCCCGCGGCACCCGCGAGCGGCTTCGCCGCGGGCCTCCCGGGGCCGATGGCCGCCGGCCGGTCCGGCGCGGGCCGGGCCGCGGGGACCGACGTGGGCCGGGCGGCCGGGACCGGCGCGGGCCCGGCGGCCGTCGTGCCGCCCGGCGGCCGGTCGTCCGTGTCCGTCGCCCCGCCCCGGGGTCTGCCGTTCGCCGCCGTCCAGCGGCTCAGTGCGGTCGTCATCGGACGGCCTCGCGGCGGGCCGTCAGGGTGGGGCGGGCCTTCGCCGGGCCGGCCGCGGCGGCGCGGCGGACGGCGGCGGTGAAGTCGGCGAGGTCCGCCGCGTCCAGGAGGTGGCGGAGCTGGAGTTCGACGTCGAGCTTGCGGCGGAGCATGTGCACGACGCGGAGGGCGGCGAGCGAGTGGCCGCCGAGGGACAGGAAGTCGTCGGTGGGCTCGACGCGGTCCACGCCGAGGACGGTCCGCCAGACGTCGGCGACCTGGTCTTCCACTCCCCCGCCCGCCGGGTCGGCGGCCGCCGGCTCGACGGGCGCGGCGGGCTTCGGCAGGGCGGCGTGGTCGACCTTGCCGTTCGGGGTGAGCGGCAGGGCGTCCAGGACGGTGACGGTGTTCGGGACCAGGTGGGCGGGGAGCGTGCGGCGCAGCTCCGTGAGCACGGCGTTCGCGGTGACGCCCGCGCCCGTGACGTACCCGGCCAGGCGGGGGTCTCCCGGCGCGGCCTCGTACAGCGTCACGGCCGCGCCGCCCACGCCCGGGAGCGCGCCGAGCGCGTGCTCGACCTCGCCCAGCTCGATCCGGAAGCCGCGCAGCTTGACCTGCCGGTCCACCCGGCCCACGTACTCCAGGAGGCCGTCGGCGGAACGCCGGGCCTGGTCGCCGGTGCGGTACATCCGCGCGCCGGGCCCGGCCGCGAACGGGTCGGCGACGAACCGGCCCGCCGTGAGTCCGGCGTGTCCGGGGTAGCCGTGGGCCAGGCCGGGCCCGGCGAGGTACAGCTCACCGACGGCGCCCGCCGCCGTGACGGGGGCGAGCCGTGCGTCGAGCAGGTAGGCGCGTACGCCCGGCAGCGGCTCGCCGAGGTGCGGCCCCGGCCCGGCGATCGGGGCCGTGATGGCGTCGACGGTGCACTCCGTGGGGCCGTACAGGTTGAGCGCGTCGACGCCTCCCTCGGCGAGCTCGTTCCAGGTCCGTACGGGGACGGGCTCGCCGCCCATGAACAGCCGGGGGACGCGGGCGCCGGCCAGCGGCTCGCGGAGCAGGCGCCAGTGGGAGGGCGTGAGGTCGAGGTCGGTCACGTCGTACTCGGCGAGGAGCCGCGCGAGCCGTCCGGGGTCGGCGCGGCGCTCGTCGTCGATGACGACCAGGGTGTCGCCCCGGCAGATCCGGACCCACTGCTGGACGGAGGCGTCGAAGGAGACGCTGGCGTTCCAGGCGACGACGCCGGGCTCCGGCCGGTACGCGCCGCTGAGTTCGAGGGCGTCGACGAGGTCGGCGACGGCGCCGTGGGCCACTTCGACGCCCTTGGGGCGGCCGGTGGAGCCGGAGGTGTAGATGACGTAGGCGGAGTCGAGGGGGTGGGGGGTGAAGGCCGTGGCCGGGCCGTCGCTCCCGGCCTCCGCGTCGGGGCGGATCACGGGGACGCCCGCCGGCACGGGCGGCGCCGCGTCGGCGCTGACGACGGCCGCGAGGCCCGCGTCGGCCGCCATGAAGGCGATCCGCTCGGCGGGGTAGGCGGGGTCGAGCGGGACGTACGCGGCCCCGGCCCGCCACGCGGCGAGGAGGGCGACGGGCAGGTCGGCGGTACGGGCGAGGTGGACGCCGACCCGGTCGCCGCGCCGCACCCCGGCCTCCCGCAGGGCGCGGGCCAGGGAGTCCGTGCGCCGGTCGAGGGCGGCGAAGTCGAGGCTTCCGTCGGCGCCGTGCACGGCGGGACGCGCCGGGTGGGCGGCGGTGACGGCGCGCAGCCGGGTCAGCAGGTCGGTGGCGGGGACGGACGGGGAGGAGACCGTCGACGGTTCGGCGAAGGTGGTCATGGGTGTGCTCCTTGGAAGCGGGTGGACGGGGTGGGACGCGCGCGGGGGCGGGGTGCGGGAGCCGGCTCAGGACGCCGCGGCCACCTCCTCCGCGAGCCGCGCCAGCGCTCCCGCGTACGTGTCGATGAACTCCTCCGCCGTCGCGTCGTCCACCAGCGCCCGCTGGTGGTCCACCGCGAGGAGGACGCGCTGCGAGACCGGGTCCTGGATGAGGGAGGCGCCGAAGGCGAAGCTGTTGGGTTCGTGTCGGAGGGTCGGTTCGCAGCCGATGCGGCCGTCCTCGATGCGGGCGGCGCTGAGCCGGCCGAGCGCGTGGAACCGCAGGTAGCCGAACTGGCTGTCGAGGGCGGTGTCGGCCATCATCCGGGCGAGCCGGGCGAAGGGCACGCGCCGGTGCGGCATCATGTCGAGCTCTTCGCGGTGGACGTGCCGGACCAGGGCGGTGAGGTCGTTCCCGTCGGGTTCGGCGACGAGCGGCACCGTGTTGAGGAACAGCCCGTAGACCTCCGTACCGCCGAGTCGTTCGAGTCGGCCGTTCATGGCGAGGCCGGTGGTGACCCGGCGGCGTCCGGTGACGCGGGCCAGGGCGTGGAGGTGCGCGGCGAGCGCGACGGACTTGATCGGGACCGACAGCGCGGCGGCCACGTCGCGGAGTTGGGCGGGCGCGTCGGGCAGGACGCGCTCGACGGTGCGCGGCAGTTCGTGGACGTCCTCGCTGCCGGGCCAGAGCTGGCCGGTGGCGCCGTCGAGCCGCTCGTGCCAGTACGCCAGGGACTCCCGGTCCGTCGCGGCGGCACGCTCCACGGCGACGAAGTCGCGGAAGGCGGTGCGGGGCGGCGGGGTGGGCGCGGACCCGGGGTCGGCGGCGAGCGCGGTGTGGCGTTCGAGGATCTCGGTGAGCAGGGAGGTGAAGCTCCAGCCGTCGAGGATGGCGTGGTGCTCGGAGATGGTGAGCTGGAAGACGTCGGCGGAGAGCCGCTGGACGGTGATCCGGAAGAGCGGCGGCGCTGCGAGGTCGAAGGGGTGGTCGCGGTGGTGCTCGAAGACCTCCCTGACGGCGGCGTCCTGCTCGGCCTCGCCGCGGCCGCGCAGGTCGGCGAACTCGACGGGGGCGGGCAGCGTGCCGTGCACGAGCTGGAGGGGTTCGCCGTAGCCGGAGAGGTCGAGTCCGGTGCGCAGGACGGCGTGCCGGGCCATCGCCTCCTCGACGGAGCGGCGGAGGGCGGTCTCGTCGAGGTCGCCGCCGATGCGGTACGAGTTGACGTTGTGGTAGCTGTCGGTGCCACCGGCGACCTCCATGTGGAAGACCATGGAGAGCTGCATCGACACCATGGGGTAGGCGTCGACGACGGTGGACGGCAGGTCGGCGCGGTCGTCCTCGTCGATGAGGGCGAAGGGCCGTTCGGCGGTCGGGTCGGCCTCCACCGGCCGTGCCAGGGGCAGGAGTTCGGCGACGGTCGGGGCGTTGAAGACGTCGCGGAGCGCGACCTGCCAGCCGCGGTCGTGGAGGGCGCCGGCGAGCTGGACGGCGCGGATGGAGTCGCCGCCGAGGTGGAAGAAGTCGTCGTGGACGCCGATGTCGGCGACGCCGAGGACGTCGGTCCAGACGGCCGCGAACAGCTCCTCCTCGGGGGTACGGGGCTCCACGTGGCGCCCGGCGACGGGATGCGTGGCGGAGGTGGACCGGTCGGGTGCGGGGAGTCGGGCCCGGTCGACCTTGCCGTTGACGGTGAGGGGCAGCGCGTCGAGGACGGTGACGGTGGCCGGGACCATGTACTCGGGGAGCGTGCGGCCGAGGAAGGCCCGCAGGTCGGCGGGTTCGGCGGGGGCGCGCCCGGTGACGTAGGCGGCGAGCCGGTCGTCGTGGACGGTGACGACGCACGCGTCGATCTCGGGGTGGGCGGCGACGGCGTTCTCGATCTCGCCGAGCTCGATGCGGAAGCCGCGCAGTTTGACCTGGAAGTCGGCGCGGCCGACGTACTCCAGGCCGCCGCCGGGGAGCCTCCTGGCGACGTCTCCGGTGCGGTAGAGGCGGGCGCCGGGCGGGCCGTACGGGTCGGCGACGAAGCGTCCGGCGGTGAGGCCGGGGCGGCCCCAGTAGCCGTGGGCGAGGCTGCCGCCGCCGATGTACAGCTCGCCGGGGACGCCGGGAGGGCTCGGCCGCAGCCAGTCGTCGAGGACGAGCGCGGTGAGGTGCGGCATGGCCTCGCCGACGAGGCTGCGTTCGAAGCCCGCCCCGCCCTCGGCGACGTCGTGGACGGTGACGTGGACGGTGGTCTCGGTGATGCCGTAGAGGTTGCAGAGGCGCGCGGGCGGCAGCGGGTCGAGCTCGTGCCAGCGCTGGACGACGCCGGGGTCGAGCGCCTCGCCGCCGAGCATGATCCACCGCAGGGCGGGCAGGGCGCGCGGGTGGCGGCGGAGCGCCGGTTCGAGCTGGCGCAGGGCGGACGGGGTGAGGCAGAGGTGGGTGATCGTCTCCTCGTCGAGCAGGCCCGCGAACTCGTCGGGTGAGCGGCTGGTGAGGTACGGGACGACGACGAGCCGGCCGCCGTGGAGCAGGGCGCCCCAGAGTTCCCAGACCGTCCAGTCGAAGGCGTAGCTGTGGAACAGGGTCCAGGCCGTGTCCGGGCCGAAGCCGAAGTGGTCCCTGCCGGAGTCGAGCAGGCGGCTGACGTGCTCGTGGGCGACGGCGACGCCCTTGGGACGGCCTGTGGAGCCGGAGGTGAAGATGAGGTAGGCGATGTCCCCGGGGCGGCCGACGGCCGGCGGGCGGGCAGCCGGGTGGGCGTCGATCTCCCCGGCTCCGGCGGCGAGGTCGAGGGTCTGCCAGGGGCCCTCGGGTGCGCGGTCGGGGCGGTCGGTGAGGACGAGGGTGACGGCGGTGTCGCCGAAGACGAGGGCCGCGCGGTCGGCGGGTGCGGCGAGGTCGACGGGGACGTAGGCGGCGCCGGCCTTGAGGACGGCGAGGATCGACGCCGGTACGGCGGCGGTGCGTTCGAGCAGGAGGCCGACGCGGTCACCGGGGCGGACCCCCCGGGCGATCAGGGTGTGGGCCAACCGGTTGGCGCGGGCGTCGAGTTCGGCGTAGGTGAGCGTGCCGTCCTCGTCGGCGACGGCCGGCCGCTCGCCGTGGGCGTCGACGGTCCGCTCGAAGAGGTGGTGGAGGCAGGTGCCGGGGTCGCGTCGCGCCGGCCGGTGCGCGGCGCCCGCCGAGGTGAGGCGGAGGACGGTGGCGTCGGGGTCGGCGAGGGCCGCGTCGAGCAGCTCGGCGTAGTCGGCGGCGAGTCGGCGTACGGTCCCGGCGTCGAAGAGGTCGGTGCTGTACTCGGCTTCGCCTCGCAGCACCCTGTCGTCGTCGGACGCGCCGGTCGACTCGAAGACCGACCAGGTCAGGTCGAACTTGCTCGTCCCGTTGGAGCGGACCTTCCGCACGGCGCTCGCGCCGCCCAGGGCGAGGGGCGTCCGGTCCTCGGCGTGGGCGCCGAAGACGACCTGGACGAGCGGCGGGTGCTGCGGTGTGCGGGGGGTGCCGAGCAGGTCCACGACCTGGTCGAAGGGGACGTCGAGGTAGCCGAAGGCGTCGAAGACGCCGTCCTGGAGGTCGGCGAGGAGCCTGCGGAAGGTGTCGCGGGGCGCGAGTCGCACGCGGATCGGCAGGAGGTTCACGAAGTAGCCGAGGAGGTCGGCCACTTCGGGGCGGTTGCGGGTGGTGACCGGGGTGCCGACCAGCAGGTCGTCGGCGCCGGTCCAGCGGCCCATGAGCAGGGCGAAGGCGGCGAGTTGGACGGTGAACGGGGTCACGCCCTCCTGCTCGGCCAGCGCCCGCACCCGGGCGGCGGCGCCGGGCGTGAGGAAGAACGGCTCGGTGGCGCCGTGCTGACTGCGTTCGGCCGGCCTCGGCCGGTCGCCGGGCAGTTCGAGCAGGGCGGGGACGCCGTCGAGGCTCCGCTTCCAGTGGGCGAGGTGTTCCTCGTACGAGGTCTGCTGCTCCTCCTCGGCCCAGTCGGCGTACTGGGTGGTGAGGACCGGCAGGACGGCATCCCTGCCCTCGGTCAACGAGCTGTAGATCTCGGCGAGTTCACGCTCGAAGATCTCGGCGGACCAGCCGTCCCAGACGATGTGGTGGACGACGAGGAGGAGGGTGGTGAGGTCGTCGGCGACCCGGATCGCCTCGGCGCGCAGCAGCGGTCCCGTGCCGAGGTCGAAGGGGACGGCGGCCCGCTCCGCGATCAGCTCCTCGGCGCGCTCGGCGCGGCGGGCGCCGGGCAGCTCGCGGAGGTCGGTGACCACGAGGGGCACGGCGAGGCCGTCGTGGACGCACTGGCGCGGGCCGTCGGGGTGGAGCGCGAAGGTCGTGCGCAGCGCCTCGTGCCGGGCGACGACGCCGTCCAGGGCGCGCTGGAGCAGGTCGAGGTCGAGCGGTCCGGTGACGTCGTACGTCCACGGGGTGGTGTACGTGGTGGCCTGCGGGTCCCAGCGGTCGAGGAACCACAGCCCGCGCTGGAGGCCGGAGGCGGGGGCGGTGCGGAGGAGGCTCTCGCCCCCGGTCGGGGCGGACGGTTCGGCGGACGGGCTCACGGCCTCGTTCCCTTCGCGGAGGGGTGTGCGGGTGGGCGGGCGGTCCGGGTGGTCCGGTCGGCGGGTCACCGCGTGACCAGCCGTTCGGCGATGGCGCCGACGGTGCGGCCCCGGAAGACCGTCTGCGGCGGCACGCGGGTGCCGGTCTCCTGGGAGAGCCGCATGGCGACCCGCACGGCGGCGAGCGAGTTGCCGCCGAGCCGGAAGAAGTCGTCCTCCGGGCCGAGGTCCCCGGCCAGGCTGAGGATGCTGCGGACGGCGTCGGCGACGAGCCGCTGGCCGGCGGTGAGCGGGTCGGTCGCGCCCGCCGTCTCCTCGACGGCCCCACGCCCGGCCGGGGCGGGCAGCGCGCGGCGGTCCACCTTCCCGTTCGGGTTGAGCGGCAGCGCGTCGAGGACGTCGAGCGTGGCGGGCACCATGTGCTGGGGCAGGAGCCCCGTCAGGTGGTCGAGGAGCGCGTCCGGGTCGGGAGCGAGGCCGCCGACCGCGCCGACGGCGGCGGTCACGTAGGCGGCGAGCCGCGCGTCGCCCTCGGCGGGCTCGTACACGGTGACGGCCGCCTCGCCGACGGACGGGTGGCGGGTGAGCGCGTCCTCGATCTCGCCGGGTTCGACCCGGAAGCCGCGGACCTTCACCTGGTCGTCGACGCGGCCGGTGATCTCCAGGACGCCGGCCGCCGTGCGGTGGCCGAGGTCGCCGGTGCGGTAGAGCCGCTCGCCGGGCGCGCCGAACGGGGAGGCGACGAACCGTTCGGCGGTCAGTCCCGGCCTGCCGACGTAGCCGAGGGCGAGTCCGCCGCCGGCCGCGTACAGCTCGCCGGTGGTGCCGTCGGGGACGGGCCTGAGCTGTTCGTCGAGGACGTGGACGTCCTTGCCGTTCAGCGGGCGGCCGATCGGGATGGAGGAGCCGGCCGCGTCCTCGCGGGTGGCGCGGTGGCAGGTGGTGAGGCCGAGGCTCTCGACGGGGCCGTAGCCGTTGGCGACGACGAGCTCGGGGTACTGGTCGATGGCCTTGCCGACGTGGGTGACGGAGGCCCGCTCGCCGGCGGTGAAGGCGACGCGGACGTCGTCGTACGTCTCCGGGAACTCCTCCAGGAGGAAGTTGAACAGGCTCGCGGAGAGCTGGAGCTGGGTGACGCCGTGGCGCCGCGTCAGTTCGGCGACGGCCTGCGGGTCGGGCCGCTGGCCGGGCTGGAGGACGCAGGTGCCGCCGAAGGCGAGGGCGCCGTACAGCTCCAGGGCGAAGGCGTCCCAGGAGACCGGGGAGCACTGGAGCCAGATCTCGTCGGGGCCGAAGCGGGCGTAGTCCTGGCCGAGGTAGGTGGTGGTGAGGGCGCGGTGCGGGACGGCGACGCCCTTGGGGCGGCCGGTGGAGCCGGAGGTGAACATCACGCAGGCGAGGTCGGTGCCGGTGACGGGGAGGCCCGGGTCGTGGCCGGGGCGGTGCGCGAGGGCGGCGGCCTCGGCGTCCAGGTCGAGGTGGTGGGCGACGGGGAACGGGGGGCTCGCGTGGCGGTGGGTGACCAGCAGGGCGGCGCCGCTGTCGGTGACCGCGCCGGCCAGGCGCTCGGCGGGGAAGTCCGGGTCGAGGAGGGTGTACGCGGCGCCGGACTTGAGGGCGGCGAGCAGGGCGACGACGAGGTCCGGGCCGCGTTCTACGAGGACGGCGACGGTGTCGCCGCGGCCGACGCCGAGGTCGACCAGGTGGTGGGCGAGGCGGTTGGCCCGCGTGTTGAGGGTGCCGTAGTCGACGCGTTCGTCGCCGGAGACGAGGGCGAGGGCGCCCGGCTCCCGGGCCGCGCGGTCCTCGAAGAGGGCGTGGACGGGCGCCTCGACGGCGGCGGCGAGGGTGCCGAGCCAGGCCTCGCACAACTCGGCCATGGTGCCGGGGTCGAAGAGGTCGGAGTCGTACTCGAAGCGGCCGGTGAAGTCGGTGCCCCGGTCGTCGACGGAGATCGAGAGGTCGAAGCGGGAGACGGGGTTGGAGTGGAGCTCGCGGGTGACCTCGGTGCCGCCGACGGTCAGCGGCCGGCTGTCGAGCGGGTGGAGCTCCAGGAGGACCTGGCAGAGCGGGTTGCGGTCCTCGGCGCGGTCGTCGGGCCGCTCCTCCATGACGGCGCCGGCGATGGCGTCGAAGGGGGCCTCCTGGTGGCGGTAGCCGCCGATGGCGACCTCGCGGACGTGCCGGACGAGCTCGCGGAAGTCCGTGGAGGCGTCGACGCGGACGCGGAGCGGGAGCAGGTTGACGAAGTAGCCGATGAGGGCGTCGAGTTCGGACCGTCCCCGGACGCTCACCGGGGAACCGAGGACCAGGTCGTCCTGGCCGGTCCGCCGGTGCAGGGTCAGCGCGAGGCCGGCGAGGAGCACCATGAACGGGGTCGCGTCCTCGCTCCGGGCGAGCTCCCTGACGGCCTCGGCGACCGGCCGGGGCATCGCGAAGCGGTGGAACGCGCCGCGGAACGCCTGGAGTTCGGGCCGGGGTCGGTCGGTGGGGAGCGGGGACTCGGTGGGGGCGTCGCGGAGGTGCTCGCGCCAGTACGCGAGCTGGCGCTCGGCGGTGCCGTCCTGCTGCTGCCAGGCGGCGTAGTCCGCGTACTGGACGGGCAGTTCGGGCAGTTCGGAGGGCCGGCCGATGGCCAGGGACTCGTACAGGGAGGCGAGTTCGGTCTCCAGGACGGCGAGGGATCCCTCGTCCCAGACGATGTGGTGGCAGAGGAAGAGCAGCGTGGAGGTGGCGCCGGTGCGGAAGAGATGGGCGCGGACGAGGGGTCCGGCCTCCAGGTCGAAGGGGACGAGCGCGGCCTCGGCGATGCGCTCGTCCAGGGTCGCGGAGGCGTCGGGGGCGATCTCCTCGACGGTGAAGGGCACGTCGACGGAGGGGTGGATCACCTGGCGGGGGCCGTCCTCGCCCCACGCGAAGGTGGTGCGGAGGGCGCCGTGCCGGGCGGCGACCCCGTTCAGTGCGCCCCGGAGCAGGCCGGGGTCGACGGGTCCGGCGAAGCGGAACACCCAGGGCACGACGTAGGTCGGGGCTCCGGGGTTCCATTGATCCAGAAACCACAGTCCGCGCTGGAAGTTGGCCAGGGGCGCGATGTCGTCGACGGTCCGCTCCAGCGCCGGGCGTTCACCTCCGTCCGTGGCTGCGGTGACGGCGGCGGCGAACTCGGCGAGGGTGGGGGCGTCGAAGATGGTGTACGGCGAGATCATGCCGAAGACGTCGAAGACGCGGCCGACCACGCGCACGGCAGTGAGCGAATCACCGCCCAGGTGGAAGAAATTGTCGTCGGCGCCGACCTCGGGGACGCCGAGCACGTCCGCCCAGACGGCGGCGATGAGCTGCTCGGCGGGGGTACGGGGAGGGCGTCGGCCGGCGACGGGGGCGGCGGGCGCGGCCTGCGGGGCGGGCAGCGCGGCCCGGTCGACCTTGCCTCCGCCGGTCAGCGGGAGGGAGTCGAGGACGGTGACGGTCGCCGGGACCATGTGCTCGGGGAGCCGCTCGGCGAGGAAGGCGCGGAGCTCGGCGGTGTCGGGGGCGGCCGTGCCGGGGGCCGGGGTGACGTAGGCGGCGAGCCTCCCCTCGTACGCGACGACGACC
This sequence comes from Streptomyces sp. NPDC020807, assembly GCF_040641575.1. NCBI lineage: Bacteria > Bacillati > Actinomycetota > Actinomycetes > Kitasatosporales > Streptomycetaceae > Streptomyces > Streptomyces sp. NPDC020807. The sequence goes on from NZ_JBFADU010000008.1 coordinate 21,721, forward strand.
GCCGAGGCGATCTCCGGCCGTCCGGTGAGGACCTCCTCGATCTCGCCGGGCTCGACCCGGAAGCCGCGGATCTTCACCTGGTGGTCGGAGCGGCCGACGAACTCGATCGCGCCGCCCTCGACGGGCTGCCGGACGACGTCCCCGGTGCGATACATCCGGCCGCCCGGCTCGGGGGCGAAGGGGTCGGCGAGGAAACGACCGGCCGTCAGGGCGGGGCGGCCGTGGTAGCCGGAGGCGAGGAGGGGCCCGCCGACGTACAGCTCGCCGGTCTCGCCGGGAGACACCGGCGTCAGCTTGTCGTCGAGGACGTAGGCGCGGCGGTCGCCCAGGGGCCGCCCGATCGGGACCGTGCCCGCGTCCCCGCCGGCCGGGCCGGCCAGTTCGTGGACGGTGGCGGTGACGACGGTCTCGGTCGGCCCGTACGCGTTGAGCAGCGGCACGCCGGTGGCGGCCCACCAGCTCGCGGCGGCGTCCGGGTAGAGCCGGTCGCTGCCGGAGATCATCAGGCGGAGGGCGCGCGGGGCACGGCCGTACTCCCGCAGGGCGCCGACGACCTCCTGGAAGTACCCGGCGGCGAGGTTGGCCACCGTGACCGACCCGGAGTCGAGCAGGTCCAGGAGGGCGGCGGGGGCGAGCAGCTGCTCCTCGGGGACGAGGACGCAGGCGCCGGCCGAGAGCGCGGTGAGGACCTGCTCGACGGCGACGTCGACGGTGGGGCGGGCGGCGTGCAGCACGACGTCGTCCTCGGTGAGGCCGAAGCGCTCGACGGCGGCGTCCAGGTGGCCGGCGAGGGCGGCGAGCGGGACGTGGACGCCCTTGGGGCGGCCGGTGGTACCGGAGGTGTAGATGAGGTATCCGGCGGCCGGGGCGAGGTCCTCGCCGTCGGTACCGGTGCGGGTCAGCTCCCCGTCGACGTACGCGAACGTGGCGCCGGCGTCCTCCCGGATCCAGGCGTTGCGCTCCTCGGGCGCCTCCCGGTCCAGCGGCAGGTACGTGGCGCCCGCCCGCAGGGCGGCGAGCAGGCCGACCACGTGGTCGATCCGGTCCCGGCCGGTGACGGCCACCGTGTGTCCGGGCGCGATCCGGGCGGCGAGTGCGCCGCTCAGCTCGTCGAGCTCCCGGTAGTCGACGGTCCGGGTGCCCAGCCGGAGGGCAGGGCGGTCCGGGAAACGGCGTGCTGCGGACGTGAAGGCAAAACCGCGAGATTCCATCATCCAACCCCGATGAATTAACGACGCTGTGGGCAGTGAGAAAACGATAGGACGGGGTTCGGGAGCCGATCGGCAGATCCCCGGGAAGGACATCGGCAGTTTCAACTGCCTGTCGGCGAAAAAGAAAGCAGCCCGCCAAGACGCAGTTCAGGCGTCTCGACGGGCTGCTTCCCTCGATCACGAAGAGAAATTCGGTTCAGAATTCGGGCGACCAGACGTCATCCCTCTCCAGAGCTCCGGGCGCATACTTCCCGAGTGCACTGATCAACATGCGAATTTCCAGCGCGAGGCATTCCACGAACCGCACGAGGCCGGCTTCCGGGTCCTCCGCCGTGGCGAGGAGGGCCGCACGCCCGAGGCCCACCGCGCGGGCGCCGAGCGCGAGGCTCTTCACCGCGCGGCCGCCCTCCCACATGCGCCCGGAGACCAGGAGGCAGGGCGGCGGCCCGACGGCCACGAGTCGGCGGAGGCACTCGGCGAGCGGCAGGCCGACCTGGGCGGGGAAGGCCCCCGGCGCCCAGCCGGTGCCGCCCTCGGCCCCGTCGACGGTGACGGCGTCCGCGCCCGCCTCGGCCGCCACCCGGGCGGCCTCGGCGACGTCCCGGCCCGGGTGCAGCTTCACCCAGACGCGGGCCCGGGGGAAGTTGTTGCGCATGAGCCGGATCTGCTGGCGCAGGATCTCCGCCGTGAAGGTGCCGGGGGTGCTGGAGCGCAGGACGCGGCCGTCGCCGAAGACGTCGTCGATGCCGTACCGGTCACCGAGCCGGGCCGCGGCCTCGGCGTCGAGGACGGTCATCCCGCCGAGGCCCGGCTTGGCACCCTGGCCGACCTTCAACTCGAAGGCGAGCCGCCCGGTTTCGAGGAGCGGTAGCGCGGCCGGGTCGCTGTAGACGAGGTTCCACACCTCGGCGTCGGCGTCCTCGGTGGACTGCTGGACGGCGACGCCGCCGCGCCCTTCGGGGAGTTCCCCGGCGTAGGCGCGGAGGCGGCCGAGGAGGGCCCGGTCGGCCGCCTCGTCGAGCCGGCCGTAGCCGTTGACGGGGACGACGTTCTCGCCGATGACCATGGGGAGCCCGAGGGCTCCGGCCTGCCGGCTGAGGGCGAGCCCGAGGTCGCCTCCGGCGGCCCGGGTGGATCCGAGGGCGGAGACGTACACGGGCAGGGACGAGGTGAACCCGCCTATGGAGGTGGTGAGTTCGACGTCCCGGTAGTCGGGTTCGCGGCCGAGGTCGATGAGCCGGGCGAGGCGCTGCGGCATGAAGACGGGCGGGGTGATCCGCAGCGCGTCGAGCGCGTCGGACGCGTGCCCGACGCCCGGTCCGGACCCCGCCGCCCGACCGCCGTCGGCGCCGAACAGGGTACGGCCGTACTCGCCCGGAGGCGGGAAGGCCGCGGCGGCACCGGCGCGGGCGCGCTGCCGGACCTCCTCCTCGGGGAAGCCGGGTGCGGAGAGGTCGCTCACGGCGACACCACCCCGGGCAGCTTGGGGAAGGCGCTGGCCTGCCAGACGGCGTCGAGGCCGGCGACGTAGCGGGTCAGGCGCTCCACGCCGATGCCGAAACCGGCGCTCGCGGGCACGCCCTCGCGCACGAGGTCGAGGTACCAGCGGTACTTCTGCGGGTTCTCGCCGGTCTCGCGGATGCGGGTGACGATCTCGGCGTAGTCGTTGGTGCGCTGGCTGCCGCTGCACAGCTCGCCGTACCCCTCGGCGGCGACGAGGTCGAAGTTCTTCAGCAGGCCGGGCGCGTCGGGGTTCTCGCGGTCGTAGAAGCCGCGCGAGCCCTTCGGGTAGTCGGTGACGAAGAACGGCCGGTCGCGCCGGCCGGAGAGCAGGGCCTCGCCGGTCCAGTCGAGCTCGGCGTCCGGGCTCTGCGGGTGGCCGAGCCCCTGGAGCTCGGAGACCGCCTCGGCGTGCCGCATCCGGCCGAAGGAGCCCTTGAGGAGCTCGGTGAACGCCTCGACGTCGCGGCCGAGTTCGGCGAATTCCTTGGGGAGTTCGCGGACCACGCTGTCGACCATGTGGACCACGAGGTCCTCGACCAGCTGCACGGCGTCGTCCCGGCTCGCGCCCGCGACCTCCACGTCGAGCTGGTGGAACTCGGCGAGGTGCCGGCTGGTGCTCGCGGTCTCCAGGGGTTCGAGACGGACGTTGGGGGCGACGCAGAAGATCTTGTCGAAGGCGAGCAGCGAGGCCTGCTTGTAGAGGATCGCGCTGGTCATCAGCTTGTACCGGTGACCGTAGAAGTCGACGTCCACCTGCTTGGAACCGCGCGAACCGGGGTCCGTGACCGGCCCGATGATCGGCGGGAACACCTCCGTGAAGCCCTGCTCGCACAGGTGTGCGCGGGCGGCGGAGACCAGGTGGTGCTTGATGCGCAGCACGCTGCGAGTGGTCGGGGAGGTCAGGTGGCGGCCGGGGTCCGGGAGCGCCGCGGGGGCGGTGGGTACGTCGGTGGTCATGGCGTGGTGAGTCCCAACTCTCGTCGTGGCGTGGAGGTCGTGCGGAGCGGCAAGGGGCCGAGCGGTGCGGGGACGTGCGGTGCGGGGACGTGCGGTGCGGGGACGTGCGGTGCGGGGACGTGCGGTAAGGGGACGCGGACCGTCTCGCGGACCGCCTCGCGGACGTCGCCGGCGGCGGCCGGCCGTGCGGCGGCCCGGTCGTCGTAGGTCCGCTGGACGTGGGAGAGGGCGGAGAGCAGCCCGGCCGAGCCGAGGATCGGCGGCCGGTGGCCCGCCGCGCCGAGGCCGGCGATCGGCATGGACCCGGTGTTCGACCAGGACAGCCGCCCGTCGGCCGCGAGCGAGCTGCGCGTCCGGCCGGCGTTGTCGGGGTGGAGGCAGTAGGGCACGTCGAGGTACCCGGCCGCGAAGGCCCGTACCAGCGCGCGGCCGATGTCGGGATCGAGGTCGAGCACGGCGCCGATGAGGGCCCGCGCCTCGGCCTCGACGCCGGTGTCCTCGACGAGCCCCGTACGGGGGGCCGGTCCGGCGGACAGGGCGGCGCGCTCCTCGGCGGCGGCGACCGCGGCCGTCTCCAGGGCGCGGACGTTCTCGGCCACGGTCGGGATGCGGTGCGCCTCGGCTGTCGTCTTGACGATCAGCCGCGCGGCCCCGGCGCGCACCGCGAGCCGGGCGGCGTCCTGGAGCAGCAGCCGGGCCCCGCCGGGCGTCACGGGGAAGACGCCCATGTAGGCGTAGAGCACGACGTGGTGGTCGACGTCCGGCAGCAGTTCGCCGGCCAGCCGGGCGAGGACGGTGAGCGCCTCCTCGTCCTGACGCGGGTCGGCCTGCTGGGCGTAGCTGAGCGAGACCGAACGCAGGCCGTTCTGCCGAAAGAAGAGCGCTTCGAGCACGCTGACGGCGACGAGCAGGCTCGGCGGGCAGAGCTGCCCCATCAGGCAGCCGCCGAAGGTCTCCAGGTGCGGTTCCGCTCCCGACTCCCCCGCCTCGGCGAGGAGTTCGCAGGCCCGCCGCCAGGCGACGACCGCCTCGCGCAGCGGCGTACGGCTGTACGGGAGGCAGTACGAGACGGGGCCGCCCTCGGTGGCGTCGAGGCCGACCGAGAGGAGGGCGCGGATGATGTGCTGCGGCAGGGCGGAGCCGTGCCGCACCTGCACGGGGAAGCGGTCGTCCGCCAGGCCCCGCAGGACGGCGCGGGTGGTGTCGGCCGGGTGGGTGGCGAGCGGGTAGCCGTTGAGGCCGACGCCGTCGGCGAGGGCACGGCGGGCGGCGGCGAGGTCGCCGGTGCGGGTGTAGCTGTCGAGGGTGAGGGTGCCGACGGTGACGGCCGACGCGCCCCGGGTGGCGAGGAGCCCGTCGCGCATCCGGGCGGGGTCGGCCATGCCCATGCGGGGCTGGACGACGAGCTGTCCGGCGGCCCGGGCGGCGGCGACGAAGCCGCCGAAGCCGTGCGTGGTCACAGCAGGACTCCCGACGGGGCCGTGGCGAGCGAGCCGACGAACGACCGGAAGTCGCCCACCGACCGCCCCTCCTCGAAGACCCCGTCGAACCCCGCGGCGAGGAGTTCCCGGCGCCTGGCGGGGGCGCCGGAGCCGGCGATGCCGAGCTTGCCGCCGATGACCGTCGTCGTCCGGGCGAGCTCGGGGCGGGCGCGCAGGGCGGCGATCACGCGCAGCCCGTCGTGGAACCCGTGGCCGTTGACGCTGCTCAGGACGATCAGGTCGGGAGCGTTCCTGCTGCACTCGGCGACGAGGAGCTCGTCGGGGACGCAGGCGCCCAGGTTGGTGACCCGGTGGCCGAGCTCCTCCAGGAGCAACTGGAGGAAGAACAGGTTCCAGGTGTGCGAGTCGGAGGCCATGGTCGTCACGACGACGTCCAGACCGGGGCCGCCGGTCCCGGCGGTCTCTCCGTACTGCTCCACAGCATGCTGCTGGTCCACGGCGCGAACCTCTGTGTCGGTGGTGAGGGTGGGTGACATGTCCGGCTGTTCGGCCGTGGACAGAACGCTAGGGACGTTCCGGGCGCGGGACCGGCAGGTGGCCCGGCAGGATGCGGGCAGTATCGGCGCGCGGGTGAACCGTCCGTCGGGCGCGGTCACGCCGCGCCCACGAGCTCCCCGTTCCTGCCGCTCGCGGCGAAGCTCCGGCAGAGGTTGAGCACGGTGAACCGGACGCCGTCACGGGCCGGTACGGTCCGGATGAGCCCGCCGGCGAGCAGCTCGTGCAGCGCGGCGAGGCACTCCTGCGGCGGGCGCCCGCCGAGCACGACGGCGTCCTCGCCCGACCAGTCGCCGGGCTGGGCGGCGAGCCGGTCGAGCAGGTCGCGCTGGTCGAGGGTGAGCCGGTCGAGCGCGGCCCGGAGCGCGGCACGGACGTCGGTCCTGCCGCCGTACCCGGCGGGCGGCGGCGCGAGGTGGAACGGCCCGTCGGCGAGGCGGACGACCAGCTGGCGCGGGGAGAGCACGGTGGACCATCCGGCGGCGAGCTCCAACGCGCCCGGGATGCCGTCGAGTTGGCGGCAGAGCGCGGCGACGGCGGGAGCCTCGTCGGCCTCCAGGCGGTAGCGCGGGCGCAACCGCCGCAGGTGCGAGAGGAGGAGTCGTACGGCTCCGACCTCGGCGAGGGCCACCGGGTCGTGGTCGAGCTCGGGGCCGGGGGTGGGCAGCGGTGCGAGCGGGATGACCTGTCCGCCGGGCAGCGGCTCCGCGAGCCGGGAGGTGACCAGCACCCGCAGGCCGGGGCAGCGCTGGAAGAGCTCGTCGAGGAGGGCGGTGTCCACACCGGCGTCGGCGCCGTCGAGGACGAGGAGGGTGGGCCGGTCCCCGATCGCCCGCGCGAGCTCCGCGCGGCGCTCGGCCCCGGCGGCCGGCTGCCGGCCGCAGTCGATCCAGCGCACCGACCAGCGGGAGGCGAGGTAGAGCCTCCGGGCGACCTCCAGGGCGAGCCGGGTCTTGCCGACCCCGCCGAGCCCGGCCAGCGTGACGAGCCGGTCGCCGTGCTCCGCGAACGCGTCGGCGAGCACCTCGACTTCGAGCTCGCGGCCGACGATCGCGCCCCGCGCGACCGGCGGCGCGGTCGGCTCGTCGCGGGGCTCGTCGGCGAGTGCCTGGCGCCGGGCCGCCGCCTCGAAGACCGAGCGGTGGTGGCCGCCGAGTCGCAGCGCGTCGGCGAGCAGTCGGACGGTCTCCTGACGGGGCCGCTGCACACGGCCGCTCTCCATGTCGCGGATCGCCCGGACGCTCAGGGTCGCGTGGTCGGCGAGCACCTGCTGGGTGAGGCCGACGCGCTCGCGCCAGACCCTGAGCAGTTCGCCGAAGCCCGCCGTCGACTGTGCCGACTGAAGAACGTCCATGCCTCGTCCACCTTCCGTGGGTTGGCCAACTCCGGGGAACGGGGGGCCCGGCGCCCGTGTGGAACGCCGAGGTCGACGACGCCCGGTGATGACCGGGCGAGCCGTGTTCCCTTGCCGTGGATGCTCTCCGGCCCGGCTCTACGGCCGATCAACGACCGATCACCGCGGGTTCACCTCCGGTCACCGCGCATGCCGACGGCCCCCGCCGCAGCGCGACCCGGTCGCCTTCCGGACGGTCCGGCGAGGGCATGTGCGACGAGGGCATGTGCGATGCCGGGGCCCGCGGAGGCGGCCCCGGCCCCGGCCCTGGCTCCGGCTCCGGCTCCGCAAGGCGTCCGGAACGGTGTCGAGGGCCCAGGCCCGGGTGCTGCCGGTACCCGGGGCGGAGCCTCTCAGCGGGCGGGATTCACCGGTGACGGCGGCGCCGCGGCCTCGTCGTGCGGACCGGCCTGCCGGGGGACGGCCGCGGCGGGCCCCTCCTCGGCCGGGCGGCCGGGCGGAGTGCCACCGGAAGCGGCACGGGCGGCGGCCCCCGGGCGGCGGCGCGCAGTCGCCCAGCGGCGCATCGCCGGTCGTTCCACGCCCGCGTACAGCAGCCAGGCGAGACCCAGGCTGAGCGCGACGAACAGCGCGATCAGCCCGGCGGCGACGGGGAGGGAGTACTGCCGTTGCTCGCCCAGGAGCCGGCGACCGTAGACCAGGATGGGCCAGTGGACCATGTAGAGGGCGAACGAGATCTCGCCCAGGAAGGTGAGGGCCCTGCCGCGCAGCCACGTCTTCCGGTTCTCCACGTCGACGAGCGCGATGGCGGGGATGAGCAGCGCCAGGGGCACGACCGTCGCGGCGTTCAGGGCGTACAGCGCCGGCAGGGAGAGCGAGCCGACGTAGCAGAGCACGAAGAGCGCGGCGAGCGGCAGCGGGCCGACGCCGATCCAGCGGCCCTCCAGGACGATCCGGGCCATGACGATGCCGAGGACGAAGTCGAGCACTCGGCTGAGCGGGAAGATGTAGACCAGCCAGAAGCCCATGAGGGACCCGGGCTTGTCCGGCAGCATCATGCTCGGCTCGGCCGGCACCAGTGCGGTGACCACCACGGGCAGGGCCGTGATCACCGCGATCAGCGTTCCGGCGCACCACCACAGGCGGCGCGCGCCGATTCTGCCGATCCAGCGGTGCAGCAGCGGGAAGAGCAGGTAGAAGAGCAGTTCGCAACCGAGGGACCAGCTCGGGTTGTCGACACTGAAGTACACGTCGAACTCCGGCACCCACGCCTGCAGCAGGAACAGGTTGAGGACGGCGGTCGTGCCCGCGACGGTGGCCGCCGCGTAGAGCGCCATGGTCACGGCGTACATGACCAGGTGGTTGGGGAACACCTTGACCAGCCGGCGGCGCCAGAAGGCACGCGTGGTGTCCGTCGGGCGGGCCGACCAGGTCAGGACGAAGCCGCTCAGGACGAAGAAGAAGGAGACGCCCACCCAGCCGGCCTTGCTGAAGGCGATGAACAGGCCGTCGGAGATGTCCTGGTCGGCGAAGGGCCTCGTGTACGTCACGTGGAAGAGGAGGACGAGGAACGCGGCGAAGAACCGGACTCCGGTGAGGGAGGTCAACCGGGGGCGTGGGGTGGTGTTCTCTTCGGTCATGGCGCTCCTCCGGTCTGGTTCGGGACGACTCGTATGCGGGGTGACGGCGCGACGCCGTGGGTGTCGGAAGGGGTGGCGTCCCTCATCGCGGCGCCGCCTCCGGGGTCTCGTCGTCCGCGAGGGCGCAGCGGACGAGTTCGCGGCCCCCTTGGACGGCGGTGAGAACGAGCCCCTCCTCGGGAGCCGTGCCGCGCTCGGCGGTGACGGTCACCGGCTGGTCGAGCTCCCCGAAGTGCGCGTAGTCCACGGTGAATCGGGGGGCGGAGACGTACACGTCCCGGTGGGAGGCCGTCTCCGGTGACCGGAGGCGCACCGTCCGCGCCGCCTGGAGCAGGGCTTCGAGGAGCACCATCCCTTGGATGTGGTCCGACTCGTGGTCGAAGTAGACCGGGTGCGTCCGGTCCATCGTCAGCAGCCAGCGGTTCTCCGGCAGCCCGTCCGCCGTGGCGAGCAGCACATCACGCGCGTGGCGTCGGCCGACCTCCTCAGGGGCGAGCGGTCTGGCGGGCGGCAGGCCCGGAGGCGGCGAACCGACCTCTCCCGTACTGCCGTTCCGGCGGCGCAGCACCGCGTACCGGCGGGCCGGGAGAGCCGTCCAGTGCACCGAGGCCCGTGCGTGGCGCACGCCGTCGATGCGGAACTCGGCGTCCAGGACCATGGCCGTGCGCGGCAGATCACCGTCACGGGAGGGCCGGCTGTCCGTACGGGAGCTGGTGACGTCCATGGTCACGGAGAGCGCCTCCTCGCTCGCGTGGGGCAGCCCCGGGGGCGTCACGTCGACCGTGATCCGGTTGAGGATCATCAAGCGCTCACCCGAGCGCTCGACGCCGTGGAAGCGGTGGCCGAGGTGGAGGGCGGTCTGACGCGCGGACTCCGCCACGAGGGTCGGGTCGCCGAAGCCTCGCGGATCGGCGTGGTAGAGAGGGTGGTCGCCCGGCCAGAGCGCGGCGACCTCGAAGCGGTCCTCACCCAACCTCGCCGCGCCGGCCAGAAGGACCTGGTCCGCGGCGGCCTTGTGGACCTCGGCCGGAGGAAGGGGCGTACGCGGAAAGGAGACCGTGGCATCGGAGGGTTCGAGAGACAAGGAGGGCTCCCCAGGGCAGTCGTTCTTGCTGATTCAAGGAATTTCCGTGCGGGTCCTGCACAGGCCGTCTTCTCAGCACGGCGCGAGCGCCCTCGATCGTGACATGCCGGCCGTTCGGGCCGTCGGCCCCATGGCGAGGGGTAGGGGGAGATTTCCGACGCCGCAGGGGTGGTGATCGCGCGCCGACCGAGGGTACGCGACACCGGAGACACGTAGGGCCGCCGCCGGAAGTCGCGGTCCATCGGCCGGATTTGGTCCATGCCCCCTTGCGGACCGGTCCTACGCTGGAGGCATGGCCACCGATCCCGTGCTGAGACGAGGCCCCGACTCCACGGATCTGGTCCTGCGCGCCGGCCCGACCGGGCCGCTGTGGACCGCGCTGAACTCCGCGGGGTCGGCGCTGCTCGTTCCCCTCGCCTTGGGCGCTCCCACCCTGGTCGTCGCCTTCTGGATGGCGCTGGCCGGGGCACGGGCGTCGACCGTGTTCGTGGTGGTGGGGGTCGTCGTCGGACTGGAGTACCTGATCGGCTGGCCGGTTCTGGCCCTGTCCCGGGCCCGGGACATCCTGCGGGTGGAGTTCACACCGGCCGACGTGCCCGCGTCCCTGCGGTTGGTCCGGGCCGCCGGACCGGACGCCTGGCTGCCCGTCGAGGCCCTGCGCCAGGTGCTGCTGACGCACAAGGTGGTGGAGCCGTACGAGGGGGACCCCAAACCGGCCGTGTCCACCCTCGCGCTGGAACTCGTCCTGCAGGGCTCCCGCGAGCGTCTCACGCTCCCGCTCGGCGGCGACCCGCAGCGGCTCACCTCCGCACTGAAGGCTCTGCTCGGCCCGGCGGGGGTCACGGTGGTGCTGCGCACCGAACGCGGCAAGCGCGATCGTCCGCAGCCCAACTCCCGCTGGACGTCGGGCGGTTCGGCCTCGGTCGGCTCGGGCGGCGGCTGACCCGGGACTGGAGGTTCCGGACCGGGGCGGCCTGGCGGGACGTGCCCCCGCCCCCCGGGTCATCGGCAGCGCCCGGGGGCGGGCCCGCGGATTCCTCCCGGTCGCACCCACCGGAACGTCCGGGACCGGTGACCGGTCATTTCGCCGATGTCTTCCTCCGTCGTCGCCCCGACAGTGACGGGACCGGTCCCCACCGGTGCGACGCCGTCCTCCGGTTGGCGGCGTCGCGCAGCCCCTGCCATCACGGCACACGACTCGAGAGGACGACTCCGTCGTGAAACGACACATCGCCGCCGCCGCAGCCCTGTCATCCCTGGCCTTCCTCGCCGCGCCCGCCGCCACCGCCTCCACCGCCTCCACCGCAGCGGACAATCCCTATCAGCGCGGGCCGGCGCCCACCACGGCCTCCGTCGAGGCCGCCCGCGGGTCCTACGCGGTCTCCCAGACCGGTGTCTCCTCCCTCGCCGTCACCGGGTTCGGCGGCGGCACCGTCTACTACCCCACCACCACGAGCGACGGCACGTTCGGCGCCGTGGTGATCTCCCCCGGCTTCACCGCGTACGAGTCCTCGATCGCGTGGCTCGGACCGCGGCTCGCCTCGCAGGGCTTCGTCGTCTTCACGATCGACACCCTCACCACCCTGGACCAGCCGGACAGCCGGGGCCGCCAACTCCTCGCGGCACTCGACTACCTGACCCAGCGCAGCCCGGTCCGGGACCGCGTCGACGCCTCGCGGCTGGGAGTCATGGGGCACTCGATGGGCGGCGGAGGCACCCTGGAAGCCGCGAAGAGCCGGCCCTCGCTCAAGGCAGCCATCCCGCTCACCGGCTGGAACACCGACAAGACCTGGCCCGAGATCAGCACTCCGACCCTGGTCGTGGGCGCCGACGGCGACACGATCGCCCCGGTCGCCACCCACTCGGAGCCGTTCTACGAGACCCTGCCGGCCTCACTGGACAAGGCCTACCTGGAGCTCAACGGGGCCACCCACTTCACCCCCAACAGCTCCAACACGACGATCGCGAAGTACAGCATCTCCTGGTTGAAGCGCTTCATCGACGACGACACCCGTTACGACCAGTTCCTCTGCCCCCTGCCACGGCCGAGCCTGACGATCGAGGAGTACCGGGGCACCTGCCCCCTCGGCTCCTGACGTCTCCGTGGTCCTCGCCGCCGGTGCGGGGCGAGGGCCACGGGACCGGCCGTTCGGCCGCACGCGGCGCACGTCGGTCCGCGCGGGCCCGCCCCCCGGCTCGCCCGCCCAGGACCGCTCAGGTTGTCCGCGCGCACAGCGGGCGAGCCCGAGGTGTGGACCCCGGACCAACTCCGCCCTCTTTCCCCACCCCTTACCGGCCAGTATCGTGACGGCGTGAGTGGAGCACCGAGGATCGCCGCTGCTCCGCGGCTGTACGACCGCACGTCCGAACTCACCGCCGTGGCGGAGCTGTCGGCGCGGGCCGCCGAGGGGACGGGCGGCGTCCTGCTGCTCACCGGGGGTCCGGGCATCGGTCGGACCGCACTGCTGGACCAGGCTGTACGGGACTCCCCGGTCCGGGCCCACCGGATGGCCGCGCCCGGCGGCAACCGCGTCCCCTGGAGCGGCGTGCGCGCCCTCGTGTCCGCCCTCGCCCCCACCCCCTCGGCCGCGCGCCACGCCCTGCGGGCTGCCCGTGGCCCCGGCGGCGTGCCCGGCGCGCTGGCGGCCCTGTGCCCCGGCGAGCCCCTGCTGCTCTGTCTGGACGACCACCACCTCTGGGACGCCCATTCCCGCACCGCGCTCGACGCGGCCTGGCGCGGGATCTCCGGCCCGTGGGCGTGGATCGTCTCGTTCGGCGCCTATCACCGGCCCCCCGAGGTGCGGGGTGCCCGGCTGCTGTCCCTGGGACGGCTGAGCCGCGAGGGGGCGCGGAGCCTGCTCGACGACGTGTGCCGGGTGCCCCTGACGGCGTCCTTCCGCACGCGGCTGCTCGACGAGGCCGCAGGCCATCCGGGTGTCCTGGCGGTGACGGCCGGCCGTCTCTCCGCCGGGCCGGAGGACGGAGACGGCCCCTCGGGTCCGGTCATCGACGACGGTGCGCTGTCCGAGGTGTACCGGGGGCTCCTCGGCTCCCTGCCGGCGGAGTGCGGGCGGGTACTGACCCTGGTGGCCGTCGCCGGGGAGCCGCGTCACGACACGGGGCCGCCGGATTCCGCGGCCGGTGGGCCCCGGTCCGTGCGCCCGGTACCCGCGGACGCGGTCCTGGCGGCGGCCCGCGCGGTGCGCGCGTCGCCCGAGTCGCTCGACCGGCTGGTCGCCGACGGCCTCCTGCGCGGCCCCCGGGAAGCACTGCGGTTCGACGACCCCTTGCTGCGGCGCGCGGTTCTGGGCACCGTGCCGCCGCCTCGCCGCCGGGAGCTGCACGCCCTCTTCGCCCCTCCCTCCGGACTCCGCTCCGGTGGCGGTGGCGGTGGCGGTGGCGGTGGCGGTGGCGGTGGCGGCAGCCAACCCGCGGGCGGAGACGAAGCCGCGAGGGAGCGGGGGGCCGGTGCGGCGCGTACGGCGCGTACGCCTCGTCCCGCCGGACCCGGTGCCGGGATGTCCACCGCTTCACCCCGCCCTCCGGGAGCGGAGACGGAGCCCGAGGCGGTCGGCGCTCCCGGGTCTCCGGCGGAAACCGAGCCGGTCCGCGGCGCCGGCCCCCGGGCCGATCGGCTCCGGGCTCCAGGAGGCGTGGCCCGGTCGACCGGCGAGGTGTGGGCGCCGGAGGGCGCACGGGTGCCGCCCGGTGTGTCGCGGGGAAGGGCCGAACTCGCGCGCGGGCTGGCCGTTCTGGGCGACGGTCCGGTCGGGGACGCCCATCAGGTGCTGCTCCTCGCCGCCTCGCTGCTGCGCGAGGCGGCGCCCCAGGAGGCCTCGGACGCGCGGTTCCTGGCCATGGAGGCGGCGTGGGCGGCCGGTGACCCGGAAGCCTGCGTGCTCGCTCTCCGCGGCGTCGGCTTCGGCGGTGAACACACCGGGCCCTTCGCCGTCGCCGACGCGGTGGAACGGGACTACCGCGACGGAATGTGCGCTGCGCTCGCGGTGCGGCTGGAGGAGGCCCGTGCACCGCTGGCCCGGGTCGTGGCCCGCGACGGCGCGTCCGGCGAGCCGCACCGCCTGCTGCGCGCGGGGGCCGCGGCGCTGGTCCTCGGGGACGCGGCCGCCGCCGTACGCGTCCATACCCGTGCCCTGGCCGCGGTGCGCGCCACGGCCGGGACCGTGCTGCTGCCCCGGGTCCTCGAGCACCTGGCCTACGCCGAGTTGCGGGCCGGGCGGCACGAGCGCGCCGCCGCGCACGCCCGGGAGGGGCTCCGTACGGCGGAGCTGGCCGGACAGCGCAACGCGGCCGCGCACCAGCACGCCGTCCTCGCCCTGGCGGCCTCCGTCCGGGGCGACACCACGGCCGTCGTGGAGCACGCGGGCCGTGCGCTCGACACCGCCCGGGCGCACGGCCTCGTCCAGGCGACGACGCTCGCCGAGTGGTCGATCGCCCGTGCCGAACTGGCGGGCGGACTCGCCGCGCAGGCCGCGGCGCGTCTCGCTCCCCTCGTCGGGAAGGGGCCTCGCGGCGGTCACTTCGCCCTGCGGATGCTCGTCGTGCCCTGCTTCGTCGAGGCCGCCCGAGCGGCGGGCCGGGAGGCCGAGGCGGGTGCGGCGGCCGAGGAGTTCGAGACCTGGGCCGGACTCGGCCTCGACCCCCAGGCTCCGGCCCAACTGGCCCGCTGTCGGGCACTGCTGTCCGGAGGGGACGACTCGGCCGACTGGTACCGGGAGGCGGTGCGGCACCACGAGGAGAGCGGCAACGACTTCGAACGGGCCCGCACCCTCCTCGCGTACGGCAAGTGGCTGCGCCGCCGCAGACGCCTGGTCGAGGCCCGGGGCCCGCTGAGCGACGCGCTGGTCACCTTCGAGCGCGCGGCGGCCGGGGTGTGGGCCGATCAGGCGCGGGCCGAACTGCGGGCGACCGGAGGCGCGGTGGGCAGGGGGACCGTCCCCGGTGCGGCGGGCGAACTGACCCCCCAGCAGCAGCGGATCGCCGGACTCGCGGCGGCGGGGGCGACGAACCACGAGATCGCCGGCCGGCTGTCGCTGAGCCCCCGCACGGTCGACCACCACCTGCGGAACGTCTTCGCCCGGCTGGGAGTCCGCTCCCGCGTCGAACTCTCGGGGCTGCTGCCCCGAGGCCCGGGGGACGTCCGCCGTTCCGACCGGTGACCTGGGGACATCTCGCCGATCGTGCCGGGCTCGCGGAGGAGGGCCCGCGCGGGACGAACGCGGGCCCTCCTTCTTGCCGACGTCGCAGCACCGTTCGTGCGGACGACGCGGAACCGCTCCGAGCGGCCGTCACACGGCGACTCAGACGATCCGCCCGCCGAACGGGCCTCCCAGGCCGTAGTACGTGCCCAGCTCGTGGCGGTAGTCCGGGTCCCCGAGGTGCTTGTCGCGGTGGAACTCGGGCGCGTCCTTGATCTCCTCCTTGGTCCGGTCGACGAAGATCTTCCGTTCGTCCAGGTCGATCCGCACCACGGTGTCCGCCGGAAGGAGGACCTCCTTGCCGAAGATCCAGACTCCGGTGTCCACGACCAGGTAGGCGTCGCCGATCTCGTCGGAGTGCTTGTCCACCTTGCCGATGCCGCCGTCGATCGCCTCGACCTTGTAGCCGGTCAGATCGGTACCGGCCAGGTGACCCGAGGTCGACTTGTAGCTCCACACGTGCTCAGTCACGCGAAAACAACTCCTCCGGTAGGCGGAGGCAGTCGGCGGATCGCCGCTGCTCTCCTCTTCCGTGTTCCGTGCGCGGCGGGATGGATGCCCCGCCCGACGTCCGCCTGCCCCGACCTCGGCGACGCATTCACCGCTTTCGCTCCGGCCGGGGACGGACCCGCCGATCGGCAGGATCTCCGGCCGGGGAGGCGTGAAGTCCGTGTCCGGGGTTACGAGCGGAGGTACGGCCCCGCCCAGGCGCGGCGCCGTTCCCGGCGACGGAAGCGGGTGACGATGTTTCCGGGCAGTGCACGGCGTGTTCCGGCTTCCGCCGGGCCGGGGCGTTCGCCGCCCTCCACCCGCCCGTGGAGACGGGGTCCGGCGCGAGGGACCGAGACGAACTCAGGTGACAGGAGGAACTGATGCTGGACAGCTGGCGTGCACGTGCGGCCTGCCAAGACGTCGACCCCGACCTCTTCTTCCCGGTCGGGACGGGCGCACCGGCGCTCATCCAGGCCGAGGAGGCCAAGGAGATCTGCCGGGGCTGCCCCGTACGCGAGGAGTGCCTGCGCTGGGCCATGGACGACGCCCACCAGGTGACGGGAGTGTGGGGCGGCCTGCGCGAGGACGAGCGGCAGTCCCTGAAGCGCAGGGCGCGTCGCCGCGCCGACAGGGCGAACTGAACCGCTGGTCGCCGCGGCCGGCAGAGCACCACGGGCATCGACAGGCCTTCAGTCCGAAGGCGTGTCCCCTGGCCGGGTGGGGGTCCTGGCGGGCCGCCGGGGGCGTCGCTGCCGCGGCGCCCGGGCGTCCTCCCACGGCCGGTCGAAGGCGTCCGCCGCGGGGGCGGTGACGACCTTGGGGAGGGCGCCCGGATGCTCCCGCGCGAGCCAGCCGACGAGCTCCTCCCGTACGGCACAACGGGTCGTCCACAGGTCGTCGGCGTCCTTGGCGGTCACGATCGCCCGGACCGTGATGCCGGTCGGGGAGGTGTCGGTGACGGCGAGGTCCCAACCCCGCCCGTCCCAGGTGTCGCACGTCATGAGGAACTCCCGGAGGTGCGCCCGGACGAGCGCGACCGGTGTGGAGTGGTCGCAGTGGACGTACACCGACCCCGTCATCTCCGCGCCGCCGCGCGACCAGTTCTCGAACGGCCGCGAGGTGAAGTACGAGACGGGGAGCGTGACGCGACGCTCGTCCCAGGTCCGGACCGTGAGGAAGGTGAGCGTCACCTCCTCCACGACACCCCACTCGCCGTCCACGACGACGGTGTCACCGATCCGGACCATGTCACCGAAGGCGATCTGGAAGCCGGCGAAGAGGTTGCTCAGCGTCGACTGCGCCGCCACGCCGGCCACGATGCCGATGATGCCGGCCGAGGCGAGCAGGGACGTGCCGAGGGTGCGGAACGAGGGGAAGGTGACGAGGGCCGCGGCGGCGGCGAGCACCCCGACGGCGACGGACACCACCCGCATGATCAGGGTGACCTGGGTACGGACCCGGCGCAGCCGCGCGGCGTCGCGGGAGCGTCCGGCGTAGCGCGCGTACGAGGACTCGACGACGGCCGCGACCGTCCGTACCGCGAGCCAGGCGCCTCCGCCGATCAGGCACAGCAGCAGGACGCGGTTCACCGCGCCCGCGTGCTCTCCGAGCGGACCCCACCCGGGCGACGCCATCGGGTAGGTCCATCTGAGCAGGGCGGCCAGCACGACGACGTACAGCGGCGTGCGGCAGCGGCGCAGCATCCCCCACAGCGGGGTCTCCGGATGCCTCGCGTCGGCGAACCGTGCCAGCAGGTCCGCCGCACGGCAGACGGCAAGGGCGGCCAGCGCCGAGCCGCCGGCGGAGATCGCCAGCCGGATAACGCTCTCCATGTGCTCCCCAGTCGATGAGTCGAACAGGTTCGTCCCGTACGCCTCACCACGGGCGAGCACGGCAAACATGGGGCCGCGCGCCGCACACCCGGGTCCCCGCCGAGCCCCGTCGTGGTCGCCCGCTGAGCGGTCACGACAGGTTGGCCCCCGACTGGTCCCCGAAAACGATCAAGGGGCCGTTTCAGATTGCTCTGAAACGGCCCCTTGATCAACGACTCTTTCGAGTCGGGACGACAGGATTTGAACCTGCGACCCCTTGACCCCCAGTCAAGTGCGCTACCAAGCTGCGCCACGTCCCGGTGCCCGTCTGACCTGGGGTTTCCCCTGGCCGAACGCGCATGAGAACAATACCGCACTTTCGCGGGTGGTCACGAACCCTTTCCCGGCGCCCGGTGGCGGGTGCGCGCCGGGAGCGTGACGCTCACTCTCCGTAACGCTTCCGCACGCCCCCTGGTACCTCCGCGCGCCCGGGATGAAGGACGGGAGAGCGGGGAGGGCGGGCTCGAACCCCGTGTTCACGGGGCGGAGGGCTCGCGCCACCGTGGCCCGAATGTCGCTCCTCTGGTGACCATGGGGCTCATGTGGCGAGG
Organism: Streptomyces sp. NPDC020807; assembly: GCF_040641575.1. Lineage (NCBI taxonomy): Bacteria > Bacillati > Actinomycetota > Actinomycetes > Kitasatosporales > Streptomycetaceae > Streptomyces > Streptomyces sp. NPDC020807. The sequence continues at coordinate 39,597 of NZ_JBFADU010000008.1, forward strand.
TCAGGGGGCGGCGGGCCATATGCCGTCGAGTTCGTTGCCGTTGGCATGTGGCAGAAAGATGCCCACGGGGAAGGGACTCCGGACCAGACGCAGGGGGCCAACACCACACGAAACACAGTCACATTCAATCGTCAAGAGCTCCTGTTTCGGACAAAAGTCGTGGCGATATTGCTCCGTCCCGGAAAGATCAACACCATGAAGTGTCGGCCTGTTCGGGACGGGACCACTGCCGATGCACCACCTGCCGGACCACCGCCGGGCAGGCTTTCGCAGGGGAGGACTCGCATGGACAGCTACTTCAGCAGCCGACTGCATCATCAACTCAGGGAGACGGTGCGTGACTTCGCAGAGCGTGAGGTCCGGCCCCGGATAGCCGAGATGGAGGCGTCCAGGACCGTCCACCACGAGCTGTCCCGGCGCATCGCCGAACAGGGCTGGCTGGGCGCGACCATCAGCCAGGAGTACGGCGGCATGGGCGCCGGCCACCTGGCCAAGACCATCATCATCGAGGAGCTCTCGCGGGTCAGCGGCGCCATGGGCGCCATGGTCCAGGCCTCCCAGCTGGGCACCGCCAAGATCGTCCACTTCGGCAGCGACGAGCAGCGCAAGACCTGGCTCCCGGCCGTCGCGGCCGGCGAGTGCCTGCCGACCATCGCGGTCACCGAGCACGAGTCCGGCGGTCACGTCCTCGGGATGGCCGCCACCGCGGTCCGGGACGGCGACGACTACATCCTCAACGGCAGCAAGGTGTACGTCGGCAACAGCCACGTGGGCGATCTGCATGGCGTCGTGGTCAGGACCGGTCCCGGTTCGCGCGGACTCACGGCCTTCCTGGTCGAATCCGATCGCCCCGGGTTCAGGACCGGTCCGCAGCAGCCCGCCATGGGCCTCCACGGCTTCAGCTTCGGCGAGCTCATCTTCGAGAACTGCCGGGTGCCGGCGGCCAACCGGCTCGGCGACGAGGGCGACGGCCTGTCCGTCGCGTACTCCTCCAGCGTCCTGTACGGCCGCGCCAACCTGACCGCGGTCTCCCTCGGCATCCACCAGGCGATCCTGGAGGAGACCACCCGCTTCGCCTCCGAGCGCATCCGCTACGGCAAGCCGCTCCACGACCTGCCCACCGTCAAGCTCAAGCTCGGTCAGATGCAGTCCCGTCTGATGACGGCCCGGCTGGCCGCGTACCACGCCGTGCACCTGCTCGACCAGGGACTGTCCTGCGACGCCGAGCTGATGAACGCCAAGCTGGTCAACGTCGAGGCGGCGATCGACTCGGGCCGCAACGCCATGGAGATCCACGCCGCCGCCGGCCTCTTCACCGACCGGGCCATCGAGCGGTACCTCCGGGACGCGCACCACATCTTCGCCCCGGCCGGCACCTCCGACGTCCAGCTCCTCCGTCTCGCCGAGGTCGCCCTCGGCCAGGACAAGGGCAGCTGGTCGGAGCGGCTCTCCGACGTGGTCCGCACCCGGGAGCTCGAACTCGCCTAGGGCCTGTCACCCCGGACACGGACGCGGACGGGGCCCCGTGCGGCGATCACTCGCCGTACCGGGGCCCCGTCCGCGTCCGCCCGCGAGGGCAGGGCGATCAGAACATGCCGTCCTCGCGGCGGTGGATCTGCTCCACCAGCTCCGCCGCCATCGCCTTGATCGTCTCCAGACCCGCCCGCCCCCACGGCCGTACGTCCGTGTCGACCACGCAGATCGTGCCCAGGGCGACCCCGGAGCGGTCGATCAGCGGCGCGCCCATGTACGAGCGGATGCCGATCTCGTCCACGACGGGGTTGCCCGCGAAGCGCGGGTAGTCGCAGACGTCCTCCAGGACGAGCGCCTTGCGCCGTACCACCACGTGCGGGCAGTAGCCGTGGTCGCGGGCCATGTAGCGGCCGACGCCACCGGCACCCGCCGCCGCCGCGCCCAGGTCGCTGCCCGAGTGGGTGCCCTCGGGGGTGTGCAGTCCGGCGAAGAACTGCCGGTTCTCGTCGATGAAGTTGACCATCGAGAACGGCGCGCCCGTCACGTCGGCGAGCCGGTGGGCGAACTCGTCGAACGCCGGGTCCGGACGCTCGCCGAGCCCCAGCTCGCGAAGCCGCCGCACCCGCGCGGGCGCCTCCTTGTCGATGGGGGTCAGGAGGAGATGACCCGTCGGGTCGTAGGTCATGGCGTGACTCCGAAGCTCGGCACGGCGGCCGGGTTGGTCGGGATGGAGGTGAGCAGGTGCTGGACGAGGGTCACCAGGGTCCGGATGCCGGAGCTGGAGATCCGGGCGTCGCAGACGACGACCGGCACCTCCGGCTTGAGGTCGAGCGCGGCCCGCACCTCGTCCGGCTCGTAGCGGTAGGCGCCGTCGAACTCGTTGACCGCCACGACGAACCGGATGCCGCGCCGCTCGAAGAAGTCGACGGCGGAGAAGCACTCCTGGAGCCTGCGGGTGTCGGCGAGGACGACCGCGCCGAGCGCACCCTCGGAGAGCTCGTCCCACATGAACCAGAAGCGCTCCTGGCCGGGGGTGCCGAACAGGTAGAGCACGTGACGGTCGTCGAGGGTCATGCGGCCGAAGTCCATGGCCACGGTGGTCGTGGTCTTGGACTCCACGCCCTCCAGACTGTCGGTGGCCGCGCTGACCGAGGTCAACAGCTCCTCGGTGCTGAGCGGTTCGATCTCGCTGACCGCGCCCACGAAGGTCGTCTTGCCGACGCCGAAGCCGCCCGCCACCAGGATCTTCAGCGCGGCGGGGAAGGGGTCGGTCGCGAAACTCTCGTGGCGCTCAGAGCCGTTGTCGTAGGCCATCGAGCACTGCCTCCAGCAAGGAACGGTCGGTTGGGTTGGCATGGAACCGGGGGGCCCTGGCGGTCAGCGCCCCGCAGTCCACGAGGTCGGACAACAGCACCTTGGTGACGACGGCCGGGAGCCGTAAGTGCGCCGCGATCTCGGCCACCGAGGTGGGCCCGTCGCACAGCCCGAGGGCCAGGCTGTGTTCGGGGCCCATGTGGGCCTGCGGGGACGATCCGGTCGCCATCACCATCGAGAGGAGGTCCAGCGCGGTGCTGGGCTTGGTCCGGCCGCCGCTCACGGTGTAGGGCCTGATGAGCCGGCCCGCCGCGTCGTCGAGCCAGGGCCCTTCCTGATGGGACGTCACGTTCACTGCCCGATGCCACCTGCCGCGCCGGCCGCCTGCCGTGCCGGGGTCACCAGGTAGGGCCGGACGCTCTTGACGAGCATCGCCATCTCGTAGCCGAGGACGGCGGCGTCGGCCTCACGACCGGCGAGGACGGCGAGGCAGGTACCGGAGCCCGCGGTGGAGACGAACAGGAGGGTGGAGTCGAGCTCCACGACCACCTGCCGGACCTCTCCGCCGTCACCGAACCGCGCGCCGGCGCTGCGGCCGAGCGAGTACAGCCCGGAGGCGAGGGCCGCCATGTGGTCGGCCGCGTCGGGGTCGAGACCGTGGACGGACTTCACGAGACCGTCGGAGGAGAGCAGAACCGCGTTGCGGGTGTACGGGACGCGCTGGACCAGTCCGCTCAGGAGCCAGTCGAGGTCCGAGGAATGGCCGGTCGGCACATTGCTCGCCATGGTGCATCTACTCCTTGTGCGCGTCGCCTGGACGCAACGATTCGTGGGGGGCGGGCGTGGATTCTGCGAGGCCGATCCCGCGCTGGAACGCGGCCATGAGGCCGGGGTCGTGCAGCGCGTGCTCCTCGGGCTTGCGGGCCACGGGCTCGTCGCGCAGCTGCGGGACGAGGTGCTCCTGGGCACGCCGCTTGGGGAGCAGGGGCCGGCCGGACTCCTCGGTACGGGGGGCCGGGGGCAGCGGCGGGGCCGCGTGCTCGGCTCCGGCCGACCGCGCCGGTATCGCGGGGAAGGAGCCGGTGTCGCCGTGACCCGCGTGCCCGCCGGGGCCCGCGTGCCCGCCGAGGCCGCCGTCGTCCGCCCGTCCGCCGGTACGGGTGTACGCGAGCGGGTCCGGCGACGCCGGGGCCTCCGCGTAGACCGGTGCGGGGGCCGGGGCCGGAGGCGCGGCCGAGGCCGCGGCCGGTACGGGCGCCGGGACCGGGGCCGGAGGCCGTACGGGCTCCGGGGACTGGACCGGCGGCACCGAGGGCGACGGGGACTGCTGGGGCGCCTGCGCCGGGGGCTGGGGCTGCATCTGCACCTGCCCCGGCGGGATCGCCGTCGAGCCGGTGGCCGCGGCCGCCTGGCGCTCGTGCTGGGCGAGCCCCTCGGGGTCGGCGCCGAGCAGGCCCTGCGGCAGCACAAGGACGGCCTGGACGCCGCCGTAGATGTTCGACTGGAGCCGTACGGCGATGCCGTGCCGGCGCGCGAGCGCCGAGACGACGAAGAGCCCGATGCGGCCGTCCTGGAGCAGGTGCGCCACGTTGACCTGGTCGGGGTCGGAGAGCAGGGCGTTCATCTTGTTCTGCTCGGTGACGGGCATGCCGAGACCGCGGTCCTCGACCTCGATCGCGAGGCCGGCCGTGACGTACTGGGCGCGCAGCAGCACGGTGGTGTGCGGCGCGGAGAACAGCGTCGCGTTCTCGACGAGTTCGGCGAGGAGGTGGATGACGTCGGCCACGGCATGGCCCCGGAGCGTACCGTCGATCGGCGGTACGAGCTTCACGCGCGGGTACTGCTCGACCTCGGCGATCGAGGAGCGCAGCACCTCGGTCATGGTGACCGGGTTCGACCACTGGCGGCGGGAGATCGCGCCGCCGAGCACCGCGAGGTTCTCGGCGTGGCGGCGGATGCGGGTGGCCAGGTGGTCGACGTGGAACAGGCCCTTGAGCAGCTCCGGGTCCTCGACCTCGTTCTCCAGCTCGTCGAGGAGCTGGATCTCGCGGTGGACGAGGGACTGGAGGCGCCGGGCGAGGTTCACGAAGACCTCGACCTTCTGCTCGTTGCCGACGCTGCTGGAGAGCCGCGACGCCTGGACGACGGCCGCGACGGCGGCCTCGTGCGAGCGGTTCAGCTCGTGCGAGAGCAGGTCGAACTCGTCACCGGCCTTGGGGCCCGACGGCAGCGCGGGACGGGGGGCGAGCGCCTCGCCCCTGCGCAACTGTTCGACGACCGTACGCAGTTCGCTCTGGCCGCGGGCGCTGGTGCGGCGCAGGGCGTTGGCGCGGCCGAGGACCGACTTGGCCGCCCGGTCCGCGCCGAGGGCGGCGGCGGCCACCGAGGCGACGGTGAGCGCGGCCGCGCCGGTCAGGGCGGCCCAGAGGCCGGGGGTGGGGCCGGCTCCGGTGGAGCGGATGGTGAAGAGGACGGCGGCCGCGCCACCGAGTGCCACCGCGACGGCGGGAAGCACGGAGGTGCGCAGGAGCTGGGAGCGTATGCGGGCTTCCGTCGGGAGCGAAGCGGGGGGCTGCGCCGGGGAAGTGCTGCTGGTACCGGGGGCGGAGCGGGCGCCCGACCGGCCGTGCCGCCCGCCCTCGCGTCGGTCGGACCGCGAGGCGGGTGCGCGAAGTTGAGACATGAGTGTCCTTGGTACGTGCCCGGAAATCGGCGTACTGAGGGGTACAGGGGGGTGGGCTGCGGGGGTTCTACCGAGGGTCCTGCCGGGGGTTTACGGGGGTGGGTTCCAACTGAGGTGCGATGAGCCTACCGATGATCACCAACCACACACTGTAGTCGTCAACCGTTCATGTGCGGTGCGCAGTTGGCAAACTTACCCGCACCGCGGCCCGGTCTGGTATCGCCCCCCGCAGGTCAGGCCGGAAACCAACTGGCCGAAACCCGACGGCTCGACGCCGGTACCGCGTCGAACTGCGGGAATCGCGGGAACGGAAGAGGGCGGAGGCGCTCGTACGCCTCCGCCCTCTGCGGAAATCAGCCCTGACCGGAATCTCCCCCGGCGGGACGCGGACCGCCCGGCCCGCCGACGCGCTACGGGGTCCGCGCGGCCTCCGGCTCACCGCGACCGGGCTCCGCGGCGGGTCCCTCGGACACCCGCCCGGCTCCCGCGTCCGCGTTCCCGCCGGCCACGCGCCCGCCCGGCCCGTGACCGTCGGTGAGAGCGGAGCCTCCCCACCCGCCCACGGGCGCGTGGGCGACCGCGCGCCACCACGGGACCGCCGGCAGGTCGCCGCCGGGCTCGAAGGGCTCGCCCGGGATCGGCAGGGCGACCGGCTGCCCGGCCCCCGCGGCGGCCTCGACGGTGCCCTCCCCCGGCTCCGCCCACGGGTGCGGGGCGAGGTTGAAGGTGCCCCAGTGGATCGGCAGGAGGACGCCGGCGGGGGCGCCGCCCTGGAGGTCGAGGTGGGCGCGGAGGCCCTCCTCCGGGGTCATGTGGATGTCGGGCCAGAAGTCCGAGTAGGCGCCGATCTGGATCATCGTGACGTCGAAGGGGCCGTGGGCCGCCCCGATGTCCTTGAAGCCGGAGAAGTAGCCCGTGTCCCCCGAGTGGTAGACGCGGTGCTCGGGGCCCTCGACGGCCCAGGAGGCCCAGAGGGTGTGCTGCTTGTTGCGGATGCCGCGGCCGCAGAAGTGGCGGGCCGGGGTGGCGGTGAGCCGGAGCGCGCCGATCTCCGTGGAGTCGTTCCAGTCCAGCTCGCGCAGGCGGGAGGCGGGGACGCCCCAGCGCTCCAGGTGCGCGCCGACGCCGAGCGGCACCGCGAAGACGGTGTCGGTGGCGGCGAGCTCCTTGATCGTCGGCAGGTCGAGGTGGTCGTAGTGGTCGTGCGAGATCACCACGACGTCGACCGGACCCAGCGCCGCCAGGGGCGCGGGGACCGGGTGGAGGCGCTTGGGGCCGACGAACGGGAAGGGGGAGCAGCGCTCGCCCCAGACCGGGTCGAAGAGGACGCGGTGGCCGTCGATCTCGGCCAGGACGCCGGAGTGGCCCATCCAGGTGATCCGCAGGCCGGTGGCCGGCGGCTTGGCGAGGTCGGCGACGGTGGTGGGGTGGACGGGGATCGTGCCGGTGGGGGCTCGGCGCGCCCGCCCCTCCTTCTCGAAGTAGATCTTGGCGAATTCCAGGCTGGAGCCCGAGGGCCCGCGCCGGGCGGGTTCGGGGTTCTGGAAGATCCCGTCCGCGAAGTTCGGCGAGCGGCGGATGCGGGCGAGGCGCTCGCCCGACGGGTCCGCGCCGAAGGACTCGGGGCGCAGAGCGCGCAGCCGGGCCCGTGGCGAACGGTCGGAGCCGGTACCGGTCACAGGACCTCCTGATCTCTGGGGGTCGTTCCATTATGGGCGGCCCGCGACCCGTACGGCCGGAAGGTCGGTCATACTGAACCGCTGTTCAGTAAGAGACCCCTCGGAGGCACGCCGTGGAACCCACCCCCCTGCTCTCGGTCGGCTGGACCGACCACGTCACCGGTCGGCGCGGCCATCTGGTCGTCGACCGGCTCGTGCGCGGGGTGGCCAGCGGCGGGCTGCGGATGCGGGAGGGGTGCACGGTGGAGGAGGTCACCGGGCTCGCCCGCGGGATGACCATGAAGGAGGCCCTCCACTACGACCCCGAGGCCCGGTACGTCCCGCTGGGCGGCGCCAAGGGCGGCATCGACTGCGACCCGCGCTCCCCGGAGGCGTACGGCGTCCTCGTGCGGTACCTGCGGGCCATGCGTCCGTACATCGAGCGGTTCTGGACGACCGGCGAGGACCTCGGCCTCACCCAGGACCTCGTGGACCGGGCCGCCGCGGAGGCCGGGCTCGTGTCGTCCGTGCAGGCCGTCTACCCGCTCCTCGACGACGAGGCGAAGGCCCGCGAGCGGCTCGCCGACGCGTTCGCGATCGAGGTCGACGGGATCGGCCTGGACGAGCTGGTCGGCGGGCGCGGGGTCGCCGAGTCCGTCCTCGTCGCCCTGGACCGCTCCGGACGTCCGTACGCCGGCACCCGCGTCGCGGTGCAGGGCCTCGGCACGATGGGCGGCGCGACCGCCCTGTTCCTGGCCCGCGCCGGGCTGCGGGTGGTCGCCGTCGCCGACGTCCGCGGCACGATCGCGAACCCCGACGGGCTCGACGTCGAGGCGCTCCTCGCCGCCCGCGACGCCCACGGCGCCGTCGACCGTGCGGCCCTGCGCCCCGGCGACCGGCAGGAGCCCGGGGACGCCTGGCTCGCGGCCGACGCCGAGGTCCTGGTCCCGGCGGCCGTCTCGTACGCGATCGACGCCCGGAACCAGGGACGCGTCACCGCCCGCTGGATCGCCGAGGCGGCGAACATGCCGGTCACGCCCGAGGCCGAGGAGGCGCTCACCGCGCGCGGGGTGACGGTCCTGCCCGACGTCGTCGTGAACTCGTGCACCAACGCCTGGTGGTGGTGGACCCTCTTCGGCGACATCGAGGCCGACGCCGACCAGGCCTTCGGGCGGGTACGGAGCTCCATGCGGGAGCTCGTGGGCGGCATGCTCGACAGGGCCGCGGCGGACGGCACGACCCCGCGGGCGGCGGCCCACGCCCTGGTCGCGGAGCGCCTGCCGGTCATCGCCGAGCGTTACGACTGGTACTGAACGGTGGCGCGCGTGCGGCTGGGCGTGGCCGAGCGGCGGGAGGAGCTGCTGCGGGCCGCCGTCGCCCAGATCGAGGAGCGCGGCGTCGCGGCGGTCCGCGTCGCGGACGTCGCCTCCGCGCTCGGCGTGAGCAACGCCCTCGTCCTCTACCACTTCTCCACCAAGGAACAACTGGTCGCCGCCGCCTTCGCGCACGCCGCCGAGGCCGACCTCGCCCGCCTCCGGCAGCTGCTCGGGCGCCGCGCCCCCGCGGTGCGCCGGTTGCGCGCGGCCGTCCGCTGGTACGCCCCGACCGGCCAGGCCAAGGGCTGGCGGCTGTGGATCGAGGGCTGGGCGGCCTCGCTGCGCGACCCCGTACTCCGCCGGGTGGCGGCCTCGCTCGACCGGGAGTGGAAGACGGCCCTGGCGGTGGTGATCGCGGAGGGCGCGGAGGCCGGCGAGTTCCGCTGCGCCGACCCGGACGGTGCCGCCTGGCGGCTCACCGCCTTCCTCGACGGGCTCGCCGTCCAGACCACGGCCTACGCCGGCTCGCTCCCGCGCGGCACGCTCCTGCGGTGGGCGGACGAGGCCCTGGACCGGGAACTGGGCCTCCCCGGGGAGCCGTACGCGGACGCGATGCCCGGGGAACCGGACGCGGACGCGATCCTGACCGAGGCCGAGGCCGCGACCGGGGTCTGCGCCGTGACCGGGACCGGCGCCGTGACCGAGACCGCGACCGGGACCGGCGCCGTGACCGAGACCGCGACCGGAGCCGAAACCGAGACCGCGACCGTAACCGACGCTGAGGCCGCGACCGGGGCCGAGGCTGAGACCGACACCACGCCCTGGGCGGCGACCGAGGCTGAGGCCGCGACCGGGACCGGCGCCGTGACCGAGACCGGACCCGGCCTCGGGAGGCACGGCCTCGGGACCGGCGCCGCCCTCGCCACTGGTCCGAGCCCGGACCCCGGCCCCGAACCGGACCCCGGCCTCGGCCCCGGCCCCGGCCCGAACCCCGCCCGTGCGCCCCGCCCCTAGGTCAGAGCAGTTCGAACACCGCCGAGACCGTCACCTGCTCCTCGATCTCGCCCGGCGCCAGCGGGACGCCCGGCTCGTCCGCGGGCATGCTCGGTACGGCACCGGGGCCCGGGCGCAGCGAGTCGCCCTCGCTCAGCGAGATCAGCTTCCCGAGCTCGTGGCCGCTGAGGCGGGCGTGCTGCGAGGCCTTGTCGTAGGCGTCGCGGAAGGCCGCCTCGCGGGCCTTCGTCCGCAGGGCCGACGGGTCGGCGACGTCGAAGACGACGCCGTTGATCCGGCCGGCGTCCCCGGTCGCGTCGTTCACCGCGCCGATGACCTGCCCCGTACGGTCGAGGTCGCGGACCTTGACCGAGAAGGACTGCCCGGCCTGGTAGGCGGTCACCTTGCTCTCGCCGTCCGCGTTCTGGGTGTACACCGGGGACAGGGAGAGGCTGTCGGTCCTGATGTCCCGGTCGTCGATCCCCTCCTTGCGGAGCACGTCCAGGAGCGCCTTGGCGGCGACGTTCTGCGCCGCCATCGCCTCCTTGGCGGTCTTGCGGGTGGCCTCGACGCCCACCGAGAGGATCGCCAGGTCCGGGGCGGAGGCGGCCCGTCCGCTGCCGGTGACGCTGACCGTGGCGGGCGCGACGGCCGTCACGGTGAGCCGCGGGGCCGTCCGCTCGGGCGCGGCGAGGGCGGGGACCGCGCCGCCCGCGAGGAGCCCTCCGGCCACGACGGTGGCGGCGAGCAGTCGCGCGCCACGCGCGCGCGTGGACGTGGCGGCAGTGAGGTGGGCAGGAGGCTGGCGGTTCGTCACGGGCGATCCCTTCGGGGGCGGGTGCCGGGGCTCCGGCGCGCGCTTCGCAACACCCGTTACCACGGCCCCTCCGGCGCCACTCCTGATCGCAGGTCCGCTTCACCTCTCCGTACCAGCCGTACCCGGCCACGGCCGTTGTCGGACCCGCTTGGTACAACTCATCACGTCAGCCGATACCCCTCGTCGTCGCCGGGAGCACCACCATGACCATCGGTCACCACCTCAAGGAATTCCACGGTCTGCCCGTCTTCGACCTCCCGGAGGCGGACGCGCGGGTCGAGCTCCCGGAGCCCGACGCGGTCGCCTGGCGGCTCTCCGCCGCGACGTACGCCGAGGACGACGACGAGCTGTGGGAGCCGATGTTCGAGCGGTTCCTGAAGACGGTCGACGCGAGCCGGGTGCGGGCGCTGGTCGTCGGCGGCTGGAACGAGGCGTACGAGAACTCGTCCGCCGACATCGTCGCCGCGCTGGGCGCCGCCCGCGACCGGCTGACGGCGCTGGAGGCGGTCTTCCTCGGGGACATGACCTTCGAGGACTGCGAGATCTCGTGGATCATCCAGTCCGACGTGACGCCGCTCCTCGCCGCGTACCCGGCGCTCAGGGAGTTCGGTGTGCGCGGCGGTACGGGCCTGGCCTTCCCGTCGGTCCGTCACACCGCGCTGGAGACCCTGGTGGTGGAGACGGGCGGCCTGGGCGGCGAGGTCGTGCGCGGCATCGTGGGCAGCGAGCTGCCCGCCCTGGTGAAGCTCGACCTGTGGCTGGGCACCGACGAGTACGGCGGGGACAGCACCACCGAGGACCTGGCGCCGCTGCTGGCCGGGACGGCCTTCCCGGCCCTGCGCGACCTGGCCCTGCGCAACAGCGTGATCCAGGACGCCGTGGCCGCCGCCGTGGCGGGCGCGCCGGTCGTCGCCCGGGTCGAGCGCCTGGACCTCTCGATGGGCGTGCTCACCGACGAGGGCGCGGCCGCCCTCCTCGACGGGCGGTCGCTGACCCACCTCGAACACCTGGACCTGTCGCACCACTACCTGTCGGAGGCGATGCAGGAGCGGGTCCGCGCCGCGCTCGCCCCGCACGGCGTGACCGTCGTCCTCGACGACGCCGAGGAGGCGGAGGACGACGGGGACGGCGAGGTCTACCGGTACGTCGCGGTCGCGGAATGACCGAGGCCCCGCGCCTCGTGGTCGTCGGCGATCCGGCGGGCCGCCGTGTCGCCTTCTTCCAGGACGCCGTGCGCGCCGCCGGGCTGCCCGCCGCGCGCGTGGTGTCCTGGCCCGAGGTGCTGCGCGGCCGGGCCCGGTTCGCCGGGGGCGAGGCCGTGCGGCTCGACTCGCCCGGCGAGGACCCCGAGGCGGAGCGCCTGCTGCGCGGGGTCGACGACCCGGCCCGGGTCGAGGGCAGCCGCCTCTGGTACGAGCGGTTCACCACCGCCGTGGCGGGGCTCGCCGGGACCGTGGCGGAGGCGGGGGCGCGCCTGCTCGACGACCCCGCCGAGCTGGCCGTCCTCTTCGACAAGCGGCTCGGTCACGCGCGGCTGCGGGCCGCCGGGGTCCCGGTGCCCGAGTCGCCGACCTCCGGCGCCTCCGCCCCGGTCGTACGGGGCTGGGCGGACGTGCGGGCGATCACCGGGGGTCCGGGCATGCGCCGGGTGTTCGTGAAGCTCGCGCACGGCTCGTCCGCGTCGGGGGTACTGGCGGTGGAGACGAACGGGGCGGGCCGGGTCCAGGCCACGACCTCGGTCGAGCGCGGTCCGGACGGGCGGCTCTTCAACTCGCTGCGGGTACGGCGCTACACGCGCGAGGCCGAGGTCGCCGCGCTCGTGGACGCCCTCGCCCCCGACGGCCTGCACGTCGAGCGCTGGCTGCCCAAGGCGACCCAGGAGGGCCGGGCCGCCGACCTCAGGGTCGTGGTCGTCGACGGACGGGCCACCCACGCCGTGCTCCGCACCAGCCGCTCCCCCATGACCAACCTTCATCTGGGCGGAGCCCGCGGCGACCTTGCGGCGGCCCGGGCCGCGATCGCCGCCGCCGGCGGCCGGTGGGAGGACGCGCTCGGGGTCTGCGAGCGGGCCGCCGCCGCCTTCCCCGGCCGGCGCTGCGTCGGTGTCGACCTGTTGCCCGCCGCCGGCTGGCGCCGCTTCGCGGTGGGCGAGGTCAACGCCTTCGGCGACCTGCTGCCGCGCCTGACGGGCCTGCCGGGCAGCGGCGCCGAGGGGCTCGACACGTACGCGGCGCAGGTCGCCGCCCTCACCCGCCGCGTGGACACCCCGCCCGGACCACCCGGCACACCCGGCACACCCGGCACACCCGGACCACTCGACACACCCGCGTCACCCGCGTCACCCGCGTCACCCGCACCACCTCGCACCACAGGAACGAGCACCCCGTGAAACACCCCGACATGAACACGATCGTCGGAAGCCACGACGTGCTCCTGGTCACCCTCGACACGCTGCGGTACGACGTGGCCGTCGAGCTGGCGGCCGAGGGGCGCCTCCCGAACCTGGCCCGGCATCTGCCCGAGGGCGGCTGGGAGCGCCGGCACGCGCCCGGCAGCTTCACCTACGCCTCCCACCAGGCGATCTTCGCCGGCTTCCTGCCGACCCCGGCCGCCCCCGGCCCGCACCCGCGGCTCTTCGCGGCCCGCTTCGCGGGCAGCGAGACGACCGCCGACGGCACGTACGTCTACGACACGCCGGACATCGTGTCGGCGTTCGCCGCCGAGGGGTACCGGACGGTCTGCGTCGGCGGGGTGGGCTTCTTCAACGAGCAGCCGCCGCTCGGCACCGTGCTGCCCGGCCTCTTCCAGGAGAGCCACTGGGAGCCCTCCTTCGGCGTCGCCTCGCCGACCTCCTTCGAGTCGCAGGTCACCCGCGCCGAGGAGGTCGTCGCCGGGCTCCCCCGCGACCGCCGCCTCTTCCTCTTCGTGAACGTGTCCGCGCTGCACCAGCCCAACTGGTTCCACCTGCCGGGGGCGACCCGCGAGGCGGGCGACTCACGGGCCACGCACGCGGCGGCCCTGGAGTACGTGGACCGGCACGTAGGCCGGCTCTTCGCCGCGATGAGCAGCCGCCGCCCGTGCTTCGCGATCGTCTGCTCCGACCACGGGACGGCGTACGGGGAGGACGGTTTCACCGGCCACCGGCTCGGCCACGAGGTCGTGTGGACGGTGCCGTACGCGCAGTTCGTCCTGCCCGGCCCCGAGGACGGTGACGCCGCATGAGCACGGCCCCCCGCCCGTACCGCAGCTACGTCTACGCCTACCCGCACAAGACGGCCTACCGCGCGCTTCCCGAGCGACCCGAGCTCGCCGCCCTCTGGGCCGACGAGCCGAAGGACGCGCTCTCCCTCTACGCGCACATACCGTTCTGCGAGGTCCGCTGCGGCTTCTGCAACCTCTTCACCCGGATCGGCGCACCCGACGAGCTGACGACCCGCTACCTGGACGCGCTCGACCGCCAGGCCACGGCCGTCCGCGAGGCGCTCGGCGACCGCGGGCCGGTGCGGTTCGCCACGGCCGCCTTCGGCGGCGGCACGCCGACCTTCCTCACCGCCGCCGAGCTGGAGCGGCTCTGCGACATCGCCGAGAAGCGGATGGGCGCCGACCTGCGGGCCGTGCCGCTCTCCGTGGAGACCTCGCCCTCGACCGCCACGGCCGACCGGCTCGCCGTCCTCGCCGAGCGGGGCGCGACCAGGCTGAGCATCGGCGTGCAGAGCTTCGTGGAGGCGGAGGCGCGGGCGGCCGTCCGGCCGCAGCGGCGCGCCGACGTGGAGGCGGCGCTCGGCCGCATCCGCGACACCTGCGTCCCCGTCCTCAACATCGACCTCATCTACGGCATCGACGGCCAGACCGAGCGGTCCTGGCGGAGCTCGCTCGACGCGGCCCTCGCCTGGCGCCCGGAGGAGCTGTACCTCTACCCGCTGTACGTGCGGCCGCTGACCGGCCTCGGCCGGATCCAGGACCCGGCCGCGGCGGACCGGGAGTGGGACGAGCAGCGGCTCCGCCTCTACCGGTACGGCCGCGACCACCTCCTCGCCCACGGCTACGAGCAGGTGTCGATGCGGATGTTCCGCCGTGCGGACGCGGGCCCGTCCGGGCCCGACGACTACGCCTGCCAGACGGACGGCATGATCGGCCTGGGCTGCGGCGCCCGCTCGTACACCTCGGCGCTGCACTACTCCTTCGACTACGCCGTCGACATGCGGAAGATCCGCACGATCATCGACACGTACACGGAGACGGGTCCGGAGGAATTCGCGCGGGCCCATCACGGCTTCGCGACGACCGGGGCCGAGGCCCGGCGCCGCCACCTGCTCCAGTCGCTGCTCCAGGCCGAGGGGATGCCGCTCGCCGGGTACGAGGAGCGGTTCGGCTCCTCGCCGTTCGCCGACTTCGGGCCGGAGCTCGCGCGCTTCGAGGAGTACGGCTGGCTCGACGCGGACGCGCCGGCCGGGCTGCTGCGGCTGTCGCCGGAGGGTCTGGCGTACTCCGACGGGCTCGGCCCCGAGCTCTTCTCCCCCGTCGTGCGGGCCGCGATGGCCGCGTACGAGCTGAAGTAGGCGGTCGTCGTGGATCTCACCGTGCTCTACCGCGGGCCGCTCTCCTCCTGCGACTTCGACTGCCCGTACTGTCCCTTCGCGAAGCGCCGGGACAGCCGGGAGCAGCTGCGCGCGGACCGGGCCGCGCTGGAACGGTTCACCGGCTGGGCGGCGGCGCAGACGGAGGACCGGCTGCGGATCCTGTTCACGCCGTGGGGCGAGGGTCTGGTGCGCTCCTGGTACCGGCGCGCGCTGGTGGAGCTCTCGCGGCTCCCGCACGTCGAGCGGGTCGCGATCCAGACCAATCTGAGCTGCCGTACGGAGTGGCTGGCGGAGGCCGACCCGGCGAGCGTGGCGCTGTGGTGCACGTACCACCCGGGGCAGACGCCGTACGAGCGGTTCCTCGGCAAGTGCCGGGAGCTCGCGGACCGGGGCGTCCGGTTCAGCGTCGGTGTGGTCGGCCTCCCGGAGCACCGGGAGGAGGCGCGGCGCCTGCGGGCCGCGCTGCCGCCGCACGTCTACCTGTGGGTGAACGCGGCCGAGGGGCACACGTACACCGACGCGGAGGCGGCGGAGTGGACGGCCGTCGACCCGCTCTTCCCGTACAGCCGGCATCCGCACCGCTCGGCGGGGCTGCCCTGCCGCACGGGCGAGTCGGTGATCTCGGTGGACGGCGAGGGGACGGTGCGGCGCTGCCACTTCGTCAGGGCGGAGCTGGGCAACCTGTACGACGGCTCGTACCGCGCCGCCCTGCGTCCCCGCGCCTGTCCCCTCGCCGTCTGCGACTGCCACATCGGGTACGTCCACCTGGAGACGCTGCCGCTGTACGACGTGTTCGCCGGCGGGGTCCTGGAGCGGATCCCCGCCGCACCGCCCCTTACAGGGGCATGAGGTCCGGGCGCTTGGCCTCGACGTGGTCGCCGGAGCTCTCGCCGCGGAGCCGGCGGCCGATCCAGGGCACGAGGTACTCCTTGGCCCAGTGGATGTCGTCGCGCCGGACCTCCAGGGTGCCGCGCGCCGGCAGCGGCGGCCACGGCTGGTCCGGGTCGGCCGGGACCTCCATGCCGAGGACCTGGGCGGCGCGGAGCGCGACCCGGGTGTGGCCGTCGGCCGAGAGGTGGAGCCGGTCGTCGTCCCAGGCCCGCCGGTCCTGCACGGACTTGAGGGACCACAGGTCGAGGACCGGGCAGTCGTACCGGTCGGCGATGGACCGCACGTGCGCGGTGTACGTGGCGATCTTCCCCCGCAGGTGCTTGAGCACGGGGACGTCACGGGTGTCGAAGCCGGTGGTCACCATGACCGTGCCGACGGCGGAGGTGAGGTCCGCTACGGCGCGCTCGAAGCGCTCGGCCACGTCGTCGGGGTCCGTGCCGGGGCGGATGATGTCGTTGCCGCCGGCGCAGAAGGTCACCAGGTCGGGGGCGAGTTCCTTCGCCCTCGGGACCTGTTCCGCCACGATCTGGTCGAGCAGGCGTCCCCGTACGGCCAGGTTGGCGTAGCGGAAGGTGTCGTGCTCCGGCAGCTGGTCGGCGAGCAGGACCGCGAAGCGGTCCGCCCAGCCGACGAAGGTCCCGTCGGGCCCGGGGTCTCCGACGCCCTCGGTGAAACTGTCGCCGATCGCCGCGTACGACCCGATGGCGTTCTTGTCTTCTGATCTCGAATCGTCTGCCACGGGTGCACATCCTTCCCTTTCGAATGTGACCTACGCGACCGTAGGGAGGGGTTGACGAGCAGTGACATATGCCACCGATAAAGAATTCCCCAAGACGGAATACGGCGACGGCCCGGCACACAGGTGCCGGGCCGTCGTCGTGGTGCGCGCGGGGGGGGCGTGCGTCAGCGCGTGCGTCAGATGGAGACGCCGTGGCCGCGCAGGTACGCGAGCGGGTCGATGTCCGAGCCGTAGCTCGGCGAGGTGCGGATCTCGAAGTGCAGGTGCGGGCCGGTGGAGTTGCCGGTCGAGCCGGAGAGGCCGATCTGCTGGCCGCCGCCGACCTGCTGGCCGGCGGAGACGGAGAGGGACGAGAGGTGCGCGTACTGCGAGTAGTTGCCGTCGGCGTGCTGGATGACGACCTCGTTGCCGTAGGCGCCGCTCCAGCCGGCGGAGACGACCGTGCCGGCGCCGACGGCGCGGACGGTGGTGCCGGAGGAGGCGATGAAGTCGGCACCGGTGTGGTAGCCGGAGGACCACATGGAGCCGGAGGCGCGGTACGGGGTGGAGACGCCGTTGCCGACGGGGGCGACCCAGCCGGACGAGGTGGCGGCCACGGAGGTGCGCTCGGTGCTGCGGGAGGCGCGCTGGGTGTCGCCGTTCTTCGAGGAGGAAGAGGAGGAGGGCGACGAGGCGGCGGAGGAGGACGAGGAAGAGGAGGCCGAGGACGACTTCTTCTTGGTCTGCGCCTTCTGGGAGTGCGCCTTCACGGTGCTCTTCGGGGCGGCCTTCACGGTGCCGGCCGGGGTGCTCTTCGCACCGAGGGTCAGCTTCATGCCGGGCATGATCAGCGAGGGGTCCTCACCGACGACCTGGCGGTTGTCCTCGTAGAGCTTCTCCCAGCCACCGGCGACGTTCTGCTCGTCGGCGATCTTCGAGAGGTAGTCGCCGCTGACGACGGAGTACGTCTTCGGGGCGGCCTTCACGGCGGCGACCGGGGTCGCCTTCAGCGCGGCGGGGGCCTTCGCCTGGGCGGCGACGGTCACGGCCTGGGCGGGAACGGCGGCCGGGGCGGCCTGCTCGGCGGCGTAGGCCCCGGTGGCGCCGAAGATCGGCAGGGCGACGACGGCGCCGCCCGTACCGGCGGCGACGAGGCCGCGGGTCAGGGGGCTGAACTTGGGACGGCGGTGCTTACCCTTCGCGGGCATGGCGAATTCCTCTCCGGCGCCTACGAGGTGAGCTGTCGGGTTCGGACTGGAGATGCCCGGCCGCGTGTCACGCGGCTTCACCCCAAGCCGTCCTGCGTCGCGGGACCGGCGTCATTCCTGGGTCCCCCGCTCCTGCCGTGCATGGGATGAGTGCGGATTCCGGGCGGTGGCAGGATTAGGCGGTCCGACCGGATTGATGGCGACGCTAGACGAGCGGGGTCGGAGCAAACAAGCCGCACTTTTCCCTTCCCAAGATCGGCGGCTATTTCCCGGCCGAATTTCGATCACCCTGCGTGGATGACGGTCCCTCGATTTCCTTTTCGTGCACGGGAATTGCTCCGGGCCTCCGACCACGATCCGTCACCTCTATGACCCTGCTCACGAGCGGCCTCTCATCTCACCTTCAAGCGGGGCGCGTTGTGGCCTAGGCCTCATAACGGACAGATCGCCCATTTCCACCAGATGGGGTGCGCCGACACGTCGTCACCTGGATGATTGCGCCAGGAACCGATCTCGCGTGCCCGGCACCCGAACACCGACCACCAGGAGCATCCGTGACGCAGCAGCTGCCGCAGGTCCCGCCCATCGACGCGAACGAGCCCGAGCTCGCGGAGGTCCGCAACTTCCGGGACGTGGGCGGCCTGCCGACGACGGACGGGCGGGCGGTCCGTCCCGGGCGCCTCTTCCGCAGCGGCCACCTCGCCCACGCGACCGAGGAGGACGCGGCCTTCCTCGCCTCGCTGAACCTCCACACCGTCTTCGACTTCCGCAACACCGCGGACCGCCAGATCGAGGGCGCGGACGTCGAGCTCCCCGGCGTGCGGAACGTGAACATACCGCTGAGCGACCCGGCCGACGGCAAGGAGTTCTGGAAGATGGTCCGCGACGGCGACGTCGTGCAGCTGCGGGAGATCCTGGGCGACGGCAAGGCGGCGGCCCGTATGTCCGATTCGTACCGGACGATGCTGGTCGAGCGGACCGCCGAGCACAGCCGGCTCCTGCACGCCCTGGCGGAGGACAGCGTCCCGGCCCTCATGCACTGCGCGGCCGGCAAGGACCGCGCGGGCCTCTCCATCGCGG
Organism: Streptomyces sp. NPDC020807; assembly: GCF_040641575.1. Lineage (NCBI taxonomy): Bacteria > Bacillati > Actinomycetota > Actinomycetes > Kitasatosporales > Streptomycetaceae > Streptomyces > Streptomyces sp. NPDC020807. Next base: position 58,328 of record NZ_JBFADU010000008.1, read on the forward strand.
TCACCCTGCTCGCGGTCGGCGTCGAGCGGGAGGCCATCGAGGCCGACTACGTGAAGTCGAACGCCCCGCACCGCCGCTACAAGGTGCGCCGCAGCTCCACCTCGGCGGACGCCATGTCGCCCGAGGTGATGGAGCTGCTCAGCCCGCTCTTCGACGCGCGGGTGGAGTACCTGCGGGCCGCCCTGGAATCGGTCGAGGCGGCCTGGGGTTCGGTGGAGGCGTACCTCACGGAGGGCCTGAAGCTCTCCCCCGAGACGCGCGAACGCCTCCGCGAGCGTCTGCTCACGGAGGCGTAGGACACCCCGCTCCCGGCGACCCCTACCGGTCGCGGCCCCTCACCCGCCGCGGCCCCTCACCGGCTGCGGCCCCTCACTGGCTGCGGCCCCTCACTGGCCGGCGCCCATGCTGAACAGCAGGTAGAGGAAGCCGGCGAAGAGGTGACCGGCGATCAGGTAGGCGAAGAGGCGGAGCACGAGCCCCTTCGGGAACTTGCCCTCACCGCGCTCCTCGCCGGTGATCGCCGCGGACTTCTCTGACATTCCAGGCATGTCGGTCCTTTCTGAGGGGTTCAGCGCCGGTGCGGGGTCCCGTCGCCGAGACACCGCTCGGCGACGGGGCTCTGCATCAGGGTGTGGACGAAGAGCAGCTCGGCGCCGCCGCGCGTGGCGGCGCCGATGCGGTGCGGGACGAGCGAGTCGAAGTGCGCGCTGTCCCCGGGATCGAGGACGTGGACGGCGTCGCCGAGGGCGAGCCGCACCTGCCCCTCCAGGACGTGGATCCACTCCTCGCCGGGATGGACGCGCACGATGTCGGCCTTCGTGGCGTACGGCACGTGGACGCGCAGGCACTGGAGGGCGCGCCCGGCGCCGCCCGCCTGGCGGTAGATCCAGCCGTCGGCCTCGACGGGGTCGGAGCGGCCCGCCCGGACGACGGGGTCGTGCTCGGGAGGGGCCTCGCCGAGCAGCTCGGAGACCGTCGTACCGTAGGTACGGGCGAGGGCGAGCAGCATCGGGAGCGAGGGCTGCCGGTTCCCCGTCTCCAGCCGGGAGAGGTGGGCCGGCGAGAGTCCGGCCCGGTGGGCGGCGGCCTCCAGGGTGAGCCCCCGGCGGCGGCGCAGGGCCCGCAGCTGCGGGGCGACGTCCGGCAGCAGGTCGGCGGCGGTGGCGGGGGCCGGGGAGGTCTCCCCGGGGACGTGGTCCATGCGTCCATTCCGCCAGGATCATGCCTCTGAGGCAAGTTTCTTGCCCCAGAGGCAAAAACTCTCCGGCATACGCACGGGGTCAGCGCTGGGCGACCGCCTGCTTCACCAGTGTGCGCCCGAAGTCCCACATCAGACCACCGCCGCCGTGGGCGTCGTCCATGACGGCCGTGAAGGCGGTCACGAACCGGTCCACGTCCGCCTCGTCGACGACCAGCGGCGGAATCAGCTTGATCACCTCCAGGTGGTCCCCGGAGACCTGGGTGAGGATCCTGTGCCGCTGGAGCAGCGGCACGACGACCATCTGGGCGAAGAGCCCCTTGCGGGCCGCCTGGAGCATCGCCCACCGGCCGCGCAGGCCCAGCGAGGTCGGCCGGCCGAACTCGATGCCGATCATCAGACCGCGCCCCCGCACCTGGTGCAGCAGCTCGTACCGGGGCACGAGCTCCTCCAGGCGCGAGCGCAGCAGCCCGCCCACCCGCCGGACGCGGCCGAGGACGTCCTCGTCCTCCATGACGGAGAGGACGGCGAGCCCGGCGGCCATGGCCTGCGCGTTCGCACCGAAGCTCGCCGAGTGGACGAGGACCCGGTCCATCGAGGAGTAGACCTTCTTGAAGATCCAGTCCTTGCCGAGGGTGGCGCCGACCGGCACGTACCCGCCGGAGAGCGCCTTGGCGACGCAGACGAGGTCCGGCTCGACGCCGGGCTCGTGCTGGTACGCGTAGAAGTCGCCGGTCCTGCCCAGGCCGGTCTGCACCTCGTCGGCGACGAGCAGGGCGCCGTGCCGGTGCAGCAGCTCCTGGGCGGCGCGCAGGAAGCCGGGCGGCGCCTCGTGGACGCCCTTGCCCTGGATGGGCTCGACGACGAAGGCGGCCACGTCGCCGCGGCGGAGCTCGCGCTCCAGGGCGTCGAGGTCGCCGAGGGCGATCGCGGTGTCGGGGAGGAGCGGGCCGAAGCCGTCCCGGAAGCCGTCCTCGCCGTTGACGGAGAGCGCGCCGGCGGTGAGCCCGTGGAAGGCGTGCGCGCAGTAGAGGACCCGGGGCCGCCCGGTGGCGTACCGGGCGAACTTGAGGGCGGTCTCGACGGCCTCCGTGCCGCTGTTGCCGAAGAAGACCCGGTCGAGGTGGGGGCTGTGGGCGAGCAGCCGCTCGGCGAGGAGGCCGGGCAGCGGCTGGCAGTCGAAGCGGGTCAGGTCGGCGAGCTGGGCGTCGAGGACGTCGTGGAGGGCCTTGCGGACGACGGGGTGGTGCCGCCCGAGGCCCATGACGCCGAAGCCGGCGAGCATGTCGAGGTGGTCGACGCCGTCGGCGTCCCAGAAGTGGGCGCCCTCCGCCCGCTCGTAGACCTTGTCGAAACCGATGGTGTGGAGCATGCGCGGCAGCTGCGGGTTGAGGTACTTCGCGTGCAGCTCGTACCGCTCGCCGCCGCGCTCGGCGAGCAGGGCCCGCAGGTCGAACTCCCCGCTCATCGCGCCCGCCTCACGCGCTCTTCCCCGAGACGGTCTCCCGGACCGCCCGCAGGGATTCCTTGAGGGAGCCCATGGTGGCGAGGACCGCGGTCGGTTCGTATCCGCAGTGCGCCATGCAGTTGGCGCAGCGCGGGTCCTTTCCGCGGCCGTACTTGTCCCAGTCGGTCTCCTCGATGAGTTCGCGGTACGTGGGGACGTAGCCGTCGCTCATGAGATAGCAGGGGCGCTGCCATCCGAAGAGGGAGTAGTTGGGAATGGCCCAGGCGGTGCAGGGGAAATCGGCCTTTCCCTCGAGGAAGTCGAGGAAGAGCGGGGAGTGGTTGAGGCGCCAGCGGCGCCGGTTTCCTCCCGCGAAGGCCTTCTTGAAGAGTTCCCTGGTCTGTTCGACGCCGAGGAAGTGCTCCTGGTCGGGCGCCTTCTCGTAGGCGTAGGCGGGAGAGATCATCATTTCGTCGACCTGGAGGTCGTCGTTGAGGAAATTGAGGACCTCGATGATCGTCTGCGGGGTGTCGGTGTTGAAGAAGGTCGAATTGGTGGTGACGCGGAATCCGCGCCGCCTGGCCTCCTTGATGGCCGCCACGGCCTCGTCGAACACGCCTTCCTTGGCGACGGATTCGTCGTGCCGCTCGCGCAGGCCGTCGATGTGGACGGCGAAGGCGAAGTACGGGGAGGGGGTGAAGTTCTCCAGCTTCCTGCGGAGCAGCATCGCGTTGGTGCAGAGGAAGACGTACTTCCTCTTCGCCACCAACTGACGGACGATCTCGTGGATCTGAGGGTGCATCAGCGGCTCGCCGCCGGCGATGGAGACCATGGGCGCGCCGGACTCCAGGACGGCGCCGACCGCCTGGGCGACCGGCATGCGCTGCTTGAGGACACCCGCCGGGTGCTGGATCTTTCCGCAGCCCTCGCACTTGAGGTTGCAGGCGAAGAGCGGCTCCAGCTCGACGATCAGCGGGAACTTGTCACGCTTGCGGAGCTTCTGTTCGAAGAGGTAGGTCCCGACCCGGATGGACTGACGGAGCGGCATGGCCATAACTCGCTCACCTCCTGGGGAGCAGCAAAGAACGGTGCCATTCGAAGAATGCGGGAAGGACGGCACGGAGAACGCGGAAGGCCGATATTCCCCCGCGCACCGTGCCGATCCGGACCAGTTCATGTTCCGGAGCGTCCACGACCACCCGGACGGCCGCAACCGGACGCCCTTCGGGGCCGTCACCGGGGCGGCGGGCGGCCCGGGCGGCCCGGAGGGTGGCCGCGGACTCCATGTCGACCGCGAGGGCGCCCGTGGCGCGGAGCGCGGCCCGCTCGGGCCCGCGCACGACGTGGTCGGAGCCGATGAGCGGGCCGGTGTGCACGGTCCGCCCGGGCACGGCCCTGGCCAGGGCCTTCACGAGGAGGTCGGTGCCGACGCACGGGGTCGTCGTTCCGTCGGGGCCCAGGGTCTCGTCGGCGACGACGACGTCCCCGGGGTGCATGCCGGGAGCGAGCCCCGCGCAGAAGCCCGAGGCGATGACGGCGGCCTCGCGCCACCGCTCCTCGCCGAGCGCCCGGGAGACTGCGCGGTCGGCGTGGGCAGGCCCCATGCCGGTCCGCACGACGGTGACGGCGCCGGGAGCGCCGCCGGAGCCGCCGCCGCGCAGGGCGAACCGCTCGATGCGCAGCGCGCAGGCGACGAGCAGCGGGGGCGCGTCCGCGGGGCCCTCTCCCCGCTCGCGGCCCATCACCCCGCCTCGGAGGGCCGTGCGGCCCCGGCCGCCGCCCGGGCCCGCGCCCGCGCCAGGGCGCCCGTGGCGGGTTTCGGCTCCCCGTGCAGGTACCGCCCGAGCGCCGTCAGCGGGAAGACCTGCCGGTAGAGGTGGTAGTTGATGGAGAAGTCCCAGGGGAAGCCGGTGCCGGTGAAGTACGGCTCGTCCCAGGTGCCGTCCTCGGCCTGCGTCCTGACGAGCCAGGCGACGCCCCGCCGGACGGGTTCGGAGTCGCGCTCGCCCGCGGCGAGGAGGCTGATGAGCGCCCACGCGGTCTGGGAGGCGGTGGAGACGCCTCGCCCGATCCAGGCCGGGTCGTGGTACGAGCGGAGGTCCTCGCCCCAGCCGCCGTCCTCGTTCTGGACGGAGCCCAGCCAGGCGACGGCCCGGCGGATCGCCGGGTGGGAGACGGGCATCCCGGCGGCGGTCAGGGCGGGGAGCACCGAGGCCGTGCCGTAGACGTGGTTGACGCCCCAGCGGCCGAACCAGGCGCCGTTCGGCTCCTGTTCGGCGAGGAGCCAGTCGATTCCCCGGCGGGCACGGGGGTGTTCGGCCTGTCCCTCGTAGGCGAGCATCTCGACGACGTGGGCGGTCACGTCGGCCGACGGCGGGTCGGTGACCTCGCCGAAGTCGCAGAACGGCAGCTTGTCGGGGAACGGACTGGTGTTGTCGGCGTCGAAGGCGCCCCAGGCGCCGTTGCGGGACTGCATGCCGAGCGTCCAGCGCGCGCCCCGGGCGACGGCCGCCTCGACGCGGGCGGGGTCGGGGTGGTCGACCCGCCGCAGGGCGAGCAGCACCTCGGCGGTGTCGTCGATGTCGGGGTAGTTGTCGTTGTGGAACTCGAAAGCCCAGCCGCCGGGCGGGAGTCCGGGACGTCGTACGGACCAGTCCCCGGACCTGGTGATCTCCTCGTCGAGCATCCAGTCGACGGCCTTGACGAGGGCCGGGTGGTCGGGCCGCAGCCCGGCGTCGGCGAGCGCGATGGTGGCGAGGCAGGTGTCCCAGACCGGGGACTGGCAGGCCTCGATCATCCGCGAGCCGTCCTCGCGCCGCACGGCGAACCGGTCGAGGGACTCCAGGCCGGCGCGCATGACGGGGTGCCCGAGGTCGTAGCCGAGGAGGTGGAGCGCGATGAGGGAGTAGACGGCCGGGGGCTGGATGCCGCCCCAGCAGCCGTCGTTCTCCTGCCGTTCGACGATCCACCGGGCGGCCACGTTCATCGCGGTGCCGCGCAGGGCGCGCGGGGCGATCCGGTGGTAGACGCGCAGGGCCTTGTCGAGCCGCTGGAAGACCCCGTCCCAGCCGGTGAGCGGGGCGAGGGGCCGGGGCGGGTTCGGGCGGGCGGGGTCGGTGTGGAGCTCGTCGAGGGAGAAGGGCGCGGGCCGGACGGGGCGCTTCGCGGAGACGACGGTGAGCGGCACGATCGTCTGGCGGGCCCAGCAGCCGAAGTCGTAGATGTTGAGCGGGAACCACCGGGGCAGGAAGATCAGTTCCGGTGGCACCTCCGGGAGGTCCTCCCACCGCCACCAGCCGAAGAGGGCCAGCCAGATGCGGGTGAAGACGCGGGCGCGGGCGATGCCGCCGCCGGCGCGGACCCAGGCGGAGGCGCGGGCCATGTGCGGGGCCTCGGGCGGGTCCCCGGCGAGCCGGAGCGCCACATAGGCCTCGACGGTGGCGGAGAGTTCGCCGGGCCCGCCGTGGAAGGTGGCCCAGGCGCCGTCCTCGCGCTGCGCGCGGCGGATGTGGAGGGCGGAGGCCCGGAGGGTGTCGGCGTCGAGGATGCCGAGGAACTGCCGGAGCAGGAGGTCCTCGGCGTCCATGGTGACGTTGGTCTCCAGGTCGCCCTTCCACCAGCCCGCCGGGTCCTGGCGGGCGAGAAGGTCGTCGACGGCTCGTTCCGCGGCCAGCGCCGCCGCCCCGTCGAGGTCCGGCGCTGCGGCGTCGGAGGCGTACGTCGTGCTGGCCGCGGCCGCGCGGGGGCCCGAGGCCCCGGCGCTTCCGTCGGTCGTCGCTGTCATGGCTTCCCCTTTTGGCAGTCGGTTTCTTCTGCTTCTGCGGGTCTGCCGTCGGCCGGCGCCGGAAGGCACCGGCCGGCGACCGCGAACTCATATCAGGGTGCGGGCGCTCATCGCTTCCGTACGACCACGAAGTCGGCGAGCGCGGTGAGCTGCTCCCGCACGCGGTCGGGCATGTCCACCTCGTGCAGGGCGGCGATGGCGACGGCGTGCTGGCGGCGGGCCTCCTGGGAGGTCCACTCGCGGCCTCCGGCCTCCTCGATGAGGGCGGCGCGGAAGGCGAACTCCTCCTCGGAGAACGAGTCGAAGTCGTTGGACTTGGCGTCCTCGGCGAGGAGTTCGCCGAGCCGCTCCGATGCGGGGCCGCCGGCGGCGAGCGCGGCGACGACGGGGAGGGACTTCTTGCGCTGGCGCAGGTCGCTCCAGGTCTGCTTGCCGGTGGACTCCGGGTCGCCCCAGATGCCGAGCAGGTCGTCGACGGCCTGGAAGGCGAGGCCGAGGTGGTAGCCGTACTCCTCCAGCTTGTCGGCGGTCCGGTCGTCGGCGCCGCCGAGGACGGCGCCGATGGAGACGGCGCAGGCGAGGAGGGCGCCGGTCTTGTTGCCCTCCATCTCCAGGCACTCCTCGACGGTGACCCGCTCGCGGTGCTCGTAGCTGATGTCCTGGGCCTGGCCGTCGATGAGCTTGCGGGTGGCGGTGGTGAGGCGGCGGGTGGCCCGGCCGGCCTCGACGGTGCCGATCTCCAGGAGCAGCTCGTTGGCGAGCGCGAAGAGCGCGTCGCCGACGAGGATGGCCTGCGCGGGGCCGTGCACCTTCCACACGGTGTCGCGGTGCCGGCGCTGCTCGTCGCCGTCCATCAGGTCGTCGTGGAGCAGCGAGAAGTTGTGGACGAGTTCCACGGCGACGGCGCCGGGGACCCCGACCTCGGGCGCGGCGCCCGCGGCCTCGGCCGACAGCAGGGCGAGCGCCGGGCGGACGGCCTTGCCGCCGTCGCCGTCGGCGGGGTTGCCCTGGGCGTCGATCCACCCGAAGTGGTAGGCGGCCACGGTGTCCATGGGCGGCGCGAGGCGGTCGACGGCCGCCCGCAGTACGGGGGTGGACAGGGTCCGCCCCCGCTCCAGCAGTGCGGACACGTCCGCGGTGTCGACGGCCGGATTACCCGGCGGCACAGTCGGCACGGTCTCTCCTCTTGTTCCGGTACTCACAGTCATGCCGCCTCCTGCAGCGGATGGTCATGACGGCGGCCGAGGGTGGAGAGCGCGGCGCCCGCGGCGCTGAAGCCGCTGCGGACGGCGCTCTCCATGGTCGCGGGCCAGCCGGTGGCGGTCCAGGATCCGGCCAGGTAGAGGCCGGTTGCCCGGGTGCGGGCGCCGGGGCGGAGCCGCCCGACGCCGGGGGTGGGGGCGAACGTCGCTGTCCGCTCCCGGGTGACGAAGAAGTCGCGGATCCCGGCGCCCCTGGCGGCGGGCAGCAGCCGCTCCAGCTCCGGGAGGTACCGCTCGCGGAGGACGGCGACGGGCTCGTCGATGTCGTCCTGGGCGGCGGACTGGGACACCGCGAGGTACTGTCCGGGGCCCTTGAGGCCGGAGGACCCGGTGCGGTCGAAGACCCACTGCACCGGGGAGCCGAGAGCGGTGAAGAACGGCTGCCGCAGGACCTTGCGGTCGTAGACGACGTGCAGGTTGAGGATGGGCGCCGTGTCGATGTCGAGGAGCCGGTCGGGGTCGTCGAGGGCGCCCTCGGGCAGCAGCGCGTGCGTCTCGTGCTGGGGCACGGCGAGGACGACGGCGTCGGCGTCGAGGGTCTCGCCGGGCACCTCGACGGACCAGCGCCCGTCGTCCGTACGGGAGATCCGCTCGGCCTTGGTGCGCAGCGCGACCCGCACTCCGCCGGCTTCGAGGGCCTTGCCCGCGAGGGTGTCGTGGAGTTCGCCGAGGGGGACGTGGGCCCAGCCGATGTCGGCGGCGCCCGCCTCGGAGAGCAGGCCGGTCTTGAAGACCATCGCGGCGAGGCCCATCGAGGCGTTCGGCGCGGTGGCGTTGAGGGTCGCGACGCCGACGAGGTCCCACAGCGCCTCGACGGTCCGCGGGGACTGTCCGTGGCGGCCGAGCCAGGTGGCGAAGTCGATGCCGTCGAGGGCCGGGTCGGCGGGGTCGAGGCGGCCGAGCGCGAGGGCGGCGCGGCCGACGCTCGCGCGTTCGGCGAGGCTGAGGTGCGGGTAGGCGGCGAGGCTGCGGGCCAGGTGCAGCGGTACGGGGAGGGCGTCGCGGCGCAGCCGGCCGAGGCGCGGCCCCCTGGGGTGGGCGACGTCGAGGACGGGCACGTCCATGCGGTCCTGGACGGGGGCGAGGTGGGCGCCGTCGACGCGGTCGAGGAACCAGCGGTAGGCGGTGCAGCACCGCAGGTAGACGTGCTGGCCGTTGTCGACGTTCAGGTCGCCGCGACGGAAGGAGAAGGCGAGGCCGCCGAGCCGGGGCCGCCCTTCGAGCAGGGTGACCCGCACCCCGGCGTCGGAGAGCTGGAGCGCGGACGTGATCCCGGCGAGCCCGCCGCCGACGACGACGACGTGCGGCTGCCGGGTGTCCCCGTCGGTGCCGTTCGGGCCCATCAGGCACGCCTCCTGACGTCGCGTCGGGCGATGCTGCGGGTGTCGAGGCCGGAGAGGCCGCGCACCGCGACGTACGCCTTCTCGCGTCCCGGCAGGGAGACCCGGCCGCGGAGCACGGCCTCCGGGTCGCGCTCGATCCGGTCGAGGAGGCGCCGGTAGATGCCGGCCATGGCGGCGACGCAGGCGCCGCTGCGGCGGTCGAGCATCGGCAGGAGCCGGTAGCCCTCGGCGAACAGGGCGCGGGCGCGCCGGACTTCGAAGTGGACGAGCCCGGCGAAGTCGGATCCGGCGGGCATGGTCGCGCCGCCGAACCCGTCCTGGCAGCCGAACTTGTCGAGGTCCTGGGCGGGCAGGTAGGTGCGCCCGTTGCCCGCGTCCTCGCGGACGTCCCTCAGGATGTTGGTGAGTTGGAGCGCGAGGCCGAGGACGTCGGCGTACTCGGGGGCCCTGTCGGCGTCCCGGGCGCCGGGCTGGGTGCCGAAGACGCCGAGGGAGAGCCGGCCGATGGCGCCCGCGACGCAGCGGCAGTAGACCTTGAGGTCGTCCCAGGTCTCGTAGGTCGCCCCGCGCACGTCCATGAGGACGCCGTCGATGAGTTCGTCGAGGCCGCCCAGCGGGATCGGGAAGCGCCGGGCCGAGTCGGCGAGGGCGACGGCGACGGGGTCGGTGTCGTCGTCCTCGACCTCCCCCGCGCGGACCCGGTCGAGCAGGGCGCGGGTCGCTTCGAGCCGCTCCCACTTGACCTCGGGGTCGAGCGGGCCGTCGCCGATGTCGTCGACGCGCCGCGAGAACGCGTACAGGGCCGACATGGCCTGGCGCTTGTCGGCCGGCAGCAGCCTGATCCCGTACGCGAAGTTGCGGGCCTGCTGCCCGGTGACCGCCTCGCAGTAGCTGTAGGCGGCCTGGACCGGTGCGGACGGCTGGGACAGTCCCTCCACGGTCACGCTCACCCCTCTTTCCGCGCCCGGAGCAGGACCGCTCCGACCTGGCGCATCAGGCTCGGCTTGCCGGCCCTGGGAGGCCCGGCGAGCACGTCGTATCCGGCGTCGGTGACCGCGTCGAGCGCCGCGAGTCCCCCGGCGGTGAAGCCCGCGAGGAGGAGCCGGAGGCGGCCGTGGACGCTGCCGACGAGCGGCACGCCGGCGTGCAGCAGGTCGCGGGCGCGCTGGGCCTCGTAGGCGATCAGCGCGCGCACGGAGGCGCCGGCGGTGGGCCGGGCGAGGTCGTCCTCGGTGACGTGGAAGCGCTTCAGGTCCTCCGCGGGCAGGTAGATCCGGTCGCGGCCGAGGTCCTCGGCGACGTCCTGGAGGTGCTCGACGACCTGGAGCGCGGTGCAGATCTCGTCGGAGCGGCGGATCCGCTCGGGCGTCGCGGTGCCGGTGATGCCGAGGACCAGGCGGCCGACGGGGTTCGCGGAGAGCTCGCAGTACGCGAGGAGGTCGTCGTACGTCTCGTAGCGGCGGACCTGCTGGTCCTGGCGGTTGGCCGCGACCAGGCCGAGGAAGGGCTCGGGCGTGAGGCCGCACCGGCGGACGGTCGGCTGGAGCGCGCGGAGCAGGGGGTGGTGCGGTGTGCCGTCGAAGACGCGCCGGAGGTCGGTCTCGAAGGCGTCGAGGAAGGCGAGGCGGTCCTCCGCCTCCTTTGGGGAGAGGCCCAGGTGGCGGGCGTCGGCGCCGCCGGGGGCGAGGTCGCCGTCGCCGATGTCGTCGACGAGGCGGGCGAAGCCGTAGACGGCCATGAGGTCGTCGCGCCAGGCGCGGGGCAGGAAGAAGGGGGCCACGGGGAAGTTCTCGTCCGCGGCCTTGCCGAGTGTGGTGCGCGAGGAGGCGTCGGGGCGCACCTGCCGGGTACCCGTCACCGGGCGCTGTCCGACAAGGGGACGGCGACACCCTCGTGGAGCTGGAGATTCTGCGTCATGGCCGTCACGACTCCCGTTCTACACTGCCGATCCAATCCATCCTATTTCGGACACGCCGCCGACCCCTGCCCGCCGGGCCGTCTCCGGGCGACCCGATGGCCGCGGGGTATGGCCCTACTTGCCTCGAAACAGACCGGTCCAGCTTACGTTGTACGACGGCCGTCGATGTTCGGGGGTGGCGCCGAGCAGGGACTTCGCCCGGTTTCCCTGTCAACTCCCCTATCCGGCAGGGAAGTTGGGTGCGGCGGGGTCAGCGGCTCCGCGTGCCGGAGACGACCATGGCGAGAGTGGACTCGACGACGTCGTTCCTGCGCTGCGCGGGGAGGCGGCGGAGGGGGCCTTCGAGCAGGAGGAGTGACAGTCCGTGCACGGCGGACCACGCGGCGACGTCCGCCGCGACCTCCAGGGACTCCAGCGCCTCCAGCGCCTCCTTCAGCAGGGTGAACGCCCGGATCTCGGGCTCCGCCCACGCCCCGGCCTCCTCGGCGGGCCGGGGGGCGCAGAACGCGGCCCGGTACAGGCCGGGCTGCTCCACGGCGAAGCCGACGTACCCCCGGCAGAGGGCGACGAGCCTGCGCTCGGCCGCCAGGGCGGCGTCCTCGGGGCCGGGCTCACGGGCGACGGCCGACTCCATGGAGTCGGCGAGCAGGCGCTGGGCGTGGACCTTGACCGTACGGAGCAGCTCGCCGCGCCCGTCGAAGTGGCGGTAGGCGGCGGTGGGCGAGACGCCGACCCGGCGGGCGGCCTCCCGCAGGACGACCCGCTCGGGGCCGCCGTCGGTGGCCAGGTCGACGGCCGCGCAGATCAGCGCGTTGCGCAGATCGCCGTGGTGGTAGGTCTTTCCCCCCGAGATCGCTGCCATGGGCTCATCCTGCCCGATGTTGACCGCATGAACATTCCGGGCGGGGCCGCGACGCGCGGAAACCGGAGGAGCCCCTACCGGTGAACCGGCAGGGGCTCCTCGACGCGGGGATCAGCGCGCGGTCTCCCGCTCGTACGCCTTGATGACCTCGTCCGTCGGGCCGTCCATCAGGAGCTGGCCCTTCTCCAGCCAGAGCACCCGGTCGCAGGTGTCCCGGATGGACTTGTTGCTGTGGCTGACCAGGAAGACCGTGCCGGCCTCCTTGCGCAGCTCGCGGATGCGCTCCTCGGAGCGGATCTGGAACTTGCGGTCACCGGTCGCGAGCGCCTCGTCGATGAGGAGGACGTCGTGGTTCTTGGCGGCCGCGATGGCGAAGCGGAGCCGGGCGCCCATGCCGGAGGAGTACGTCCGCATGGGGAGGCTGATGAAGTCGCCCTTCTCGTTGATGCCGGAGAAGTCGACGATGCCGTCGTAGCGGGAGCGCACCTCCTCGCGGCTCATGCCCATGGCGAGACCGCCGAGGATCACGTTGCGCTCACCGGTGAGGTCGTTCATCAGGGCCGCGTTGACGCCGAGCAGCGAGGGCTGGCCGTCGGTGTAGACCTTGCCGCTCTCGGTGGGGAGCAGGCCGGCGATGGCGCGCAGCAGCGTGGACTTGCCGGAGCCGTTGCTGCCGATGAGGCCGATGGCCTCGCCCTTGTACGCGGTGAAGGTGACGCCGCGGACGGCGTGGACCTTGCGGACGCCCCGGGAGACCTCGGCCTTGCCGCGGCCGACGATCCGGCTGAGGGCCGCGGTCGCGCTGCCCTTGCCTCCGCCGCCCGTGTGGACGCGGTAGACGATGTGGACGTCGTCGCAGATGACGGTGGGGACCTTCGCGTCCCGGTTCGTGTCAGCCACGGCCGTACCTCTCCTCGGCCTTCCAGAAGTAGACGAAGCCGCCGATGCCGAAGACCAGGGCCCAGGCGAGCGCGGTCATCCACACGTGGTCGGGCAGGTTGCTCGCGCTGTAGCCGTCGATGAGGGCGAAGCGGATCAGGTCCATGTACACCGCCGCCGGGTTGTACATGAGGATGTCGGCGATCCAGGCCGGCTTGTCGGCCAGCATCGTCTGGATCGAGAACATGACGCCGGAGGCGTACATCCACGTCCGCATGATGAAGGGCATCAGCTGGGCGAGGTCGGGCGTCTTCGCGCCCATCCGGGCCATGATCATGGCCAGGCCCGTGTTGAACACGAACTGGAGGGCCAGCGCCGGGATCACCAGCAGCCACCGGAGGGAGGGGTAGCTGCCGAAGATGACGGCGACGGCCACGAGCACGACCATCGAGTACAGCAGCTGCTGGAGCTGCTGGAGCGAGAAGGAGATCGGGAGCGTGGCGCGCGGGAAGTGCAGGGCGCGCACGAGACCGAGGTTGCCCGAGATCGCCCGGACACCGGCCATGACCGAGCTCTGGGTGAAGGTGAACACGAAGATGCCCGTGACCAGGAAGGGGATGTAGACCTCCTTGGTCATCCCCTGCCCGGCGCCCAGGATCAGCCCGAAGATCAGGTAGTAGACCAGGGCGTTGAGCAGCGGGGTCGCCACCTGCCACACCTGGCCCAGCTTCGCCTGGCTGTACTGGGCGGCGAGCTTCGCCGAGGAGAAGGCCAGGATGAAGTGGCGGCGGCTCCACAGGTCGCGTACGTACGCGAAAATCCCGGGCCGGGCGCCGCTGACCGAGAGGCCGTACTTCGCGGCCAACTCGGCCGGGGCAAGGCCCTCGTCGGGGGAAGGGGGCGCGCTCGTCGCGACCGCCCCGCCCTGGTGTGTGTCACTCACAGTCGAAACCTTCGTGTTCAAAATGCGCGGCACGTCGGTACCACGATGTCAGACGACCGGGGGGCGACCCAGCCGGGTCAGCCGCCACACCGTACGCCACCTCATGGGACGCCGGGGTCCGCAGGGGGCGGCCCATCCCTCGCGGAAACCGCCGAGCCAGGCCTTGAGTGCGGAGGGCGAGGGCCGGCGGGCGAGGGTGAGGAGGAGCCAGACGCCGAGATACACCGGCACCAGGGGCGCGGGCAGATTGCGACGTGCGAGCCAGACGCGGTTGCGGGCCACGTTGAAGTGGTACGAGGCGTGGCGGGACGGTGCGGTGGTGGGGTGCAACAGCACCATGTCGGAACGGTAGTCGATCATCCAGTCGGCGTCGAGCGCGCGCCAGGCGAGATCGGTCTCCTCGTGCGCGTAGAAGAACTCGCCCGGGAGCAGGCCGACTTCGGCGAAGACCTTGGTTCGGACGGCGTTGGCGCCGCCGAGGAAGGTGGTGACCCGCGAGGAGCGCATCGGGTCCGAGGCGCGGAGCCGCGGAACGTGCCGACGCTGGGTCTCGCCGGTCTCCGGATCGGCGATACGGAAGCTGATGATGCCGAGCCGCGGGTCGGCCGTGAAGGCCTGGCGGACCAGTTCGGCGGTGTCCGTGTGCGCGAGGAGTCCGTCGTCGTCGAGGAAGAGCAGGACGTCGACGTCGGTGCCGCCGGGCCCGAAGGCCTCGATGCCGACGTTGCGGCCCTCCGGGATGCCGACGTTCTCCGGCAGGTCGACGGTCCGCACCCAGTCGGGCACCCCGGTGACCGGGGTGCCCTGGCCGACGACGACGACCTCGACCGGGTCGCCCTCCTGCTTGGCGACCGAGTCGATCAGCGCGCGCAGGTCGTCGGGGCGGGTGCCCATCGTGATGACGACGGCACCCACCTTGAGCGGCGCACTCACGGCCGGCCTCACTTCAGCCTGCTCGATACCAGGATCGAGACCAGGTGCAGCACGGTCTGGAGCAGGGCGATGCCGCAGAGGACGGCGACACCCAGCCGGGAGAAGAAGAGGTCTCCCCTGACCTGGTCCGCGATGGCGAGGAACAGGATCAGGAAGGACGCCTCGATCCCCAGGATCAGGCGGTGGAACTTGAGCGCGGCGGCGGCCCTGCGGGCCAGCGCCATGCCGGAGGAGCGCGGCTCGGAGGCCGACTCCTTGACCGGCGGCAGCCCGCCCTGGTGCCGGGCGACACCGACGAGGTCGGTCTCGGCCTTGATCAGGATCGCGCCGAGCGCGGCCAGCGTGCCGAGGAAGGCCCACAGCCAGTCGATCCGGCCCGTGCCCCACGGGTCGGCGGCGCGCAGGCCGAAGCCCACGAGCACCGCCGCGTCGCAGAGGTACGCGCCGACGCGGTCGAGCCAGACGCCCTGCAGCGAGAACTGCTTCTTCCAGCGGGCCACCTCGCCGTCGACGCAGTCGAGCAGCAGGTAGAGCTGGACCATCACGACGCCGAGGACGGCGCCGGTGATGCCCGGCACGAGGAGCGCCGGGGCGGCGAGCACGCCGCAGAGGGTCATCAGGTAGGTCAGCTGGTTGGGCGTGACCTTGGTGGTCACCAGCCGCCGGGTGATGCGGAGGGAGATCTCCCGCATGTACAGGCGGCCGCCCCAGTGCTCACCGCTCCGCCGGTCCTTCACACCCGGGGGGTGGACGACCGGACGGAGCTCAGCTACCGATGGCTTTTGCATAGTCGGCGTACGCGTCCCTGATCTCGTCGTCGGACAGGTCGAGGTGTTCCAGGATGGTGAACCGGCCGGGCCGGGTCTGCGGGGCGAAGGACACCGCCTGGACGAACTCGTCCACGGTGAAGCCCATCTCCTCCGGCGTGACCGGGAGGCCGTGCCGGCGGAGCGTCTCGACCATCTGGGCGGAGCCCTCGGGGGCGCCGCGCAGGTGCATGGCGAAGGCCGCGCCGAGACCGCACTGCTCGCCGTGGGACGCGGCCCGCGCCGGGAAGAGCAGGTCGAAGGCGTGGCTGATCTCGTGACAGGCGCCCGAGGAGGGGCGGCTGTCCCCGCTGATCGACATCGCGATGCCGGACATCACCAGGCCCTCGGAGAGGGTGACGAGGAAGTCGTCGTCGCCCACGCCGCCGGGGTGGCGCAGCACGGCCTCGCCGGCGCTGCGCGCCATCGCGGCCGCGAGGCCGTCGACGGGCTCCCCGTTCACCTGGTGGGAGAGCTCCCAGTCGGCGAGGGCGGAGATGTTGGAGATCGCGTCGCCGATGCCGGACCGCACGAAGCGGATCGGCGCGTCCCTGATCACGTCCAGGTCGATGACGAGGGCGATCGGGGTGGGCACACCGTACGAACCCCGGCCGTTGTCGTTGTCCAGGGTCGAGATCGGCGAGCAGATGCCGTCGTGCGAGAGGTTGGTGGCGATGGCCACCAGCGGCAGCCCGACCCGGGCCGCCGCGTACTTCGTCACGTCGATGATCTTGCCGCCGCCGAGGGCGACCACCGCGTCGTACCGCTTGCCGCGCATGGCGTCGGCGAGCTTCACGGCCTCGTCGATGGTGCCGCCGGCCACCGGGTACCAGTCGGCGCCCGGCAGCTCGGGCGCGAACTGGTCACGCAGCTTGAGACCCGACCCGCCGCTGATCGCGACGGCGATCTTGCCGTTGCTGGAGATCCGCTGGTCCGCGAGGAGCGCGGAGAGGTCCTCCAACGCGCCTCGGCGGATGTCGACGACGACCGGCGACGGGATCAGTCGGGTCAGTACTGGCACGCGATGTCACGGCCCTTCGCGAGGTCGTCGTGGTTGTCGATCTCGACCCACTTGACGTCGCCGATGGGCGCCACGTCGATCTTGAAGCCGCGGTTGACGAGCTCCTGGTAGCCGTCCTCGTAGTAGAGGTCGGGGTCGCGCTCGAAGGTGGTCTTGAGGGCGTCGGCGAGCTCCTCGGCGGCCTCGCCCTCGATGAGGGTGACACCGATGTACTCGCCGGTGGCGGTGGCCGGGTCCATCAGCTTGGTGATCCGCTGGACACCCTTCTCGGGGTCGACGATGACCTTCATCTCCTCGTCGGCGAGGGTCTTCACCGTGTCGAGGGCGAGGATGATCTTCTTGCCGTCGCCGCGGGCGGCGAGCAGGGTCTTCTCGACGGAGACCGGGTGCACGGTGTCGCCGTTGGCGAGGATCACGGTGTGCTTGATCGAGTCACGGCCGCACCAGAGGGAGTAGGCGTTGTTCCACTCCTCGGCCTTGTCGTTGTCGATGAGCGTGATCTTCAGCCCGTACTTGGCCTCCAGGGCCTCCTTGCGGGCGTAGACGGCCTCCTTGCGGTAGCCGACGATGATCGCGACGTCGGTGAGACCGATCTCGGCGAAGTTCTTGAGGGTGCCGTCGAGGATGGTGAGCTCGTTCTCGGTGCCCTCGCCGGACACGGGCACGAGGGCCTTCGGAAGCGTCTCGGTGTAGGGACGCAGACGCCGTCCGGCACCGGCTGCCAGTACGAGGCCGATCATGCTGTTTCTCCTTCGTCGTGAACGGCGGGTGCTCCGGAGGAGACCCAGAAACGGATGGACTCCACGAGCACCACGAGCGCGACGGCGACCGCGAGGGCGGTCAGTGCCAGGGTGAAGTCGTCACCGCGGTCCGCCAGGAAGGCGGCGAGGACGGTCACCAGGAGCGTGCGCCCCTCGTGTCCGCCGGTGACGCGCACCAGCCACGCGGGCGGCGCGCCGGTGCCACCGCGGATGCGGTACACCGTGTCGTAGTGATGGTAGGCGACGGCCGCGACCAGCCCGAATGCGGCGGGGAGCGCCTGGGGGGCGTCCGACTTCGCGGCGAGGACCAGAACCGTGCCGTACTCGGCCGCGCGGAAGAGCGGGGGGAGGAGCCAGTCGAGGGCGCCCTTGAGGGGCGCGGCGACCGCGAAGCCGGCGAAGGCCGCGTAGCCGACGGCGGCCGCGATGTTCGCGGGGCCCGGGCCGGTCAGGTACGCGTTGACCAGCATCAGCACCGCGGCGACGAGCGCGAGGATCGGCGCCGTGAAGCCGGAGGCCTTGCGGCGGCGGCCGAGGCGGGCGAAGAGCGTGGCCAGCGGGCCGGAGTCGGCCAGGTCCGCCAGGGCCTGGGCGGCGCGGTCGGTGCGCGTGGCCCGGCGGGTCAGCGAGCGCAGGACGCGGCCCGCCGTGGTGTAGCAGGCGCCGAAGGCGCAGCCGATGATCAGGGCCCAGAAGACGGTCCGGGGGGTGGTGACGGCGGTGAGGACCGCGATCATCGCCCAGCGCTCGCCGATCGGCAGGATGATCATCCGGCGGGCCCAGACGGTCCAGCCGACGCTGTCCAGCTTGCTGGAGAGGGCCGCGGTCGGGCTGGTGTTGGCGGTCGCGTCGTGGTTGGCCTCGTTGAACGAGAAGTCGACCACGTGCCGGCAGGTCATGAGGATCATCGCGCCGAGCGCGAGCGCCCAGACGTCGTCGCCGTCGCGGGCGGCGCCGAGCGCGAGGCCCGCGTAGAAGGCGTACTCCTTGGCCCGGTCGAAGGTCGCGTCGAGCCAGGCGCCCATCGTCGAGTACTTGAGCGCGTACCGGGCGAGCTGCCCGTCCGTGCAGTCCAGGACGAAGGAGACGAGGAGGAGCACGCCGGCGGCGACGTAGCCGCCGCGCTCACCGGTCGCCGCGCAGCCGGCCGCGATCAGCGCGGTGAGCAGCGAGGCGGTGGTGACCTGGTTGGGGGTCAGTCCGCGGCGGGCGCACCAGCGGGCGATGTACCGCGAGTACGGGCTGATGAAGAAGGTGGTGAAGAAGCCGTCATGGGCCTTGACCGCCGAGCGGAGGCGTACGGCCTCGTCGTCGACGGCGGCGACGGCGGCGCGGGCCTCGGCGCGGGCCGTGTCGTCGGCGGGCACGGTGGCGACGAGGGTGCCGAGCTGCGGCCGGTGCACGGCGACGCCGTCGGCGTCGAGGGCGTCGGCGAGCGTGCCGGGGAGGTCCTCGGCGAGCGTGCCGGTGCCGTTGCCCGTGCCGGTGCGGTCGGCGGCCGTGCCGGGCACCGAGGCCGCGGTGAGCGCGCGGGCGAGCGCGGGGCGGGCCGCGCTCTGCGCGGTCACCGCACCGGGCGCCGCGGCGGCCGGGAACCGGGGGTCGGTGAGGGCGAGGCGCAGCGCGTGGAGGTGGCCGACGAACCGGGGGTCGACGAGCGCGACGCGCTCCCCCGCCGGTACGGCGGCCAGCAGCGCGCCCGCTTCCTCGGCGCCGGAGGCGATCCGGACGTCGAAGCCGAGCGACCGCAGATCACCGTCGAGCGAGGATCCGGGTGCCGGCGGGCCGGTGAGGATGGCGGTCGACAGACGAACTCACTCCTTGGAGCTGAACAGAGGGGCCGACGGGCCCGTGACGGCCCGGGGCGCGGCGGTGCGCTCCGCACCGGGCGGCGGCACGTCGGCTGAGGCTATCGGATGAACAGAGCGTGAGTTCACCGAGGCTTCGCGGGCCGGACTCCCCCGGGACCGCCCACGGACGCGCGGATGCGCGGTCGCGCCGGAACCGGCCCCCGCGAGGAGCATCGCGACACCACCGCCCTCGGCTGCATCGTCGCAGGTCAGGGCAATGACAACGGTGTTCAGTACCGTGTTGCGCATACCCCCCTCCCGTAGTTCACTTGGCCCCTGGGGCAGACGGAACACTCGACCGGGAGGCCACGTCATGGGGGCTGGACACGACCACGGGCACAGCCACGGAGGGCCGCCCCCGACGGGCACCGCCGGGGCCGCGTACAAGAACCGGTTGCGGATCGCACTCGGCATCACGCTCTCCGTGATGGTGATCGAGATCATCGGCGGCGTCGTCGCCGACTCGCTCGCCCTGATCGCGGACGCGGCCCACATGGCGACCGACGCCGTCGGCCTCGCGATGGCGCTGCTCGCGATCCACTTCGCCAACCGCCCGCCCTCCGGCAACCGCACCTTCGGCTTCGCGCGGGCCGAGATCCTGGCCGCGCTCGCCAACTGTCTGCTGCTCCTCGTCGTCGGCGGCTACGTGCTGTACGAGGCGATCCAGCGGTTCGTCGAGCCGGCGGAGACCAAGGGCGGACTGGCCATCGCGTTCGCGGTCGTCGGCCTGGTCGCCAACATCGTCTCGCTGTCCCTGCTCATGCGGGGCCAGAAGGAGAGCCTCAACGTGCGGGGCGCCTATCTGGAGGTGCTCGCGGACGCCCTCGGCTCGGTGACGGTGATCGTCGCGTCCGGCATCATCCTCGCCACCGGCTGGCAGTACGCCGACCCGATCGCCTCGATCGTGATCGGCCTGATGATCGTGCCCCGCACGCTCAAGCTGCTGCGCGAGACCCTGGACGTCCTCCTGGAGGCGGCCCCGAAGGGCGTCGACATGGCGGAGGTGCGGGCCCACATACTGGCCCTGCCGGGCGTCGAGGACGTCCACGACCTGCACGCCTGGACGATCACCTCCGGGATGCCGGTGCTCTCCGCCCACGTGGTCGTGGACCAGGGCGCGCTCGACTCGGTCGGCCACGAGAAGATGCTGCACGACCTCCAGGGGTGCCTGGGCTCCCACTTCGACGTGCAGCACTGCACCTTCCAACTGGAGCCGGTGGGACACGCGCAGCACGAGGCGAAGCTGTGCCTCTGAGGCTCTGCCCCTGAGGCTCTGCCCCTGAAGCTCTGTCTCCGGGGCTCTGCCCCTGACGCTCCGCTTCCGGCCGGCGACTCCGCCGACGACGACCGGCCGGGCCGCGGCCTGTTAGGCTTTTCGTACGAACACGTGTGGAGAGGAGCTGAGGTTGATGACCGTCGCGATGGAGGCTGCCCAGTGCGGCAGCGCCCGGTCGTTCCTCAGCCTCCGGGTCTCCGGCTGACCTGATCCCGGTCTTCCCACCGGTACGTCACGTCGTCGGCCGGGACCCTCACACCAAAGGGTTTCCCACGTTGTCCGACAACGCCATGTACGACGCCTTCTTCGCCCTGCACCACGGTCTTCCGCGGCAGGGTCCGGGCTCCGACTCCACCACCCGTCGGCTCCTCGCGCTCGCGGGACCGCTCCCCGAGCGTCCCCGGGTGCTCGACCTGGGCTGCGGCCCGGGCCGCTCCGCGCTGTTCCTCGCCGCCGAGGCCGGCGCCGAGGTGACCGCCGTCGACACCCACGAGCCGTTCCTCGACGAGCTGCGCGCGAGCGCCGCCGCGCGGGGACTCGACGGCTCGGTCCGTCCCCTCAACGCCGACATGGGCGACCTGCCCTTCCCCGACGGCTCCTTCGACCTGGTCTGGGCCGAGAGCTCGGTCTTCGTCCTCGGCTTCGACAGGGCGCTCGCCGCGTGGCGCAGGCTGCTCGCTCCCGGCGGGACCCTCGTCCTCACCGAGTGCGTGTGGACCACCGGGGAGCCGGGCCCGGTGGCCCGCGCCTTCTGGGAGGAGCACTACCCGCTCCGCACCGTCACCGGGAACGCGGCGGCGGCCGTCGAGGCCGGCTACCACGTCCTCGGCGCCTTCACGCAGCCCGACGGCGACTGGGCCGAGTACTACGGTCCGCTCTCCGACCGCGCCGAAGCGGCGGACACCTCGGTCCCCGGCATGGCCGAGGCCGTGGCGGGCGCTCGCGCCGAGATCGCGCTCCGGCGCGAGCACGGCACCGACTACGGGTACGCGGGCTTCGTCCTGCGGCCCGCCGACCCGCGCTGGCACGTCCGGGCGGAGACCTCCGAGGACGCCCCGGCGGTCCGGCGGGTCACCGCGGACGCCTTCGCGTCGGACGCGGAGGCCGAACTGGTCGACGCGCTCCGACAGGACCCCGGGGCATGGCTGCCCGGGTTGTCGTACGTGGCCGAGGCCCCGGACGGCTCGGTCGCGGCGCACGCGCTGATCACCCGGTGCCTGGTGGACGGCGCCCCCGCGGCGGCGCTCGCGCCGGTCTCGGTGGCTCCCGCGTACCAGCGGACGGGCGCGGGGCAGGCGGTGGTCCGGGCGGTGCTCGACGCGGCCCGGCTGCGGGGCGAGGCGCTCGTCCTCGTCCTGGGCCATCCGGAGTACTACCCGAGGTTCGGGTTCGTACGGGCATCCGCATACGGAATCAAGCCAGGTTTCGAGGTCCCCGACGAGGCCATGATGGCGCTCGTCCTGGACGATTCCGCGCCCGTGCCGTCCGGGACGATCGCCTATCCGGCGGCTTTCGGGGTCTGACCGGCTCCTTCGGGGCCTTCGCGGGCCCCTGACCCGTCAGCCGCCCCCGTCCCACCGGCGCACGCCGGTGGGACGGGGGCGGCGCCGTCCGGCCGACGAAGTGCGGACAAGCCGCTTTTGTACGGCAGACTGGGGTGGCCCTACCGGGGCCGAGGACCGAAGCGAAGGATGGGTATGCCGACCACACCAGCCACCGCGGACCAGATCTCGCCGGAGATCCTGTCGAACGGTGTCCAGTCGTCCGGGGTTCCGGAGTCGATCATGCTCGAACTGGTCGACGAGGACGGGACGACCATCGGCACGGCGGAGAAGCTCGCCGCCCACCAGGCGCCGGGCCAGCTGCACCGCGCCTTCTCCGTCTTCCTCTTCGACGAGTCGGGCCGCCTGCTGCTCCAGCGCCGGGCGCTCGGCAAGTACCACTCTCCCGGCGTCTGGTCGAACACCTGCTGCGGCCACCCCTACCCGGGCGAGGCGCCGTTCGCCGCCGCCGCCCGGCGCACCTTCGAGGAGCTCGGCGTCTCGCCGACGCTGATGGCCGAGGCGGGCACCGTCCGCTACAACCACCCGGACCCGGCCTCGGGCCTGGTGGAGCAGGAGTTCAACCACCTCTTCGTCGGCCTCGTGCAGGCCGAACCGCGGCCGGACCCGGAGGAGATCGCGGACACCGCGTTCGTGACCGCCGCCGAGCTGGCCGAGCGGCACGCCGCCGCGCCGTTCTCCGCCTGGTTCATGACGGTGCTCGACGCGGCACGGCCCGCGATCCGCGAGCTGACCGGCGACTCGGGCGGCTGGTAGGAGCCGTCCGACCACGGGCGTCCGACCACGGGCGTCCGGCCACGGGCGTCCGGCCACGGGCGTCCGGCCACGGGCGTCCGGCCACGGGCGTCCGGTCAGGCTCCAGGACGCCCCGTCAGAGCGCGCCCCCTGGTCCCGGTGCCATCGGGACCAGGGGCAGGGCCGCCCAGATGATCTTGCCGCCGCTCGCCGTGTGCTCGACGTCGCACGCGCCGCCGGCCTCCTGGGCGATCTCCCTGACCAGGAGAAGGCCTCGGCCGCCGGTCTGGCCCCAGTCCGCCTCCAGGGCCTTGGGGCGGTACGGATGGTTGTCCTCGACGGACACCCGGACCCACTCGGGGCCGATGGCGACCTCCACCGCTATCTCCGGCGACAGCAGCGCCGCGTGCCGCACGGCGTTGGTGACCAGCTCGGAGACGATCAGCAGCAGGCCGTCCATGATGTCGTCGTGGACGGGTACGGCCTGGCGGACCAGCAGGTCGCGCACCGCGTGCCGGGCCTGCGGGACGGAGACGTCGACCGCGGGTGCGGTGAAGCGCCAGACTCCTTCGTAGGACGGTGACCGGGCGGGTACACCTCCGTGGGTCTCCACGGTACGGTTCCCACCCTCGTGCTCGATTCTCGCCACGGATCGAGTCTTGGCAATCCGCGCGGGCGGCCCGCCCTACTGACCAGAAGTCGACACTTATCGACCACCTTCTGATCGGTGGAGTATGCCGAAGTCAGTTGTTCGACTGATTCGGCTCATTTTTCTCCTGATGATCCGGGGTGACCGGCTCCGGCGTGACCATGCTGACGATCCTCCGGCCGCCGACCCCGATCGCGATGAGCCCGAGGCCGTCGAAGAGCAGGGTCAGGGAGAAGAAGACCCCGAGCACGTACAGGCTGCTGTGCGGCCAGTCGAAGAGGACGAGCAGACCGAGCAGCAGGCCGAAGGCGCCCTGGAACAGGGTCCAGCCGAACTGCGGTCCGCGCACCACCACGCTGCCGACGAGGCGGAAGAGCCCGCCGGTGAGGAAGAGCAGCGCGGCGAACATCGTCAGCGCCTCGGCCGAGCCCTCCGGGTGGCGGATCACGACGACGCCTGCCGCGATGTTCAGGGCGGCGACGACGGCGGCGAGCCAGAAGTAGCCGGTGCCCCGCGACTGGACGGCCTGGAGCAGCCCGACCACGCCGCCGATCAGCAGCAGCCAGCCGAAGAGCAGCATCGAGGTCAGGGTGGCGGCGGCGGTGTGGACAAGGCCGACGAGCCCGCCGATCACCAGCAGGGCTCCCAGGAAGGCGAGCCACCCGAAGTCGCGGCTGAGCTTCTTCCCCTGGCGCGCCATGTCCTGGACGGGATCGGGCGCTGCGCCGGACTCGCGGGCGTCCTTCGCCATCGGGTGCCTCCTCGGGGCCGCCCCCTTCCTGATCGTACGTTCGGGTACGGCGGATAGCATCCGGCCCATGGAGCCGCAGCTGAAGGACAGCGTCACGGACGGGGTCGCCACCGTCGTCATCGCCAACCCCGCCAAGCGCAACGCGATGAGCGCCGGGATGTGGCGCGCGCTGCCCGGGGTCCTGGAGCGGCTCGCCGCCGACCCGGCGGTGCGGGCGCTCGTCCTCACCGGCGAGGGGGACACCTTCTGTGCGGGAGCGGACATCTCGACGCTGCGGGAGCCCGGCGACGAGCAGCAGGCGCTCGCGGTTCGGGCCGAGGAGGCGCTCGCCGCCTTCCCGAAGCCGACCCTGGCGGCCGTCCGAGGCTTCTGCGTCGGCGGCGGCAGCCAGCTCGCCGCCGCGTGCGACCTGCGGTTCGCGGAGGAGGGGGCCCGGTTCGGGATCACCCCGTCGAAGCTCGGGATCGTCTACCCGTCCTCGTCCACCCGGCGGTTGACCGCCCTGGTCGGCCCGTCCACCGCCAAGTACCTGCTCTTCTCCGGTGAGTTGATGGACGCGGAACGGGCGCTGCGGACCGGTTTCGTGGACGAGCTGCATCCGGCGGGCGAACTGGACAAGCGGGTCGAGGAGTTCGGCCGCGTCCTCGTCTCGCGCTCGCTGCTCACCCAGGCGGCGGCGAAGGAGTTCGCCGACGGCCGCGTCGACCGGGACGCGTACTGGGCGGAGCAGGCGCGCGGCAGCGGCGACACCGCCGAGGGGGTCGCCGCCTTCCTGGAGCGCCGCGCGCCCCGTTTCACCTACGGGCTCTGAGGCTCACTTCGCCGCGAGCGCCTCGGTGGGCCGGCCGCGCCAGCGGGCGACGATCTCCGCCGGCGCCTTCTCCGGCGAGCCCGCGTCGTAGGGCGGCTGCGGGTCGTACTCGGTGAGCAGCTGGACCGTCTGGGCGGTCTCGTCCCCGGCGATCCGGCCGAGCAGATGCAGGGCCATGTCGATGCCGGAGGAGACTCCCGCGGCGGTGACGTACTTGCCGTCGAAGACGACCCGCTCGGCGGTGGGTTCGACGCCGAGCGCCCGCAGTTCGTCGAAGGCGAGCCAGTGGGTGGTGGCGCGGCGCTCCTTCAGGAGACCGGAGGCCGCGAGGAGCAGGGCGCCGCTGCACACGGAGGTGGTCCAGGTGCTGGTCGCGTCGGCGGTCCGCAGCCAGGCCTGGATCTCCGGGTCGTGCATGGCCGTACGGACGTCGGGGCCGCCGGGTACGAGGACGATGTCCGGGCGCGGGACCTCGGCGAGGGCGTGCTCGGCGACGAGCGTGAGGCTGCCCTGGTCGTTGCGGACCGGGCCCGCCTCCTTGGCGACGAACACGGTCTCGGCTCCGGGCAGCCGGGCGAGGAGCTCGTACGGTCCGACGGCGTCGAGCGAGGTGAAGCCGTCGAAGAGCAGGATGGCGATCTGCATGGTGGTCCCTTTCGGTGGGCGGGTCGTCGGTGGCCTGGTCGAACCAGGGGTCCGCGGGCGGAGGGCCGCCACGCGAGGAGGTCGTTTCCGAACGGCGCTCGGCCGGCCGCCGGAGCCGAGACCGGGGGCGGGGGCCTACGACGACGGGGGCGGGCCGGGATGGAAGCGCCGGCGGTACTCCGCCGGGGTCGTGGCGAGGGCCTTCACGAAGGCGCGGCGCATCGCCTCCGGTGTGCCGTAGCCGGAGGCGCGGGCGACCTCCTCGACGCCGCGCGTGCTCTCCTCCAGGAGGCGGCGGGCGTGTTCGAGGCGGACGCGGTCGACGTACCGCCCCGGCGTGGTGCCGGTCTCGGCCTGGAAGGCGCGGGCGAAGTGGCGGGGCGAGAGTCCCGCGCGGGCGGCGAGCGCCTCGACGGAGAGGTCCGCGGCCGGGTGCTCGGTGATCAGCTGCTGGAGGTCCCTGAGCGGCTCGCGGCGGGCCGTCTGGGCGGAGAGCTGGGCGCTGAACTGCGCCTGGTTGCCGGGGCGGCGGAGGAAGACGACGAGGTGGCGGGCGACGGTGAGGGCGACGTCCCGCCCGAGGTCCTCCTCGACGAGGGCGAGCGCCAGGTCGATCCCGGCGGTGACCCCGGCGGAGGTGGAGAGCCGCCCGTCCCGGACGAAGATGGGCTCGGGTTCGACGCGGACGGCGGGGTGGCGGCGGGCGAGGTGGTCGCAGGCGAGCCAGTGGGTGGTCACGCGGTGCCCGTCGAGGAGTCCCGCCTCGGCGAGCAGCAGCGCGCCGGTGCAGACGGAGACGAGCCGCTCGGCGTGCGGGGCGTGGTCGCGCAGCCACGCGATCAGGGCGGGCTCGGGCGCCCGGGTGCCCTCGCCCCCGGGCACGAGGAGCGTGTGGGGCGGGCCGTCGGCGACGGCCTCGGCGAGGGTCGTGTCGGGGAGCAGCCGCAGGCCGCTCTGCGTGCGGACGGGCCCGCCGTCGAGGGAGGCGGTGCGGAGCGGGTACGCGGCGGGGTCGCCGGCGGCGCGGGCGGCACCGGCGAAGACCTCGAAGGGGCCGGTGACGTCGAGGCTCTGCACGCCGTCGAAGAGGACGACGAGAACGGGTCGCTGCGTCATGCGGTCCATCCTTGGCGACCCCGGGGACGTCCGCAACGACGTACATCCCACCTTTTCTGCCATCGGCGGACGGGTTCGTCGGCCGTGGCCGTTCCAGTCGTACCGACCAGTCGGTAACGTGCCACCCATGACGAACACCCTGCCGCCGCGCGCCGGACGCCGCTGCCACAACGCCCTCAACCCCCTCCACGCGACGATGTACTTCTCCCCCGACCTGGACCGCGAGTTCGCCGCCCTCGGGTTCACCGACGCGAACGCGGTCCGGCTCGCCGCGCGGTCCGCCCCGCTCGGCGCCGTCGGACCCGGCACGGTGGCCGCCACCTTCTACAACTACGACCACGCCTTCCTGACCCGGCACTTCCCCGCCGTCTGGGAGACCGCGTCGCCCGCCGACGTCCTGGCCGCACGCCTGCGGGCCGTCGACGCGACCCTGCGCCGGCTCCTCGGCGAGGAGACCGTCTCCTCGCCCGAGATGGCCGAGGCGGCGGTCCTCGCCCTGCGCGCCACCGAGGCGTGCACCCGGCACGCCCGCCCGCTGTACGCCGCCAACGCGGACCTCCCGGTCCCGGACGCCCCGCACCTCGCCTACTGGCACGCCGCCACCCTGCTGCGCGAGCACCGGGGCGACGGGCACCTCGCGGCGCTGCTCTCCGTCGGCCTCGACCCGGTCGAGGCGCTCGTCTCCCACACCGCCACCGGCAAGGGCATGACCCCGCACCGCGTCCTCGACTCGCGCGGCTGGCCGCGCAGCGCGTGGGACGCGGCGGCGGACCGTCTGCGCGAGCGGGGGCTGCTCGACGCCGAGGGGGAGCTCACGGAGACGGGCACGGCCCTGCGCGAGGAGCTCGAACTGCACACCGACCGGCTGGACTCCGCCCCGTACGACCACCTCGGCGCGACCGGCGCCGACCGCCTCACCGAACTGGGCCGGGGCTTCCTGGTCACGGCGGCGATGGCGGGCGCCTTCCCGGCCGACCTCATCGGCAAGGACTGACCACCGGCGGAGCGGGACGCGCGGGGGGCGGGGCGGTTGCCCCGCCGGGGTCACCGACCCGGCAGAATGAGGCCGCAAGCTTGAGGCACGAGAAGGCGAGTCGGGACACCGTGACGACGTCCATCGAAGCAAGGATCGCCGAGGAGCTCGGCGTACGCGAGCGACAGGTGAAGGCGGCCGTCGAGCTGCTCGACGGCGGTTCGACCGTCCCGTTCATCGCGCGCTACCGCAAGGAAGCGACCGAGATGCTCGACGACGCGCAGCTGCGCACGCTCGAAGAGCGGCTGCGCTACCTGCGCGAACTGGAGGACCGCCGCTCGGCGATCCTCGACTCGGTACGCGAGCAGGGCAGGCTGACGCCGGAGGTCGAGGCCCGGATCCTGGCCGCCGACACCAAAGCGCGCCTGGAGGACATCTACCTGCCCTTCAAGCCGAAGCGCAGGACCAAGGCGCAGATCGCCCGCGAGGCCGGTCTGGCCCCGCTGGCCGAGGGGCTGCTCGCCGACCCGTCCGTGGAGCCGGCGGCCGCCGCCGCGGCCTTCGTCGACGCGGACAAGGGCGTCGCGGACACCGGCGCCGCCCTGGAGGGCGCGCGGGCCATCCTCACCGAGAAGTTCTCCGAGGACGCCGACCTCATCGGCGAGCTCCGCGAGCGCATGTGGGGCCGGGGCCGGCTCGCCGCGAAGGTCCGCGACGGCCAGGAGGAGGCGGGCGCGAAGTTCGCCGACTACTTCGACTTCGCCGAGCCGTTCACCGCGCTCCCCTCGCACCGCGTGCTCGCCATGCTGCGCGGCGAGAAGGAGGACGTCCTCAGCCTGGAGCTGGTGCCGGAGGAGGCGACGGAGGGCCCGTCCTCGTACGAGGGGATCGTCGCCCACCGCTTCGGCGTGGCCGACCGCGGGCGCCCCGGCGACAAGTGGCTCCAGGACACGGTCCGTTGGGCCTGGCGGACCCGCATCCTCGTCCACCTCGGGATCGACCTGCGGCTCCGGCTGCGGACGGCAGCCGAGGACGAGGCCGTCCGGGTCTTCGCCGCGAACCTCCGCGACCTGCTGCTCGCCGCACCCGCCGGCACCCGGGCGACCCTGGGCCTCGACCCCGGTTTCCGTACGGGCGTGAAGGTCGCCGTCGTGGACGCGACCGGCAAGGTCGTGGCCACCGACACGATCTACCCGCACGTGCCCGCCAACAAGTGGGACCAGGCGCTCGACAGGCTGGCGCGGCTCGCGAAGGAGCACGCGGTCGAGCTGGTCGCGATCGGCAACGGCACGGCGTCCCGCGAGACCGACAAGCTCGCCGCCGAACTTCTGGCCAGGCACCCCGAGTTGAACCTGACGAAGGTGATGGTCTCGGAGGCCGGCGCCTCCGTCTACTCGGCCTCCGCCTTCGGCTCCCAGGAACTCCCGGACCTCGACGTGTCGTTGCGCGGCGCGGTCTCGATCGCCCGGCGGCTCCAGGACCCGCTGGCCGAGCTCGTCAAGATCGACCCGAAGTCGATCGGCGTCGGCCAGTACCAGCACGACCTGGCCGAGGTGAAGCTCTCGCGCTCGCTCGACGCCGTGGTCGAGGACTGCGTGAACGGCGTCGGCGTCGACGTCAACACGGCCTCCACGCCGCTGCTTTCGCGGGTCTCCGGCATCAGCGCGACCCTCGCCGAGAACATCGTCGCCCACCGCGACGCCAACGGCCCCTTCCGTTCCCGCAAGGCGCTGAAGGACGTGGCGCGGCTCGGTCCGAAGGCGTACGAGCAGTGCGCGGGCTTCCTGCGCATCCGGGGCGGCGACGACCCGCTCGATGCCTCCGCCGTGCACCCGGAGGCGTACCCCGTCGTGCGCCGGATGGCGAAGACCACCGGCGGCCAGGTCGCCGCGCTGATCGGCGACACGGGGACGCTGCGCTCGCTGCGGGCCGAAGCGTTCGTCGACGAGACCTTCGGTCTGCCGACGGTGACGGACATCCTGCGCGAGCTGGAGAAGCCGGGCCGCGACCCGCGCCCCGCGTTCAAGACGGCCACCTTCAAGGAGGGCGTCGAGAGGATCGGCGACCTGGCGTCGGGGATGGTCCTGGAGGGCGTGGTCACGAACGTGGCCGCCTTCGGTGCCTTCGTCGACATCGGCGTCCACCAGGACGGCCTGGTGCACGTCTCGGCGATGTCGAAGACCTTCGTCAAGGACCCGCGCGACGTCGTGAAGCCCGGTGACGTGGTCAAGGTCAAGGTCATGGACGTCGACATCCCGCGCAAGCGGATCTCGCTGACGCTCCGCCTGGACGACGAGGCGGGCGCGGACGCGTCGGCCGGTGGCGCCCCGAGGCGTGACCGGGGCGAGCGCGGCGGCCAGGGCGGACGTCCGCCGCAGCAGCGGCAGGGCGGTGGTGGCCGGGACGGCGGTCGCGGTGACGGCGGCGGCCGTCGCAACGAACGCGGCGGCGGCCGGGACGACCGGGGCGGCCGTTCCTCGGCTCCCGCCCCCGGCAACAGCGCGATGGCGGACGCCCTGCGCAAGGCCGGCCTCCTCGGCGAGGGCGGCGGCGGCAAGCGCCGCTGAGCCGTCCGTACGCCGAAGGCCGCGTCCCCCGAGGAGGGGGACGCGGCCTTCCGCGCGTGCGGGGACGCTCCGTCGGACACCCCCTAGGGCAGGAAGCGCAGCGCCCATTCGGCGCGGTTGGCGACCGTCAGGTCCTCGTCCTCCGTGAGCGGCCGCAGGACGCGGCCCGCCGTCTTGGGGTCGGCCTGGACCAGTTCGACGATCTCGGCGGCCAGGCCGTCCTGGTCGTCGCCGAGGTCGACGGCGGAGGCACGGATCAGCGCCGGGAGGGTCTCGGGCCCTCCGACGGCGGCGAGGACGCCGCCGAGGAGCTCGCGCGCGTACGCGTTCCGCTCGGCGAGGGCCCGCTCCAGCTCCTCCTGGAGGCGCGGCAGGAGGGCGGCGTCGCCCGAGGCCGCGATCTCGTCCGCGAGGTCGATCGTCTCGTCGACGTCCGCGTCGAGGTCGTCCAGCATCTCGGTCAGCCGGGTCAGTAGGTCGGTCATGGTGCTGCCTCCTGGAAAGCGCCGTCCGCGAGGACGGGGACGGTCGCCGAGCTGTCGAGCTCGGCGGCCACGGCCACGTCCTGCGGATAGCCGTACTCGTACAGTTCACGGCCCGAGTCGCAGCCGTGCAAGGCGGCGACCGGGTCGGGCGTCGCCGTCCACAGCGTGGCGGCGGCGGAAGCCTCGGGGGTCGGGAGGGACGTGCCGGTGCCGGCGAGCGCGGCGAGGACCGCGCCGGCGCCCAGCAGGTCTTCCAGCGCGGGGCGCAGCGAGCCGTCGGGCCACCGTTCGCCGGAGGCGATGACGGCGAGCGGGCGGCCCGCGGAGCCGTACCCACGGGCGGTGAGCCAGCGGGCGACGGCGGTGGTGTTGCGGAGCGAGGCGGCGACGACGGTCGCGCCGCGCGTGGCGGCGTCGGCCGCGACGGTGGAGCCGTTCGGGGACGGCAGGACCAGGCGCGGCGGCGCGGGGGCGGCGCGCAGGGCCGCCGGGGAGAGCGACCACGGGTGGGCCCCGGTCGCCTCGCGGCGGCCGACGGCGAGGACGGCGTCCCGCTCGCGGGCGTACGCGACGGCGGTCTCGTCGCGCCACGGGTACGGGTGGACGGCGGTGCCGGCCTCGACGGCGATGCCGACGGAGGTGGTGAAGGACAGCACGTCGACCACGACGACGCAGGCCGTCTCCGCGGCGAGGGCCCGTGCTGCCACGGGCCCCCAGCCGAAGGAGACCGTCATCCGCGGACCGTCACAGCTCGGTCACCTTGCCGTCGGCGACCTCGATGCGGCGGGTGGTGCGGACGGCGTCGAGCATGCGCCGGTCGTGGGTGACGAGAAGGAGCGTGCCCGTGTACGTGTCGAGGGCGGACTCCAGCTGCTCGATGGCCGGCAGGTCGAGGTGGTTGGTCGGCTCGTCGAGGACGAGCAGGTTCACCCCGCGGCCCTGGAGCAGCGCGAGCGCGGCGCGGGTCCGCTCGCCCGGGGAGAGCGTGGTCGCGGGCCGCAGCACGTGGTCCGCCTTGAGGCCGAACTTGGCGAGGAGGGTGCGGACCTCGGCGGGCTCGGTCTCGGGGACGGCCGCGCAGAACGCCTCCAGGAGCGTCTCCGTACCGTGGAACAGCTTGCGGGCCTGGTCGACCTCGCCGACGACGACGCCGGGCCCGAGGCCCGCGTCGCCGGAGTCCAGCGGGAGGCGGCCGAGGAGGGCGGCGAGGAGCGTCGACTTGCCCGCCCCGTTGGCGCCGGTGACGGCGACCCGGTCGGCCCAGTCGATCTGGAGGGAGACGGGGCCGAAGGAGAAGTCGCCGCGCCGTACCCCGGCCTCGCGCAGGGTCGCCACGACCGAGCCGGAGCGCGGGGCGGAGGCGATCTCCATCCGCAGCTCCCACTCCTTGCGGGGCTCCTCGACGACGTCGAGCCGTTCGATCATGCGCTGGGTCTGGCGGGCCTTCGCGGCCTGCTTCTCGCTGGACTCGCCACGCAGCTTGCGGCTCATCTTGTCGTTGTCGCCGGCCTTGCGGCGGGCGTTGCGGACGCCCTTGTCCATCCAGTTGCGCTGCATGAGGGCGCGCCCCTCCAGCGCGGCCTTCTTGTCGGCGTACTCCTCGAAGTCCTCGCGGGCGTGCCGCCGGGCGGTGGCGCGCTCCTCCAGGTAGGCGTCGTAGCCGCCGCCGTACAGGGTGATCTGCTGCTGGGCGAGGTCGAGTTCGAGGACCTTGGTGACGGTCCTGGTGAGGAACTCGCGGTCGTGGCTGATGACGACCGTGCCCGCGCGCAGGCTCTTCACGAAGGCTTCGAGCCGCTCCAGGCCGTCGAGGTCCAGGTCGTTGGTGGGCTCGTCGAGGAGGAAGACGTCGTAGCGGGAGAGGAGGAGCGAGGCGAGGCCCGCGCGGGCGGCCTGGCCGCCGGAGAGCGAGGTCATCGGCTGGTCGAGGCCGACGGTGAGCCCGAGGGAGCCCACGACCTCCTCGGCGCGCTCGTCGAGGTCGGCGCCGCCGAGGTTCAGCCAGCGCTCCAGGGTCTCGGCGTACGCGTCGTCGGCGCCGGGCGTGCCGTCGACGAGGCCCTGGGTGGCCTCGTCCATGGCGGTCTGGGCGGCGGCGACGCCGGTGCGGCGGGCGAGGAACCCGCGGACGGTCTCGCCGGGGCGCCGCTCGGGCTCCTGCGGGAGGTGGCCGACGCTCGCGGTGGGCGGGGAGAGCCGCAGCTCGCCCTCCTCCGGGGTGTCGAGCCCGGCGAGCAGGCGCAGGAGGGTCGACTTCCCGGCGCCGTTGACGCCGACGAGGCCGATGACGTCGCCGGGGGCGACGACGAGGTCGAGCCCGGCGAAGAGGGTGCGTTCGCCGTGGCCGGCGGCGAGGTCCTTGGCGACGAGGGTTGCAGTCATCAGGGAACGCATTTTAGGCGACGGGGCCGCGTCAGACGGCGGCGCCCACCAGCGGGGTCCCGACGCCCGGCAGTCCGAGGAGTGCGGAGCGGTACGCGTCGGCGCGGAAGCGGTACGGGCCGACGCCCGGGTAGCCGTCGCGTACCGGGTCGACGCCCCGGTCACGGCCCGAGGTGGCCTCGGTCTGCCAGGCGAAGTCGCGCCAGACGACGTCCTCGCCGTCGCGTTCGACGACGACCGAGACGGTGCCGCAGCCGAGGGCGTCGCCGTCGGCGCAGTCGGGGCAGGAGTAGAGGGTCCGGCGGACGGCGGTACGGGGTGCGGTGAGCAGCGCGCGGACGTGGTCGGCGCGGAGGACCGGCGGCAGGTCGGCGGCCAGGGGCGGGACGGCGTCGATGCCCTCCGCCTCGTCGAGCCGGTGGAGCAGGGGGCGGCCGTCGACCACGAGATCGGTGGCGTCGTGGTGCGAGGGGGCGGTGAGGCCGAGGAGGGTGTGTGCTGACGGCATACGGCCAGTATTTCGCCGGGGTCCGGGCCGTTCCATGGCTGCGCCGTCCCGGAAATGTCCCGGTCCCGGAACGAACCGTTCGGGGACCGGGGCCGGCTGGTGTCACTTCCAGAGCGGGCGGCCGTTGTCCCGGTCCGCGTCGGCGCACTGGCGGGCGCGTCGTTCGAGGACGTCGGCGCGGGCGTCGGCCTCGCGGGCGGCCTCCCGGGCTCCCAGGCGCCGCAGCTGATCGGCGCGGTCGCGCTCCTGGTGGGCCTCGGCGTGGAGCTCGGCGGGCACGCAGCGCACGGGGTCCGCGCCGGCGGGTCCGGCGGCGGCCGTCTGCCCGGCGAGGGCGCCTCCGGCGAGCAGGGCCGTGGTCAGCAGGGTGGTCAGCGGGGTGCGGCGGCGCATGGGTGGCTCCGGGGCTTCGTGGGGCGTGTACGGGTGCGGAGCCTGGCCCGGCGGGGCGTCGCCGTCGCGGCACCACGCGGCCCGCGCACACCACCCTCAGCAGTTCTCCACGGGACTCCCACCGACGAGGTGGTGGGGGGCGCGGGCGTCGAGCAGCAGCGGGACGAGTGCGCGCGGGGACTGGCGGAGCGGGACGAGCGCCCCGCCGTCGGCCTCCGGCCGGACGGTGACGCCGTGGAGGCCGAGCGTGCCGGCCACGGCCGCGTACTGCCGGGGGTCGAGGCGGTAGGCGCAGGGCGGGTCGGCGAGGACCTCGCCGGGTTCGGGCGGATCGTTGTCGGCGCCGCCGAGGTGGACGGGGCCGGTGTCGGCGAAGCCCTCGTACCGGGCGGCGGCCGTGGCGGCGGCTAGGGGTGCGCGGCGCTCCTCGACGTACGCGAACACGCCCTGGAGGGCGGCCCGTTGGGTGGCGACCCTGCGTCGGTGGAGGAGGGCGCGGTCGGTGCGCTCGGCCCCGTCGAGAGGGTCCGCGGCGGTCTCGGCGAGGACGCCGACGGCGTGCTTGAGGCCGACGGTGTTGCGCAGGATGCGCTCCTGTCCGTCGCCCGCGACCTGCCTGACCGGGCCGCCGGTGAGCGGGTCGGTCCAGACGCCGTAGACGCCGGTGCTGTGTCCGGCGAGGGCGGCGGCGGGCCTGACGTAGGACTCGGCGAGCGTCCGGGACTCGTCGTGGACGGCCGGGTCGACGCCGGGGTGGCGGGGCCAGAGGGTGAGGAGCTCCTTGTCGTAGTGGCGGGGGGTCGTCTCGTACTCGTGGAGGTCGTACACGAGCGCGGGCTGCCGGTCGCGGAGGACCGCGGCGACGGCCCGCGCCTCGGCGGTGCGCAGGGCGAGGTGGTCGCGGTTGACGTCGACGCCGGCGGCGTTGCCCCGGGTGTCGGCCTCGCGGCCGTCGGGGTTGGCGTTCGGGAGGACGAGGATCGTCGTACGGGCGAGGAGGCGGGAGGTCTCGGTGTCCCCGGACAGCGCCAGGTCGCGGAGGACGCTCAGGCAGGCCTCGCGGCCCGCCGGTTCGTCGCCGTGCTGGCCGCAGACGAGGAGCACGGTCGTCCCGGTGGCGGGCGCGCCGAGGGTGGCGAGGCGCAGGGGCCGGCCCCGGGCCGTGGTGCCGATCGTGCGGAGCGACAGGCGGTCGCTCGCGCGGTCGACGGCGGCGAGGAAGTCCCGCTCCTCCGCCTCCGTGGTCCACCGCGCCCCCTGGCTCGTCTCGAAGCCGGTGCGGGGGCGCGGGGGCGTGTGTTCCGCCGCCTTGGCGGGGGCGGTGACGAACGGCAGGGCGAGGGCGGCGGCGCCCGCCACGAGGGCGAGCGACCGCCGCGAACTCCCGTAGGCGGTACGGAACGTCACCGAACGGATCCCCCGGCGGGCAGGCGCGGACCGGTGATCCCGGCGGGCGGTGCGTGACGGGTCGTGGACGGTACGGCGGTGGGCGCGGTCACGGTCGGAGCCGTACCCGTGGTGGCTCGGGCGAACGCCTCCGCTCCCCCGACCAGCGGCACGTTCGCCCACGTCCGGGCGAGGTCCAGGGTGAGGGTCGGGGTGGTCGACGGGGGGTCGAGGAGGTCCCGGTCGGTGCCGCCGACGATGAGCGCGAGGCGGTGGCCCGCCGGGACGACGTGGTCGGTGGCGGCGAGGTCCAGGGTGAGGGTGTACGCCCTTCCCGGGGTCAGCGGCCGCCCCTTCCCCGGGTCCGCCCACGTGCCGAGGTCGGCCCAGCCCCGGCTGACGACCGTGTGGTCGACGTTCGCCGTCCGGGCCCTGGTCGCCTTGAAGCAGGCGCTGTCGCCCTCGGTGCTCGCGCCCCAGCAGGTGCGGTCGCCGAGGGTGGTGATGCCCTCGCCGGCCGCCGCGTAGTCGCGGATGGTGTCGGGGCCGAGGTCGACGAGGACGGCGGTGAGGTGGGCGGTGGCGGTGGTCGGGGTGGCGGTGACCGTCACCTTCGACGAGCCGGAGATCCGGAGGTCGCGGGAGAGCGGGCGGGTGACGAACCCGGCCTTCTCCGGGGTGTCCTGGTCGATCCGGGCGGCCCAGTCGAGTTCGCCGAGGGCGGGGTCGTCGGCGAAGGTCGCGGTCGAGCCCGGTGCGGCCGGGGTCGATCCGAGGCCGCCCGCGCCGGGCTGGGCGGTGCGCACGGGGCGCATGGTGGTGACGGCGGTGGCACGCGCGGGCCAGGTGCGGTCGGTGGCCCAGACGTCGGGGGCGCGCTCGATGTCGGCGACGGGTTCGCGGTCGATGCCGTTGTCGTGACCGAGGAGGTAGTGGTCGAACCAGCGGTGGAGGGTGGTGACCCACTCGGCGCGCCGGAAGTCGAAGGGGTCGACGTGGCCGGTCTGGGAGAGCCAGATCTTCCGCTCGACGCCGTGGGCGGCGAGCGCGTCCCACCACCGGCCGAACTGGTTGGCACGGACGTTGAGGTCCTGCTGCCCGTGGACGACGAAGACGCTCGCCTTCACCTTCGCGGCGTCCTTGACGTGGTCGCGCTCGGTCCAGGCGGGGGTCCAGTCGCCGCTGTACGGGGTGGCGTCGGTGATCCGCTTCTGGACGGCGGCGCAACGGGCGCGGGCCTCGGGGCTGTTGACGTAGTCGGAGAGCCAGCTCGGGTTGGCGTTGTAGAGCGGGGCGCCCTGGGAGTGGAAGTAGTCGTACCAGGAGGAGATGGCACCGATCGGAACGATCGTTTTCAGCCCTTCCACGCCGGTGGCGGCGACGCCGTTGGCGACGGTGCCGTCCCAGCTCTTGCCGATCATGCCGACGGAGCCGTCGCTCCAGCGGACGGCGGAGGAGCGGGTGGTGCCGGTGCGGCTGGTGTAGCCGCGGGCGCGGCCGTTCAGCCAGTCGACGACGGCCTTGGCGGAGCCGACGTCGGAGCGGCCGCCGACGTCGTCGCAGCCGTCGGAGCGGTTGGTGCCGGCGAGGTCGACGGCGACGAAGGCGTAGCCGCGCGGGACGAAGTAGTTGTCGTAGAAGAGCGGGAACTGCACGGGGTTCCCGTCGGCGTCGTACGTCTTCTTCTGGCTCTCGTTGCCGCGCCCGCAACAGGCGTAGTACGGGCTGGCGTCCATGATGACCGGGATCTTCCGGCCCGCGGCGGCGGGTTCGCGGGGCCGCACGATGTCGACGGCGACCCGGTCGGCGCGGCCGTCGCCGTCGCCGTCGAGGCCGGTGTCGACCCAGACGGACTCGCGGACGGCACCGGCGTACGAGTACACCGGCCGGGAGACCCGCGCGGCGGGCGCGGTGGCGTGGGCGGGCGCGGTGGCTCGGGCGGGCGCGGTGGCCTGTGCGGGCGCGGTGGCGGGGTCCGGTCCGGCCCCGGCGGGGGTGACGAGAGTCGCGAACAGGGCGGCGGTGGCCGTGGCCACGAGGGTTCCGTACGTCAGTCGGGCTCCGCGGGTTCTCCGCTTCTCCATCTTCTGCATCGGCATGCGCCGGAACGTACCCCGGTCGACTCCTGTGCAAAAGAGTGCGGGTGGGAATCGGTGGGACGGGTGGGGCCGGAGGGGTTCATGTCGGCCGAATGGCGATCGTGTGACAGGCGGTGCTCTGGACGTGACCGTGCGTCGGGGGCTGAATAGGGTCCGATCAGAGCACGAACTAAGGACCGACGACCACCCACGCGTCTTACTCTTCCTCTGACTTGGGAGCACCCGTGCACCGCAGAATCATCCTTCCGAGCGCCCTCGCGGCTTCCCTCCTGCTGGCGATCCCGGCGTCGGCGGCAAGCTACGTGCCCGGCGCGCCGGGCATCGGCGACTCCTACTACCCGACCAGCGGCAACGGCGGATACGACGTCTCCCACTACGACCTGCGGCTGAAGTACCAGCCCGCGACGGACCTGCTCGAAGGCACGGCGACGATCCTCGCCACGACGAAGCAGAACCTGTCCCGGTTCAACCTCGACCTCGGCCTGAAGGCCAGCGAGGTCCGGGTGAACGGCAGGCTCGCGCGGTTCGCCGCCTCGGGGGACCACGAGCTGGAGGTCACCCCCGCCGTCCCGCTGGAGAAGAACAAGGCGGTCACCGTCGTCGTGAAGTACGCGGGCAAGCCCTCGGAGTTCAAGGTCGACGGCTGGTCGGCCTGGGCCCGCACGCCCGACGGCGGTGTCGCCGCGCAGGAACCGGACTCGGCCGCCTGGTGGTTCCCGTCCAACGACCACCCGCTCGACAAGGCCACGTTCGACGTCTCGGTCTCCGTGCCGGACGGCCACCAGGCCATCAGCAACGGCGTGCTGCAGGCACAGTCCTCGCGCCTCGGCTGGACCCGCTTCAGCTGGCGCTCGAACAAGCCGCAGGCGACCTATCTGGCCACGCTCGCCGTCGGCAGGTTCGACATCACCACGGACCGGACGGCGAACGGGCTGCCGGTCCTCAACGCGTACAGCAAGGAGCTCGGCGACAACGACGGGGCGGCGCGCGCCTCGATCGAGCGGACGGCCGAGGTCGCCGAGTGGCTGGAGTCGGTCTACGGGCCGTACCCCTTCAACGCGCTCGGCGGGTACGTGCCGAACGTGACCAGCGGCTTCGCGCTGGAGACGCAGACCCGGCCGTTCTACAGCCCGCGCCAGTTCGCCAACGGGGCGAACGTGTCGGTGGTCGTGCACGAGCTCGCGCACCAGTGGTACGGCGACTCCGTGTCCGTCCGCGACTGGAAGGACATCTGGATCAACGAGGGCTTCGCGCGCTACAGCCAGTGGCTGTGGTCGGAGAAGGAGGGCGAGGGCACGGCGCAGGAGCTGGCGGACTACGTGTACGCCACCCGGACCGCCGACGACCCGTTCTGGACGGTGAAGCCGGGTGACCC
Source organism: Streptomyces sp. NPDC020807 (assembly GCF_040641575.1). Taxonomy (NCBI): domain Bacteria; kingdom Bacillati; phylum Actinomycetota; class Actinomycetes; order Kitasatosporales; family Streptomycetaceae; genus Streptomyces; species Streptomyces sp. NPDC020807. The sequence continues at coordinate 97,048 of NZ_JBFADU010000008.1, forward strand.
GGGCGCGGACAACCAGTTCCACCAGGCCGTCTACGACCGGGGCGCGCTGGCGCTCCAGGCGCTGCGCAACGAGATCGGCGACGAGGACTTCTTCGCGGTCCTGAAGGGCTGGCCGCAGGAGTTCGCCTACGGCAACGCGCGGGTCTCGGACTTCGTCGCGTACGCGGAGAAGGTCTCCGGCAGGCAGCTGGCGGACCTCTTCGACACGTGGCTGTACCAGCCGTCGAAGCCGGCGGAGCCGACGGCGGCGGAGGAGGCGGCGGGGGCGACCGCGTTCGGCGTGCCGCGGACCGCCGCGAAGCCGGCGCAGCCGAAGTCGTGGAAGAAGATCGCGGCGACGAACACGGTCCACGACCACTGACCGGTCCTTTCGCCGTCGGGGCCGTCCGTCAGCGCCGCGCGCGGCGGGCGGCCCCGCGCGCCTTCCGGGCCAGGGGGAGGTAGCGCAGCCGCTCGGGGAGTACGGGGACGACGGCGCGGACCGCCCGGGCGAGGCGGCGCAGGGCGCGCTCCTGGGCGTCCGTCCACTCCAGGCCGATGGCCGCGCGGGCGTCCGGCGGCATGAGGCCGACGGCGAGGAAGGCCCGCAGCCGCAGGAAGGGGCGGCGCAGGACGGGCCAGAGGGCCCGCAGGGCGAGCCGGACGGGCAGGGGGCCGCGGTCCGGGGCGGGTACCGGGGCGTCGGTGTCGAGGAGCTCCCGCACGACGACGGTGGCCTCGATCTCGTCGGCGAGGACCTTGCGGTAGTACGGCCAGAACTCCTCGACCGTCTGCGGCATGTCCCGGTCGTGGATGCCGAGGATCCGGCCGACCTGGAGCCACTCGGCGTACAGCTGCCGCTCCTGCGCCTCGGTGAGGGGCCGGGCGAGGAGGCGGAGCCCGTGCCGGTAGACCGGGAAGCCGGTGGCGTGGACCCAGGAGTAGTGGGCCGGGGTCAGGGCGTGGTAGCGGCGGCCGTGGGCGTCGGTGCCCTGGATGGTGCGGTGCAGCTCGCGGAGGCGGCGTCCCTCCTCCGCGGCGTCCTCACCGCCGTAGATCCAGAGCTGGAGCGAGCGGAGGGAGCGCTCGCCTCGCCCCCAGGGGTCGGTGCGGAAGACGGAGTGGTCGTCGACGCCGGCGCCGATGGCGGGACGGGCGACCTGGAGGGTGAGGGCGGCGGGGAGCATGAGGAGCGCGCGGATGTCCCCCGCGACGGTCCAGAGGACTCCGCCCGGGGGCGGGGGGACGGGCGCGTGCTCCATGGGTTTGCTCCTCACGACGACTCCAGCATGCCTCGGCGGGTACGACGAAGGGGCCGCCCCCGGCGTTACGCCGGGACGGCCCCTCCAGGGGAAGTGTGAACGTCAGGAACGGTCGGCTCCGACCGGCTCGCCGACGATGCGGGCGGCGAGGGCGTGGGCCCAGGCGTCGACGTCGGCGGTGAGCTCGCGCTCGGCGGCGGCGCGCTCGGCGGCGATCTTCTCGGTGCCGGCGGCGAGGATGGCCTCGCGCTCGGCGGTGCCCTCGGCGCGGGCGGCGGCGATGGCGGCCGAGCCCTCCTCGACGGCCTTGGAGCGGATGCGCGCGGCCTCGTGGCGGGCCTCGGCGAGCTCGGCCTCGTACTGCTCACGGATCTGGGTGGCCTCGGAGCGGAGGTCGTCGGCGCGCTCGGAGCCGCCTTCGATCGCGTCGTCGCGCTGGTCGAGCGTGCGCTTGATCTTGGGCAGGATGGCCTTGGCCATGAAGAGGAAGGTCAGCCCGAACAGCACGGCTCCGAGGATGAGCTCGGCCCAGACGGGGTTGAGGGGACCGAGGTCGGTCTTGAAGACGTAGGAGTTCGCGAGGGTCATGCGCGCATTCTACCTGTTCCAAAAAGTGACAATTCAGACACCGGCCAGAGAGTTGGCGCGGATGTGCGAACTCGGCAAGATTCCCGGCACCGGAAAGCTACCCGAAGGTAACTCCGGCTGGTTGTATGTGGCTCGCCAGATCCAACCCCCCACACCCGCATGGGAGTTGCCTTGACCCTCACCGCGATCCGCCGCGCCCCCGGTGCCGTCCTCTCGCTCGCGCTCGCCGCGGCGACCCTCGTGGCCGCCTCCCCCGTCGCGAGCGCCACGACCGGCGCGACGGCCGCCCCGCCGCGCCTGAAGGTCCTCACGTACAACACCTTCCTCTTCTCGAAGACGCTCTACCCGAACTGGGGCCAGGACCACCGGGCCAAGGCGATCCCCGCCGCGCCCTTCTTCCAGGGCCAGGACGTCGTCGTGGTCCAGGAGGCCTTCGACAACTCCTCCTCGGACGCGCTGAAGGCGAACGCCGCGGGTCGGTACCCCTACCAGACGCCGGTCATGGGCCGCTCCAAGACGGGCTGGGACGCGACGTCCGGCGCCTACTCGGCGACGACGCCGGAGGACGGCGGGGTGGCGGTCCTCAGCAAGTGGCCGATCGTCCGCAAGGAGCAGTACGTCTACAAGGACGCGTGCGGCGCGGACTGGTACTCGAACAAGGGCTTCGTCTACACCGTCCTGGACGTGAACGGGACCCGGGTCCACGTGGTCGGCACGCACGCGCAGTCCACGGACCCGGGGTGCTCGGCGGGCGAGGCGGCGCAGATGCGCAGCCGCCAGTTCAAGGCGATGGACGCGTTCCTCGACGCGAAGAACATCCCGGCGGGCGAGCAGGTGATCGTCGCGGGCGACATGAACGTCGACTCGCGGACCCCCGAGTACGCGACGATGCTCGCCGACGCGGGCCTGGCGGACACGGACGCCCGCACGGGCCACCCGTACTCCTTCGACACCGACCGGAACTCGATCGCGTCGGAGCGCTACCCCGACGACCCCCGCGAGGACCTCGACTACGTCCTGTACCGCTCCGGCAACGCCCGCCCGTCGAACTGGACGAACGAGGTGGTCCCTGAGACCACCACCCCCTGGACGGTCACCAGCTGGGGCACCTCGTACACGTACACCAACCTGTCGGACCACTACCCGGTGCTCGGTTACTGAGTCCCGCAAGCCGAGGTCCGCACGACGGGCCTCGGCTCTTTCACGCCCTCCGTGTCAACCGAGGTTGACACGCCCCGCTTGTCAACCTAGATTGACAAGCATGAGCGATGCGACCGATCTCGCCGCGCGGGCCGGTGACCGTGATCCCCGGGTGGGGCTGCGGGCCGTCTCCGCCTTGCGGCGGTTGTTGGAACAGCTGGAGGCCGTCCAGGTGCGCAGTGCGCGCAACCAGGGGTGGTCGTGGCAGGAGATCGCTGCCGAGCTCGGGGTCAGTCGGCAGGCCGTCCACAAGAAGTACGGGAGGCAGTGATGTTCGAACGGTTCACGAAGGCCGCGCGGGACGTGGTCAGGGGTGCGGTCGAGCACGCGGAGCGGGGTGGGGCGCCCGCCGTCGGCGAGGAGCATCTGCTGCTCGCCCTGCTCGACCGGGAGGGCACCCCGGCCGCCTCGGCGATTCGCGCGCTGTGCCCGCCCGAGCGGCGTGGCTCCCTGCTCGCCGGCCTCGCCGAGGCCCGGCGCCGGGCCGGGCTCTCGCGGGCCGACGCCGAGGCCCTCGCCTCCCTCGGGATCGACGTCGGCGCGATCGTCGAGCGGGTCGAGGAGACCCATGGGGTCGGGGCGCTGGCCGGGCGACGGAGCGGATCCCCGCGGTTCTCGCGCGAGGCGAAGACCGTCCTGGAGAAGTCGCTCCGCGTCGCCCTCGCCCGCAAGGACCGCGAGATCGGCGACGAGCACCTCCTCCTGGCGCTCACCACCACCGGCGGGGTCGTCGCCGAGGTCCTCGCCGACCACGGCGTCACCTTCACCGCGGTGGAGGCGGCCGTGGCGCCCGCGGCGCCCGTGTGAGACACCTTTTACAGCTCTGGTGAGACAGCAATACTGTTCCACCATGGACTCGATCGTGTACACCGTGGACGAGTTGGCCGCCCGGGCCGGCGTGACCGTGCGGACCGTGCGGTTCTACGGGACCCGGGGGCTCCTGCCGCCGCCCGTCATCGGCGCGCGGCGGGTCGGGCACTACGGGGCCGACCACCTGGCCCGGCTCGCCCTCATCGAGGAGCTCCAGCGGCAGGGGATGACGCTCGCCGCCATCGAGCGGTACCTGGAGCAGCTGCCCGCCGACCTCAGCGCGCAGGACCTCGCCATCCACCGCGCGCTCGTCGCGTCCTGGGCGCCCGATTCGGCCGAGTCGATCACCGCGCGGGAGCTGGAGCGGCGGGCCGGGCGGGCCCTCGGCGAGGAGGACGTGGAGCGGCTCGCCGCCATGGGGGTGCTGGAGAGGACCGACGACCCCGCCACGTACCGGCTGGACGCCTCCCTGCTGCGGCTCGGGGTCGAACTGCTCGACGTGCCCATCGCCCACGAGACGATCCTCGCCGCCCGGACCGCGCTCCTGGAGCACGCCCGCTCCGCCGCCCAGGAGCTCTCCCGGCTCTTCCGGGACGAGGTGTGGAACCCGTACCGGGAGAGCGGGGAGGACCCGGACCACCTGACGGCGATGAAGTCGCTCTCGGCGCACATGCAGCCGATGGTGGTCCAGGCCCTCGTCACCGCGTTCCAGCGCTCGCTGAGCGAGGAGCTGCGTTCGGCGTTCAGGAGTCCGTGAAGACCTCGCCGCGCTCGGCCTTCTCGACGAGGAGCGCCGGCGGGGCGAACCGCTCGCCGTACGTCTCCGCCAGCTCGCGGGCGCGCGCCACGAAGCCGGGGAGCCCGCCCTCGTAGCCGTTGACGTACTGGAGCACGCCGCCGGTCCACGCGGGGAAGCCGATGCCCATGATGGAGCCGATGTTCGCGTCGGCGACGGAGGTGAGGACGCCTTCCTCCAAGAGGCGGACGGTGTCGAGCGCCTCGGAGAAGAGCATCCGCTCCTGCATGTCGCGGAACGGGATCTCGTACCCGGGCTTGCTGTAGTGCTCGCGCAGGCCGGGCCAGAGCTTTCCGCGCTTGCCGGTCTCGTCGTAGTCGTAGAAGCCCGCCCCGCCGCTGCGGCCCGGGCGGCCGAACTCGTCGACCATGCGGTCGATGACGGCCTCCGCCGGGTGCGTGACCCAGACGCCGCCCTCCTCCTCGATCGCCTTCCGCGTCTCGTTGCGGATCTTGCGCGGGAGCGTGAGGGTCAGCTCGTCCATCAGGGAGAGGACCTTCGCCGGGTAGCCGGCCTGCGCGGCCGCCTGCTCGACGGAGGCGGGCTCGACGCCCTCGCCGACCATGGCGACGCCCTCGTTGATGAAGTGGCCGATGACCCGCGAGGTGAAGAAGCCGCGCGAGTCGTTGACGACGATCGGCGTCTTGTTGATCTGGCGGACCAGGTCGAACGCGCGGGCCAGGGCCTCGTCGCCGGTGCGCTCGCCCTTGATGATCTCGACGAGCGGCATCTTGTCGACCGGCGAGAAGAAGTGCAGGCCGATGAAGTCGGCCTGGCGCTCGACTCCCTCGGCGAGGGCGGTGATGGGGAGCGTGGAGGTGTTGGAGCAGAGCAGCGCGTCGGGGGCGACGACGTGCTGGATCTCCTGGAACACCTTGTGCTTGAGCGAGGTGTCCTCGAAGACGGCCTCGATGACCGCGTCGCAGCCGGCCAGGTCGGCGACCTCGGCGGTCGGCGTGATGCGGGCGAGGAGGGCGTCCGCCTTCTCCTGGGTCGTACGGCCCCGGGAGACCGCCTTCGCGCAGAGCTTCTCGGAGTACGCCTTGCCCTTCGCCGCCGACTCGGCGGAGACGTCCTTGAGGACGACCTCGATGCCCGCGCGGGCGCAGGAGTACGCGATGCCGGCGCCCATCATGCCCGCGCCGAGCACGGCGACCTTGCGGACCGGGCGCTTCTCCACGCCCTTGGGGCGGCTCGCGCCCGCGTTGACGGCCTGGAGGTCGAAGAAGAACGCCTGGATCATGTTCTTCGCCGTCCGGCCGGTGACGAGCTCGGTGAAGTACCGGCTCTCGATGACGCTCGCGGAGGCGAAGTCGACCTGGGAGCCCTCGACGGCGGCGGCCATGATGGCCTTCGGCGCCGGGTAGGGCGCGCCGTTCAGCTGCTTGCGCAGGTTGGCGGGGAAGGCCGGGAGGTTGGCGGCGAACTTGGGGTTCGACGGGGTGCCGCCGGGGATCCGGTAGCCGGGGACGTCCCAGGGCTGCTGGGACTCGGGGTGCGTGTCGATGAAGGCGATGGCCTTGGCCATCATCTCCTCGGGGGTGGCGGCGATCTCGTGGACGAGTCCGCTGTCGAGGGCGCGCTTGGGGGCGTACTGGGTGCCCTGGAGCAGCACCTTGAGCAGGGCGTCGGTGATGCCCATGAGCCGTACGGTACGGGTGACCCCGCCGCCGCCGGGGAGGAGGCCGAGGGTGACCTCGGGCAGGCCGATCTTGGAGCCGGGGGCGTCGAGTGCGATCCGGTGGTGGGAGGCGAGCGCGATCTCGTAGCCGCCGCCGAGCGCGGCGCCGTTGATGGCGGCGACGACGGGCTTGCCGAGGGTCTCGATGCGGCGGAGCGCGTCCTTCATCTCCAGGGCGGACTCGAAGATGGCCCGGGCGTGCTCGGGGCCCGCCTTCACCATGTCCTTGAGGTCGCCGCCCGCGAAGAAGGTCTTCTTCGCGGAGGTGTAGATGATGCCCCGGACGGAGTCCTTCTCGGCCTCCAGGCGGTCGGCGGTGGCGGTGATCGAGGCGCGGAAGGCCTCGTTCATGGTGTTGGCGGACTGGTTCGGGTCGTCGAGGACGAGGGTGACGATCCCGGTCGCGTCCTGTTCCCAGCGGATGGTGGTGCTCTCGCTCATGACTGCTGCTTCTCCGTAGAAGTCCGTGGAAGGGGGTGCGGTACGGGACGGTCAGACGCGCTCGACGACGGTGGCGATGCCCATGCCGCCGCCCACGCAGAGGGTGGCGAGGCCGTAGCGCTTGTCCTGGCGCTCCAGCTCGTCGACGAGGGTGCCGAGGATCATCGCGCCGGTGGCGCCGAGCGGGTGGCCGAGCGCGATCGCGCCGCCGTTGACGTTGACCTTGTCCAGGGAGACGCCCATGTCCTTGACGAAGCGCAGGACGACGGCCGCGAAGGCCTCGTTGATCTCGATGAGGTCGATGTCGTCGATGGTGAGGCCGGCCTTGGCGAGGGCCTTGCGGGTCGCCGGGGCGGGGCCGGTGAGCATGATGGTCGGCTCGGAGCCGGAGACGGCGGCCGAGACGATCCGGGCGCGGGGGCGGAGCCCGTACCGCTCGCCGACCTCCTTGGAGCCGATGGCGACGAGCGAGGCGCCGTCGACGATGCCGGAGGAGTTGCCCGCGTGGTGGACGTGGTCGATCTCCTCGACCCAGTGGTACTTCTGCAGCGCGACCGCGTCGAAGCCGCCGAGCTCGCCGATGTCCTTGAAGGAGGGCTTGAGGCGGGCGAGGGTGTCGGCGGTGGTGCCGGGGCGGATGAACTCGTCGTGGTCGAGGACGGTGAGTCCCGCGCGGTCCTTCACGGGGACGACCGAGCGGGCGAAGCGGCCGTCCTTGACGGCGGCGGCGGCGCGCTCCTGGGAGAGGGCCGCGTACTCGTCGACGTCGCGGCGGGAGAAGCCCTCGATGGTGGCGATGAGGTCGGCGCCGATGCCCTGGGGGACGAAGTTGGTCTCCAGGTTGGTCATCGGGTCGGCGAACCAGGCGCCGCCGTCGGAGGCCATCGGCACGCGGGACATGGACTCGACGCCGCCGGCGAGGACGAGGTCCTCCCAGCCGGAGCGGACCTTCATCGCGGCCATGTTGACCGCTTCGAGGCCGGAGGCACAGAAGCGGTTCTCCTGGACGCCGGCGACGGTGTCGGGCAGTCCGGCGGCGATGGCGGCGATCCGGGCGATGTCGGAGCCCTGGTCGCCGACCGGGCCGACGACGCCGAGGACGATGTCGTCGATCGCGGCCGGGTCGAGCTCGGGGTGACGGGCCTGGATCTCCCGGATGAGGCCGACGACCAGGTCGATCGGCTTGGTGCCGTGCAGGGAGCCGTTGGCCTTGCCGCGTCCGCGCGGGGTGCGGATCGCGTCGTACACGTACGCTTCGGTGCTCACGAGAAGCCTTTCGCGGTGAGGGTGAGAAGGAGGAGCGGCGGGAGGTCAGCCGAGGAGGGAACGGCCGATGATCTCCTTCATGATCTCGGTCGTGCCGCCGTAGATGGTCTGGATCCGGCCGTCGGTGAAGGCGCGGGCGACCGGGAATTCGCTCATGTAGCCGTATCCGCCGTGCAGTTGCAGGCACCGGTCGGCCACCCGCTTCTGGAGCTCGGTCGCCCACCACTTGGCCATGGAGGCGTGGACGGCGTCGAGCGCGCCCTCCGTGTGCTCCTCGATGCAGCGGTCGACGAAGGTGCGGGTGACGGCGCACTCGGTGGCCATCTCGGCGATCTCGAAGCGGACGTGCTGGAGCCGGGCGAGCGGGCGTCCGAAGGCCTCGCGCTCCTTGACGTACCGGGTGGTGAGCTCCAGGAGGTGTTCGGCCCCGGCGATGCCGGCGACGGCAATGGCCAGGCGTTCCTGGGCGAGGTTGGTCATGAGGTGGACGAAGGCGCCGTTGAGCTCGCCGAGCAGGTTCTCCTTGGGGACGCGGACGTCCGTGAAGAAGAGTTCGGCGGTGTCCTGGGACTTCTGGCCGATCTTGTCGAGGTTCCGGCCGCGTTCGAAGCCCTCGGCCCCGCGCTCGACGACGAGGAGGGAGAGGCCGTGGGCGCCGCCCTCGGGGGTGGTGCGGGCGACGACGATCACCAGGTCGGCGAGGATGCCGTTGGAGATGAAGGTCTTGGAGCCGTTGAGGATCCAGTGGTCGCCGTGGTCCTCGGCGGTCGTCCGGATGCCCTGGAGGTCGGAGCCCGCGCCGGGTTCGGTCATGGCGATGGCGGTGATCGTCTCGCCGGAGCAGAAGCCGGGGAGCCAGCGGCGCTTCTGCTCGTCGGTGGCGAGGGAGGTGAGGTAGGGGCCGATGATGTCGTTGTGGAGGCCGATGGCGAGCCCGGGGGCGCCGGCGCGGGTGAACTCCTCGGCGAGTACGGCCCCGTAGCGGAAGTCGGGGTTGCCGCCGCCTCCGTACTCCTCGTCGACGGCGATGCCGAGGAGGCCCTGCCGGCCGGCGGCGCGCCAGACCTCGCGGGAGACGACGCCGTCCCTCTCCCACTGCTCGTAGTGGGGCAGCACCTCCTTCTCCAGGAAGGTGCGGACGACCGCGCGGAAGGCCTCGTGGTCCTCGGAGTAGATCTGACGCTTCACTGTGCGGACTCCTGATCCTGGGTCTTGAGGGCGGGTACGGCCCAGTCGTCGGCGACCTCGGCGGTGTCGGCGCCCGGCAGGGCGGGGCCCCGGCGGATCGTGCCGGGGGTGGCGGAGAAGCGGGGCGCGGGGGCCGGCTGGACGAGGCCGTCGTGCTCGGTGAAGGTGGCGCGGGCGGCGAGGTGCGGGTGGTCCGGTGCCTCGCGGAGGGAGAGGACGGGGGCGACGCAGGCGTCGGAGCCGTCGAAGACGGCGGTCCACTCCTCGCGGGTACGGCTCCGGAAGCGCTCGGCGACGGCGGCGCGGAGCTCGGGCCAGCGGGCGAGGTCCCCGCGCGCCTCCTGGGCCTCGCCGAGGCCGAGGAGGCGGGCGAACTCGGCGTAGAAGCGCTGCTCCAGGGCGCCGACGGCCATGTGGCCGCCGTCGGACGTCTCGTACACGCCGTAGAAGGGACAGCCGCCGTCGAGGAGGTTGACTCCCCTGCGGTCCTGCCAGCCGCCGGCCGCGAGCATGCCGTGGATCATGGTGGTGAGGTGGGCGGTGCCGTCGACGATGGCGGCGTCGACGACCTGGCCCTCGCCGTGGGCGCGGGCGTGCTGGAGGGCGGCGAGGACGCCGACGACGAGGTAGAGCGAGCCGCCCGCGTAGTCGCCGACGAGGTTGGCGGGGACGGTGGGCGGGCCCTCGGGGTCGGGGCCGATCATGCCGAGGGCGCCGGTGAGCGCGATGTACCCGATGTCGTGTCCGGCGGTCGCGGCGAGCGGGCCCTCCTGGCCCCAGCCGGTCATGCGGCCGTAGACGAGGCGGGGGTTGCGGGCGAGGCAGGCCTCGGGGCCGACGCCGAGGCGCTCGGCGACGCCGGGCCGGTAGCCCTCGACGAGGATGTCCGCACGGTCGACGAGGTCGAGCACGGTGGCGACCCCGGCCTCGCTCTTGAGGTCGACGAGGACCGAGCGCTTGTTGCGGTTGGTGAGGTCGCGGGCCGGGTCGATGCCGAGGCCGGCGCCGCCGGGGCGGTCGACGCGGACCACGTCGGCGCCGAGGTCGGCGAGGAGCATGGCGGCGAAGGGGCCGGGGCCGATGCCGGCGAGTTCGACGACACGGATCCCGGCGAGCGGGCCGTTGCGGGCGGTGCGCGTCGTGCTCATCGAGCCCCCAGGAGTGTGTGACACCAATGATGTAACACCGGAGATGCTAGGAACGTGTTCCACTCGGCACAAGCCCCCTGGCCGAGCAAGCGCTTGGAAATCTGTACGGCGCGGGGCTCCGGCGGCCGGGACCGCGCCTTCCGCTATCCTCCGCCGACGACGACCGCGCGGGGCGGTGGCGTGACGGCCGGAACGAGGGGCTCGATGGAGACAGGGGCGGGCGTGACTTCACACGAGGGCGGGGCCGTGGAGCCGCACGAGGACGGGGCCCGGGAGTACGACGTGGTGCTCTTCGGGGCCACCGGTTTCGTCGGCGGGCTGACCGCCGAGTACCTGGCAGAGCACGCCCCCGCCGGGTGCCGCTGGGCCCTCGCGGGCCGCAACCGGGCCGGGCTCACGGCGCTGCGCGAGCGGCTCGCCGCCCGGTGGCCGCACTGCGCCGAGCTGCCGCTGGTCGTCGCCGACGCGGGCGACCCCGAGTCGCTGCGCGCGCTCGCCGGGTCGGCCCGGGTCGTGGCGACGACGGTCGGACCGTACGTCTGGTACGGGGAGGGGCTCGTCGCCGCCTGCGCGGAGGCGGGCACGGACTACCTGGACCTGACCGGCGAGGCCGAGTTCGTCGACCTCATGTACGTGCGCCACGACGCCCGCGCCCGGGAGACCGGCGCCCGGATCGTGCACGCCTGCGGCTTCGACTCCGTCCCGCACGACCTGGGCGCGTACTTCACGGTCCGACAGCTCCCGGAGGGCGTACCGGTCACCGTGGACGGCTTCGTCCGGGCCGGCGCCACGTTCTCGGGCGGCACCTTCGCCTCCGCCCTGACGGCTCTCGGCCGGGGACGGCAGCTGCTCGCGGCCGCGCGCGAACGACGGCTCCACGCACCCCGGTTGGTGGGGCGAAGGGCCCGGTCACCGCTGGGCGCGCCCCGGTTCAGCCGGGAGATGGGCACGTGGGCGCTGCCGCTGCCGACGCTCGACCCCCAGGTCGTGGCGCGCTCGGCCGCCGGTCTCGACCGGTACGGCCCCGACTTCCGCTACCGCCACTACGCCTCCGTCAAGACGCTCCCGATGGCGCTCGGCGGCACGGCGGCGGTCGGCGCTGGCGCCGTCGCCGCCCAACTGCCGACGGTACGGCGTTGGCTGATGGAGCGTTACGAACCGGGGCGCGGGCCCTCCGCCGAGCGGCGGGCGCGGAGCTGGTTCTCGGTGCGGTTCGTCGGCGAGGGCGGCGGACGCCGGGTCCTCACCGAGGTGTCCGGCGGGGACCCGGGCTACGACGAGACGGCGAAGATGCTCGCCGAGTCGGCGCTCTGCCTCGCCTTCGACCCGCTGCCGAAGACGGCGGGCCAGGTGACGACGGCGGTGGCGATGGGCGACGCGCTCATCGAGCGGCTGAGCGCGGCGGGCATCCGCTTCCGGGTGGCGCACCGGAGCTGAGGGACGTCACGCCGGGTGCCTCGCCCGGGCCTCCTCCAGGGCCCTGCGGCAGAGGGAGTCGGCGTGCCGGGTGGTCTCGGGGACGCGGTAGCGCGGGGCGAGGTGGAGGGTGTGGGCGCAGGCGCGTTCCAGGGAGACCCGGTGACCGACGGAGACGTACACCGGCTTCACCCCGGCCTGCGTCCGCAGCGCCCGCCCCACCTCCTCGCCCTCGGCGAGCAGGGCGCTGAACTCGCCGCGCCCGTCGCCGGGTTGCTCGTACGTGAAGGTGAAGGGGTTCTTGGCGACGCCGATCGCCGGGCGTCCGGTGAGCACGCCGATGTGGCTCGCGAGGCCGAAGCGGCGCGGGTGGGCGATGCCGTAGCCGTCGCAGACGAGGAGGCCGGGGTCGACGGTGAGGGCGTCGAGCGCGGCGAGGACGGTCGGGATCTCCCGGAAGGCGAGGAGCCCGGGGACGTACGGGAAGGAGACCCGGCCGACCGCCGTCGCCTCCTCGACCACGGCGAGCGTGCGCGCGTCGAGCACGACGGCCGCGGCGGCGACGAGGTCCCGCTCGTCGTCGTAGGCCACGTCGAGCCCGGTGACGTGGCCCTGGCCGACGTCAGGCCCTTCCTCGCCGAGCACGATCCGCGCCCGCAACTCCCGCTGGACGTCCCGAGCGGCGCCCTCGTCGGCGGGCCAGCCCGCCGGAATCCCGATGATCGTCATAGGGGGACCCTAGGCGGTCGGGGGCCCCGGTAGCCTGGCCGGCATGTTCGTACTGGAATTGACCTACACCGCGCCCCTCGAACGCGTCGACGTCCTCCTCGACGCGCACGTCGAGTGGCTCGACGCGCAGTACGCCGCCGGCGTGTTCCTCGCCTCCGGGCGGAAGAACCCGCGCGACGGCGGGGTGATCCTCGCCGCGGGTGTCGACCGCGCGGAGATCGAGAAGATCACGGCGGCCGACCCGTTCACCGCCGGGGGCGTGTGCACGTACCGGATCACGGAGTTCCACGCGACCAAGACGGTCGACGGACTCGCCCCGTTCCGGGAGGAGTTGCCCTCCTAGGGGGTGTCTCTCAGGGGGTGTCCGGCGGATCGGGCGAGGGCTTCGGCAGGCTGCGCGGGCCCGTGCAGCGGGCGCCGGCCGCCTCCACTCTCCGCCGCAGCTCGCGGTCGGCCGTGACGACGAGACACGGCCGGCCGTTCGCGTGCGCGGCGAGCTCGGCGATCAGGTCGTCGCCGCTGCCGGTCGCCTCCTCGACCCGCACGCCGGGGACGGAGGCGACACCGCGGGCGCGGCCCTCGACGACCAGGACGATCTCGAACGGGCCGGGGTACGGGGCGTCCACCGGACCACCGGTCTCGGCCAGCCGGTCGCGCAGCCGCTCGGCTGCCCCGCGCCGGTCGCGCCACCAGCCGTCGGGCACCGATCCCACGACGTTGGCCCCGTCCACGACGAGCAGAGGCGGGGATCCCGGGTCCACGGAGTTCATGGTCCCAGCATCCCAGCCTCGTCCTGAGGGGGCGACGGGGTCAGTGCCGGCCGAACCGGGCGATGCGGCCCTTCTCGCCCGAGGCCCAGCAGGAGCCGTCGACCGTGCAGTCGACCGTGTCGTACGAGCCGGTGTCGACGGTCCGCCAGGTGCGGCCGCCGTCGGTGGTCAGGTCCGTGCCGGTCGGGCCGACCGCGAGCGCGGCGGACCTGCTGTGCGGGAGCCAGGCGACGCCCGAGCGGTAGGCGGGCGGCGGCGTGGCCGAGGCGGTCCAGGTCCGGCCGCCGTCCCCACTGGCCGCCGCCGCCCGCGGCGACGGCTGGTCCTTGCGGTAGTCGCCGCCGACGGCGATGCCGTGGGTGCGGTCGCGGAAGGCGAGGCCGAAGACGCCCCGGGCCGGGTCGCCCGCCGGGATCGTCGTCTCGGTGGCGGTCCAGGTCAGGCCCCGGTCGCCGGAGTGCAGGACCCGGGCCGTCGCCCCGCCGCCGGTGGCGAGCCACACGTCGCGGGGACCGGCCGAGACCAGGCACTGGCCGCTCGCCGCGAACGCGGCCTCGCCGGGGAGCGCGTCGGGCATCCCGGCGCTCGGCAGCACCTCCCAGGAGCGGCCGCCGTCGCTGGTGGAGAGGATGCGGTACTTGCCGTCGACCGGGTCGCTCATGGCGAGCCCGTGGCGGCGGTCGAAGAAGGTCAGGCAGTCGTAGAAGGCGCGCGGGTCGGTGTTCCGGAAGGACTCGGTCCAGGTGGCGCCGCCGTCCTCGGTGCTCAGGACGCGGGACGCCTCGCCCTCGCCGATGGCGAGGACGACGGCCCTGCGGGCGTCGAAGGCCTCCACGTCGCGGAGCTCCAGGTCGCCCGCGCCGGGCGGCGACACGTCGCGCCAGCTCCGCCCGCCGTCGGTGGTGCGCAGGACCGTGCCCCGGGAGCCGGCCGCCCAGGCGGTGTCCCGGTCGACCGCCGCGAGCCCGCGGAAGCGGGCGTCGGTGCCGGTCGGTGTGAGCTGCCAGCCGGCCGCCGCCGCGGGGGTCTCCCCGGCGCGCGCGGGTGCCGCGAGGGTGAGCGCGAGCGCCGCCCCGATCAGCCCCACCGACATCATTCGTCTCGTCTTCCCCTTGGACGTCATGGCGCCGGAAGCTAGCGTCCCCGGCCGGGCCCCGTCCAGGGTGCGTACCTCCCCCGCCGTTCCTAGGCTGGCCGCATGACCGACCGTACGACCGAGTCCGCGCCCGCCCCGGAACCGCCGAAGCTCAAGGAGTACGAGGGCGAGGGCATCACCGTCACCTTCGAGCCGCGGCGCTGTCTGCACGCGGCCGAGTGCGTGCGCGGACTGCCCGCGGTCTTCGACCTCGCGCGGCGGCCGTGGATCCTGCCGGACGCCGCCGGTCCCGACGCCCTCGCCGAGGTGATCCGCCGCTGCCCGTCGGGGGCGCTCCAGTACCGCCGCCGCCCGGACGGCGCCGCCCCCGAGCTCCCGGACTCCCCCACCGGCGTGCGCCGCACGCCTTCGGGGCAGCTGGTGGTGCGCGGCGAGCTGCTGGTGACCGGCCCGCACGGGGACCGGCGCGAGACGCGGGTCGTGCTGTGCGGCTGCGGAGCGTCGGGGAACCAGCCGTACTGCGACCACTCGGGTCCCTGCGCGGAGCCGGACGACGACGCGGCCGACGAGCGCTGACGCGTGCTCCCGCGCTGACTCGCGCTCCCCCCGCTGACGCGCGCTGACGCCGGCCGGTACCGCTGACGTGCGGGAACGAGGCGGCCGACGCGTACGGTGACGCAGCTCACGTGCTCTCCGAGTGCACGTTCCCGTGCTCCCGCTCGTCCTTTCTGGTGTCAGGTGCCCTGGTGTCGGGGAGACGCACAGGATCCGAAGCCCGCGAGAGGAGCCGGTCTTGTCCGCCGTCATCGAACAGTCCGTGCAGGCCCGTCTGGTCGCTTCCTGCCCCCGCATGGAGACCGTCCCCGCCACCCTGCGGTACGACCGCGAGGATCCGTACGCCGTGAGCATGGCGTTCCCGCCCCCGGCGACGCTGGAGGGCGTCGAGGTGTCGTGGGCCTTCGCACGGGAACTGCTCGTCGAGGGTGTCGACCGGCCGGCCGGTGACGGGGACGTGCGCCTGCGGCCGTACGGGTACGACCGCACGGTCGTCGAGTTCCACGCCCCGGAGGGGGTGGCGATGGTCCACGTGCGGACCTCGGAGCTGCGGCGGTTCCTGGAGCGGTCGGAGGACCTGGTGCCGGCGGGCCGCGAGCACCAGTACCTGGACTGGGACGGGGACCTCGCGCGGCTCCTCGCGTAGGCGCGTCGTCCGACGCCCGGTTCAATTCATTTGCCCTTCCCCGGTCGGGGTCGTACCGTCGACATCGACCTTGTCGTCACCCGATCGGAGAAGGACGTTGCTCGTCTGAGGTTTGAGACACCGAGCCGCGCGTGCCCCCTGTGCCGCGTGTGCCGTTCTCGACCTCGGCGTACGAGCCGTTCCTGACAGACGGTTCCCGACGGACGACCTGCCCGCGCCCCGGTGTCTCCACGCGATGACCATTCCACGCTCACGCGCGACCGGGAGGCCTCCATGGCGCATCACCCCACGTTCATCACCTGCACCGCCCTCTCCTTCTCCTGGCCCGACGGCTCCGAGGTCCTCGACGGCTTCCGCCTCACGGTCGGCCCCGGACGGACCGGACTCGTCGGCGTCAACGGCTCCGGCAAGTCGACCCTGCTCAAGCTGATCGCCGGGGAGCTGACCCCGGCCTCGGGCACCGTCCGCGTCACGGGCGAACTCGGATACCTGCCGCAGAACCTCGTCCTGGACACCTCGCGCCGGGTCGACGAGATCCTCGGCATCGCCGAGAAGCGCGCCGCGCTGCACGCGATCGAGTCCGGCGACCCTGCGGAGGAGCACTTCACCACCCTCGCGGACGACTGGGACGTGGAGGAGCGGGCCCGTGCCACGCTCGACCAGCTCGGCCTGGACACGGTCGGTCTCGACCGGACCGTGGGCGAGGTCTCGGGCGGCGAGTCGGTACTGCTCCGCCTCGCGGCGCTCCTCCTCGCCCGGCCCGACGTGCTCCTCCTCGACGAACCGACGAACAACCTGGACCGGCACGCCCGGGCCCGTCTCTACGAAGCCGTGGAGAACTGGTCGGGGGTCCTGGTCGTGGTCAGCCACGACCGTGAACTCCTGGAGCGCGTCGACCAGATCGCCGACCTGCGGGACGGCGAGGTGACCTGGTACGGAGGTGCCTGGTCGGCGTACGAGACGGCGCTCGCCGCCGAGCAGGAGGCGGCGGAGCGCATGGTGCGCGTCGCCGAGGCCGACGTACAACGCCAGAAGCGCGAACTCTCCGACGCGCAGGTGAAGTTGGCTCGCCGCAAGCGCTTCGCGCAGAAGAGCTTCGACAACAAGGTCGTGCCGAAGATCGTGGCGAACGGCCGCAAGAGCGACGCCCAGGTCGCGGCCGGCAAGCACCGCACCCTGCACGCGGAGCGGCTGTCCGAGGCACGGGAGCGGCTCGACGCGGCGGTGGAGGCCGTCCGCGACGACGACGAGATCCGCGTCGAGCTGCCCCGCACCTCGGTGCCGCCGGGCCGCGAGGTGCTCTACCTGCGCGACCTGGAGCTGCGGTACGGGGCGAAGGTGGCCGGCGAGTTCGCGCTGCGGGGTCCTGAGCGGATCGCGCTCGTGGGCCGGAACGGGGCGGGCAAGACGACCCTGCTCCGGACGATCGCCGGGGAGGTGGAGGCGGTGTCGGGCGAGGCCGACGCGCGGGTACCGCTCCGCTTCCTGCCGCAGCGGCTCGACGTGCTCGACGACGGGCTGAGCGTGGTGGAGAACGTGGCCCGTTTCGCGCCCGCGGCGACGCAGAACGCGATCAGGGCGCGGCTGGCGAGGTTCCTCTTCCGGGGAGCGCGGGCCGACCAGCCCGCGGGGACCCTTTCGGGCGGGGAGCGTTTCCGGGCGACGCTCGCGGCGCTGCTCCTGGCGGAGCCGGCTCCGCAGCTGCTGATGCTGGACGAGCCGACGAACAACCTGGACATGGCGTCGGTGCGGAAGCTGACGGCGGCTCTGGACGCCTACGAGGGGGCGCTGGTCGTGGCGAGCCACGACGTGACGTTCCTGGAGTCGCTGGGGATCACTCGCTGGCTGCTGCTCGACGGTGAGCTGCGGCCGACGACGGCGGAGGAGGTCAGAGGAGTGACCTCGGTGCACTGAGGGGGAAGCGAGGAGAGGTCAGGAGAGGAGAGGAGGAGCGGAGGAAAGGGGCGTGCGGACGACGGGGACGCGGCGGGTCGGCGTCACCGGGCGGGGCGCGTCGCCAGGTTTGATCACTAACGGTGGAGTAAGGCCCAGGACTTGGTTCCGCCGCCCGGCGTGAGCACGGGAGCCAGGCCCCAGTCACCGCCCTCCGCGTCGACCGCCGCGGCCAGCAGCCACATGCTGCGGCTGCGGCGGTCGCGGCATTCCTCGGCGGCGAGGGACGAGGAGTGCGCCGGGTGCTGGTCGTAGAGCACGATCCGCAGCGCGTCGTACTGCCAGCGGATCCGCAGGAGCATCTCCCGGTCGGGGGTGAACCGGTAGGCGGCGGCGACGAGTTCGGACGCGGCGAGGGCGGCGGTCTCGCAGAGTTCGGAGAGGCCGTGCCGCGTCAGGAGCGTGCGGACCGCCTCGCGGGCGAGGCCCGCGCAGTAGGCCCCGCCGGGCAGGCGCATCGAGTAGCTGAGGTTCTCCGTCGCGGGAGGTATGGGCCCGGCCGTTGCGGCGTCCGGGAGGCAGCGCGTGGCGCCCTTCATCGAGTTGCTCACATTTCTTGCGCATTGGGGGGGTACGCGCACACGGTCACAGTCGCCCCGTGTGAGACTTGCGCTACCGACCGTAGCGCAAGAGCGGAGCACAGTGCTACTACTTGCGTGTACTCGTGCCATTCCGGCCGAAGCCGCCATCCCGCCGGATCGGCGGCGAAACGGAACGAACAGGGGAGTTCGAGCGTGCCACCCAGGAGCAGCCCGACCGCGCGACAGCAGCGCCTCGGGAGCGAACTGCGCAAACTGCGCGAGCAATCGGGCATGTCGGCCCAACAGGCCGCCGCCCTCCTGGGCGTGGACCGGACCCGCATCCCCAACGTCGAGTCCGGCCGCTTCGGCATCAGCGCCGAGCGCGTCCGCACCCTCGCCTTCAACTACGGCTGCCCCGACACGACCCTCGTCGACCTGCTCGCCGGCATGGCGCAGGAGCGCGACCGCGGCTGGTGGGAGGAGCACAAGGGGCTGCTCCCCCCCGCGCTGATCGACATCGCCGAACTGGAGTTCCACGCGTCGGAGTTGCACACCGCGGTCACCACGCACATCCCCGGCCTCCTCCAGACCGAGGAGCACGCGCGGGCCGTCTTCGACACCGCCGTCCCCCTGCTCCCCTCCCCCGACCTGGAGGCCCGGCTCGCCCTGCGGCTGCGCCGCCAGGAGGTCCTCGACCGGGACCGGCCCGTGCTCTACGAGGCCGTGATCCACGAGGCGGCGCTGCGCATGCAGTTCGGCGGACCGAAGATCGCCCGGGCCCAGCTGGAGCACATCCTCGCGTACGCCGAGCGGGACACCGTCACCGTCCGCGTCATCCCGTTCGCCGCGGGGGGTTTCCCCGGGGCGGGCCAGTCGTTCACCTATGTGGCCGCGCCGGTGCCGCAGCTCGACACCGTGCAGCTGGACTCCTCGCACGGCTCGATACTCCTCGACGCCGACATGCAGCTCCGCCGCTACCGCGGCCTGCTCGACCGACTGCGCGGGCTCGCTCTGTCCACGAACGAGTCGCGCGCGTTCATACGCACCATCGCCCAGGATCTGTGAAGGACCGCCCCCACATGAACGTCCCGACCGCCCCCCGCACCCCCGTCCGGATCGACTGGAGCGAGGCCTTCTGCAGCGAGGGCGCCAACTGCTTCCGCTTCGGGATCGACGACTCCGGACAGGCCTACATCGGCTCGACCCTGGCCCCCGACGCGTACGTGACCGACTCCGCCGAGGCGCTCCGCGCACTCATCTGCGCGGTGAAGGCGGGTGCGGCCGATCACCTGCTCTGAGTAGTTGCCCGCACCGTCGCGCTGACGTGACCTGCGTCTCCGGCCCCCCGCCGGAGCAGCACACATAACGGAACGTAACCGGACATCGCCAGGACGGGCTTGGCCGACGCCTTACGGAGCCTTAACCTACGGTCTCGTAACCTACGAAGCCGTAGGTAATTCCGTACGCCCTTCTCCGTCCCCAGGAGTCCCCGTGACGCTCACCTCTCCCCACCTCGGCAGCTCGGCGGAGTGGACCGACGCGCGCCTGCTCTACGCGCTCGAAGAGGTCGTGGAGAAGGAGCTCAACCGGCACCTCAAGGTCACCAAGGACTGGATGCCGCACGAGTACGTGCCGTGGTCCGACGGCCGGAACTTCCCGGGCCTCTTCGAGGACGGCGAGGCCTGGGACCCGTCCCAGTCGAAGGTCACCGAGATCGGCAAGATCGCCCTCGTGGTCAACCTGCTCACCGAGGACAACCTCCCGAGCTACCACCACGAGATCGCCAGCCTCTTCGGCCGTGACGGCGCCTGGGGCACCTGGGTGCACCGCTGGACCGCCGAGGAGGGCCGTCACGGCATCGTCATGCGCGACTACCTCCTCGCCTCCCGCGCCGTCGACCCGGACAAGCTGGAGCAGTTCCGGATGTCGCACATGAGCGAGGGCTTCGAGTCCGACAACCGGCACTCGATGCTGCACTCCGTGGCGTACGTCGCCTTCCAGGAGCTCGCCACCCGCATCTCGCACCGCAACACCGGACACCAGTCCGGCGACCCGGTCTGCGACCGGATGCTCGCGCGCATCGCGACCGACGAGAACCTGCACATGGTCTTCTACCGCAACCTGCTGGGCGCGGCCTTCGAGATCGCCCCCGACCTGACCATGCAGGCCGTGCGGGACGTGGTCGTGAACTTCCGGATGCCCGGCCACGGCATGCCCGGCTTCGAGCGGGCCGCCGCGCAGATGGCGATCGGCGAGATCTACAACATGCGCATCCACCACGACGACGTGCTCCAGCCCGTCCTGCGCTTCCTCAAGGTCCTCCAGATCGACGGCCTCGGCCCGGACGGGCTGCGCGCCCAGGAGGAGCTGGGTCTGTACATGAACGGCCTGGACAGCGAGGCGAGCAAGTTCGACGAGAAGCTCGCGGCCCGCAAGGCCCGCATGGCCTCCCGCGCCGCCGGCTGAGCCCTCGCGCGCCCACCCCTCACACCCGCGCTTCGCCCCTCCCGGACGAAGCGCCCGCTGAGCCGCACCCCCCGTGGGTGCGGCTCAGCGGCGCGTCTGCTGCCGCCTGAGGCGCACGCGCTCCTTCTCGGAGAGCCCGCCCCAGACCCCGAAGCGCTCGTCGTTGCTGAGCGCGTAGTCCAGGCATGCCACGCGCCCCTCGCACGCCCCGCACAGCTGCTTGGCCTCGCGGGTCGAGGAGCCGGGGGCCGGGAAGAAGAACTCCGGCCCCGCCTGGGCACACAGGGCGTTCTCGCGCCAGGAGAGTTCGGGGGCGGTCAGCGTGTCGGTATCCGTCTGCATGCCCCCTACGGTGCTCCGGCGGCCTAAACGCCCTCTCAACGTTTCATCAATGCCGGACGCCGAGGGCCGGCAGGACCGTTTCGGCGACCCGGTACGCCTCCTCCAGGAGCGGGTTCCCCGACAGGATGAACGTGTCCACGCCCAGCTCCTGGTACTCCTGGAGCCGCTCCACGACCTGCGCGGCGGATCCGACGACCGCCGTGCCGGGCCCGGGCCGGAAGAGACTCATGCCGGGCCACAGGTTCGGGTGGGTCTCCAGCTCGCGGGCGCGCGCGGGGACCCTGCCGCCGTGCTGCCGGAACTGGCGCTGCCAGCCGACGCCGTCCTCGTCCGCCCGCCCGCCGAGCTGCCGGGCGTACGTCTCCTGGCTGGTCACGTCCAGCAGCCGGTCGGCCGCCGCCCACGCCTCGTCCTCGGTGTCGCGGACGACGAGGTGGAGCCGCAGGCCGATCCGGAGGGTGCGTCCGTGGGCCGCAGCCCTGGCCCGTACGTGGTCGAGCTTCTCCTTCAGCAGGTGCGGCGGCTCGCCCCAGGTCAGGTAGACGTCGACGTGCTCGGCGGCCATCTCGATGCCCGGCGCCGAGGAGCCGCCGAACCAGAGCGGGACGTGCGGTTCCTGCACGGGCCGCAGGTCGCGGAAGGAGGCGCCGGCGTCCTTGAGCTCGTAGAAGCGGCCCTTGTGGTCGAAGACCTCGCCGGCCGTGAGGCGCTTGACGATCGACCAGTACTCGGCGCTCAGCTCGTACCGCTCGTCGTGCCCCACGTGGAGCCCGTACTCCCGCAGGGCGCTCGTCGAACCGTTGACGACGTTGAACCGCAGCCTGCCGCCGAAGAGGTTGTCGAAGCTCAGCGCCATCTTGGCGAGCAGGGTCGGGGCGATCAGACCGGGGTGGACGGCGAGCAGCGGCTTGAAGCGGGTGCCGGTGGAGGCGGCGAGGGCGGAGCCGAGCGGCCAGACGTCGTAGAGGTCGGTGGCGAGGAGCGCGCCGGTGTAGCCGAGGCGCTCGACCGTGCCGGCGAGGCCGGTGAGATAGCCGAGGTCGACGGATCGGCGGCCGGCGGGCTCCCAGGGGTAGGCGCCCTCGCGCGGGATGATGTACCAGAGGACCTCGGGTGCGGGGGTGGTCACGGCGCTCACGCCTTCCGGGGCAGGGCGTCGGCGACGGTGACCGCCCGGTCGACGAAGCCGACGCGGTGGAAGATGTCCGCCGCCTCCTGCTGCTCGGCGAGGAACTCCTCGCCGACCGGCTCGATCGTCCACGGCAGGGCCCGCAGCGCGGTCTCCCAGTCCTCGACCGTGCCGCCCTGGTCGGCTGCGGCGGTCCCGGCGGCCTCGCGGGGGTGCGCGGCGGCCCACTCGTCGGCCCGCCGCAGGGCCCGGACGAGCGCCTCGACGAGCTCGGGCCGCTCCTCGGCCAGGTCGCGGCGGGTGAAGAAGACGGACCGGTCGGAGATGACGTCCCCGGTACGGACCAGGGTGCGCAGACCGCCGGCGCGGCGGGCGGCGGCGAGCTCGGCGCCCTGCGCGACCCACGCGGTGATCTCCCCGGCGCGGAGCTTCTCCTCACTGGCCGCGTCGCCGCGCACGGGGGTGATGTCGGTGGCGTACGAGAGACCCGCGTCGTCCAGCGCCTTGGCGACGAGGTGGGTCTGCCAGGAGCCGACGGCGAGGTGGACGGTGCCGCCCCTGAGGTCGGCGACGGTACGGACCGGGCTGTCCTCGGGAACGAGCAGCGCGCCGTGGTCGGGGCGGGGCGCGGAGACGGCGGTGTAGACGATGTCGTGACCGGCCGCCTGCGCGGTGACGGGCGGGGTGGAGCCGGTGCCGCCGAAGTCGATGGTGCCGTCGGCGAGGAAGGCGCCGGTGCGGACGCCGTCGGTGTACGGGTGCCAGGCGACGGTCTCGCCGAGCGCGGCCAACTCCTCCTCCGCGTAGCCGAGTCGGGAGAGGTGGTAGAGGGAGGGGTTGCTGCGGTGGACGCCTATGGTGACGGTCATGCGGGGGCTCCTTCGAGCGACGGGGTGAGGGTTTCGGGGCTCTGGTCCTGTCCGACTCCGAGGTCGGCGAGGAGACGGCGGCGCAGGGCGACGAACGCGGGGTCGCCCGGGTCGCGCGGCCGGTCCACGGCGACCCGGAGGTCGGTGACGAGCCGGCCGTCCCGGAGGACGGCGACCCGGTCGGCGAGCCGGACGGCCTCGTCGACGTCGTGGGTGACGAGGAGGACGGCGGGCCGGTGGACCCGGCGCAGCTCGCCGACGAGGTCCTGCATACGGAGCCGGGTGAGCGCGTCGAGCGCCGCGAACAGCTCGTCCAGGAGCAGGAGTTCGGGTTCGCGGACGAGCGCCCTGGCGAGGGCGACACGCTGCGCCTCGCCGCCGGAGAGGGTGGCGGGCCAGGCGTGGGCGTGCCGGTCGAGGCCGACCTCGGCGAGGGCCCGCAGGCCGGTCTCCTTGGTACGCGCCCCGCGCGGGAGGCCCACGGTCACGTTGGCGAGGACCCGCCGCGAGGGGATGAGCCGGGGCTCCTGGAAGACGACGGTGCGTGCGGCGGGGACGAGGGCCTCTCCCCCGTCGGCGGCGTCGAGCGCCCCCAGGATGCGGAGCAGGGTGGTCTTGCCGCTGCCACTCGCTCCGAGGAGTGCGAGGAACTCGCCTCGTTCCAGGGTCAGATCGAGTCCGTCGAGGACGGGTCGGGTACCGAAGACCCGGCGCAGGCCCCGTACGCGCACGGCGGTCGTGTGGTCCGTCACCGCGTCACCGCTCCCGGTCCGGCGGTGCGCCAGGGCATGAGGACCCGTTCCAGGCCCCGGACGAACACGTCGGCGGCGAGGCCGAGGAGCCCGTACACGAGGATGCAGACGGCGAGGACGTCGGTGCGGGCGTAGCTCTGGGCCTGGGACATGAGGTAGCCGATGCCCTCGGTGGCGTTGATCTCCTCGGCGGCGATGAGCGCGATGACGCTGAGGGTCATCGAGAGCCGCAGGCCGGCGAGGAGCGCGGGCAGCGCACCGGGCAGGACGACGAGCCGGATGATCTCCAGGCGGCCGAGGCCGAAGCTGCGCATGGCCTCGACGAGTTTGCGGTCGGTGTCGCGGACGCCGCCGGAGGCGGAGACGTACATGGGGAAGGTGGTGGCGACGGCGATGAGCAGGATCTTCGCGGTCTCGTTGATGCCGAACCAGACCATGAAGAGGGGCACGAGGGAGAGGAAGGGGATCGTGCGGAGGGTCTGGAGGGAGGAGTCGAGCAGTTCGTCGCCGAGCCGGGTGAAGCCGGTGACGATGCCGAGCGTGAGTCCGGTGGCGAGACCGATGACGAGGCCGGTCCCGGAGCGGGTGAGTGAGGTGGCGAGCGCGTCGGGAAGCTGCCCGTTGCTCCACAACTCGCCGACGGCGTCGGTTACTTGGGGAGGTGAAGCGAGGACGTCGGGGGTGAGGAGGCCGGTGGCCGACGAGGCCCACCAGAGGGCGAGGAGGGCGAACGGTCCGAGGGCGCGGACGGTGACGGCGTAGGCGCGGGGCCGGGGGCGGCGGGACGGCGGGCGGGGGGCGACGAGCCCGGGGACGTGCGCCGTTTCCGTCTCTTCGGAGAGGGCCGTCATGACAGCTTCTCGATGTCGAGGAGATGGGCCGCGATGTCGACCTCGGCCGGGGTCACCTTCTGGTCGGCGTAGAACCGGGCGACGGTCCGGAAGCGCTCGACGTCCTCCGGGCCGATCGGGTCGACGGTGCCGCCCTTGGCGGTGAAGGAGATCTGGACCTCCTTGGCCTTGCCGTTGACGGCGGTGGGTCCGGCGTCGGTGAAGACGTTGAGGTAGGCCGCCGGGTCCTTCCGCTCCTTGGCGCTGTTGTCGTGGAGGTAGGCGTAGAGCGCCTTGACGATCTCGGGGTGGTCCTTCGCGAAGCCCGAACGGACCGCGTTCAGGCTGTAGTTGTCGGATCCGATGGCGGCCCCGTCGGCGAGGAAGCGGGCCTTGCCGGAGCCGATCTCGGCCACGGCGTACGTCGACCACACCGCCCAGGCGTCGACCTGGCCCGCGTTGAAGACGGCGGCGGTCTGGTCGGGCCGCAGGTAGACCCGCTCGACCCGGTCGGTGGGGACGCCCGCCTGGGCGAGGGCCTTGAGGAGGAGGTACTCGCCGGTGCCGCCCTTGTTGACGGCGACCTTGCGGCCGACGAGGTCGGTGACGGAGTCGATGTCCGAACCCTCGCGGACGAGGATCCCCTCGCCGGCGGGGTCGGGGTCGGTGGCCGTGAAGAAGGCGAAGCCGGGGCTCTGGGCGAGCGAGGTGATGCCGGAGGTGATCGAGCCGGTGGCGATGTCGAGCTGGTCGGCGTTCATGGCCTGGGCGGCGGGGGCGAACGGCCCGGCGCTGCCAGTCCACGCGACCTTGGCGCCGACGGCGGCCAGGGCCTTGTCGAGGCTGCCGTCCTGCTTGCCCCGGGCGAGGACGCCGGAGTTCCCGGGGTCGGGGATGCGGACGGTGACCGTGGGCGCCGCGCCGTTCCCCTCGCCCTTCGCGCCGCCGGTGCCGTCGGTGCCGCCGCAGGCGGCGAGGGTGGAGAGCGCGGCGACTGCCGCGAGGGCGGTGGTGGTCCTGGCGAGTGGGCGCAGGGCGGCGAGTGGGCGCATGGGTCGTCCTTCGGGGAGAGAGGGAGAGCGAGAGGGGAGCGGCGGGTGTCGGGGGGGGCGGCTGCCGTCAGCGGGTTCGGCCGGGCGGTCGCCGCCGCCGCGTGGACGGGTCGGCCGCCGTCAGCGGGGCGCGGGCCCCTGCCGGGGAGCGCCCGCGCGGGTGGCGAGGAGGCGGGCGCGGCGCAGCGGCTCCGGGTCGGCCCAGCTCCGTACGTCCACGGCCTCCGGCAGGAAGCCGTGGGCGCGCAGTGAGTCCTCCTGCCGGGCGAGCAGGCCGAGCCGGTCGTCGGACAGGTCGGGGTGGAGGGTGCGGTGGGTGCCGGCCCGGTAGGCGCCCGCGACGCCCTCGGCGCCCGCGCCGGTCTCCGCGCCGAGGATGCGGGCGACCTCGGCGGGCTCGTCGGCGGCCCAGTCGGCTGCCCTGAGCAGGACGGAGAGGAAGCGGTCCACGAGGTCGGGCCGGGTGTCCAGGAGGTCCTGGTGCACGGTGAGCGGGCGCGGGGTGCCGTTGTTGACCCGGTGCGCGGGGTCGGGGAGGTCGTCGAGTTCGACGGCGACCTCGGCTCCGGCGCGGCGGGCGGCTTCGACGGCGAGGGCGCCCTTCACGTACACGGCGTCGACCTCGCCCCGGCGCAGGGCGGCGAGCTCGGACGCCCACTGGCCGTCGCGCCCGCCGGCGGGTACGTCGACGAGGGCGGCGTCCCCGAGTCCGTACCCGGCCGAGGCGAGCACGCCCTCGAAGCCGCGCAGGGCCATGGCACGCCAGAAGTCGATGGGTACGGGGTGCCGGGGCAGCGCGAGGCGGAGTCCGCGCAGGGCGGCGGCACCGCGCACCGGGGTGCCGGGGGCGACGAGGATCGCCTGGCGCTCCTCGATCCAGGTGAGGCCGACGAGCCGGGTGCGCTCGCCGAGCGAACGGGCCCACAGAGCGGGGACGTTGCCGCCCTCACGGAACAGTCCGGGAAGGGCGTGGGTGTAGTGGGCGGCCCGGTCGGCGCCCGGATCGGCGTCCTGCAGGGAGCGGACGGCGATGCCGTCGGCGGCGAACTCCCCGGCCAGCCAGCCTCGGTCGGCGGCGACGCCGGTGGCGGTCGGGACGGGGCAGCGGGTGAACCAGAGGGTGTCGGGGACGGCGGTTTTCGGCATGGGACTTCCCGGATGGAGGTGAGCGGGGGAACGGCGTGCGAGGGCGTCGCTCTTCGGCCACGTGGAGCGGTGGGACGCGAAGGGCACGGGCGCGGAGGGCCACGGACCGGAGGAACGCCGCGCGGAGGGCCACGGCACGGAGAAGCACCGCGCGGACGCGCCGGAGCGGAGGCGGGCCCGGCTCCGTGTCCGCACGGAGGGGGTTCAGGGGGAGGCGGGGATCACGCCGGTACGCACACGGAGGCACGGCCCCACGGGCGGGGGCGGCCTGCGGAAGGGGTCAGCGACAACAGACCCCGGCGACGCGCACCAGGTCAATGTGGCGGCGCCGGGTCAGCGCGATCGGCGGACCGGAGAGGACCGGAGCGGGGGCCGGACCGGAGAGGACCGGAGCGGGGGCCGGACCGGAGAGGGCCGGAGCGGGGCGCACGGCACGTCGTCGGTTCGTCACGGGGCCTGCTCCCTTCCGGCTCGGTGCCGCTTCGGTGTGTTGGCCGGAACCTTGCCATGGATGGTTCGGGGCTCACAACTCGACTGCCACCATGTGGGATTGCTTGTGAACAGAGTGTTTCCGACCTCGCCGGACGCTCCGGATCGACTCCCGTCATGTGGGAGCGTGGGAACCCGATCACCCACGGGGAGCGAACCCTATGACGACCGAGGCCGAGACCCTGCGACCGCCGGCGGGCGCCCAGGCGGTGCGCCGCGCGCTGGACGTCCTGCACTGTTTCCACGACAACGGGCCCGACCTGAGCGCCTCCGAGCTCGCGCGCAGGCTCGGGCTGTCCACCTCCACGGCGCACCGGCTGGCCCGCACCCTGCTCGGCGCGGGCTTCCTGGAGCAGGACGCCCGGACGGCGCGCTACCGGCTCGGCCCGGCCGTGACGGAGCTCGGTCGGCTCTCGTACCACCAGCGCGGACTGCACCTGGCCGCGCCCGAGCTCGCGGATCTGTCCGAACGGACCGGTGCCACCGTCGACTTGGCGCTGCGGAGCGGTCCGCACGTGGTGATCGTGGCGGGCGGCTCGGTGACGCCGAAGGTGGGCCTGCGCCGGCCGCTGCACTCGACGGCGCTCGGGAAGGTGCTGCTCGCCTGGCCCCGGGCGGGCGAGGGAGGCCCGCGCTCGCTGCCGCCGCTGCACGCGTTCACCGAGCGGACCATCGTCGAACCTCCTGCGCTGGCGGCCGAGTTGGCACGCGTACGGGAGGCGGGGTTCGCCCTCAACGACGGCGAATCGGCCCACGGGGTGCGGACCGTGGCCGTACCGGTCCTGGAGCGGACCGGGCACGCGCGGTTCGCGCTGGCGGTCCGTGCCACCCCGGAGCTGATCACCGACGCGCGCCTCGACTGGTACCTCGCGCAGGCGCGGGCGTGCGCCCGGGCCCTGGAGGTACTGCTCCTGGCGCCGACGGAGCGGCCCGACCACGGCAGGGCGTCCCTCTAGCCAGGGGCGTCCGCGCACGGACGTCCCGGCGGAGCGTGCGCCGATGTCCGAACGGTCGTGCGTTCAGTACGATGGAGGGATGAGCGGCAGCACGGGAAGCGGCACCGGGACCAAGACGGACGGACGCGTCGAGCGGGGGAACCAGACCCGCCGCCTGGTCCTCGGCCGGACCATGGACATCGCGTCGGTCGAGGGGCTCGAAGGCCTCTCCCTGGGCCGGATCGCGACCGAACTGGAGCTGAGCAAGAGCGGGATCTTCGCCCTCTTCGGCTCCAAGGAGGAGCTCCAGCTCGCCACGGTCAGGGCCGCCGCCGCCGTCTTCGCCGACCGTGTGGTCGCGCCCCTCAAGGACGTCCCGCCGGGCGCGCGCCGCGTGTGGGAGCTGTGCCGCAACTGGATCGCGTACTCCTCGGAGCGGGTCTTCACGGGCGGCTGCTTCTTCTACGCGGTCTCGGCCGAGTTCGACGCGCGGACCGGGCCTGTCCACGACGCGGTCGCGCGGGCCCACGTGGAGTGGAGCGCGTACATGGAGGAGTCCCTGGCCGAGGCGCGCGCGGCGGGCGACTTCGCGGAGGACCTGGACGCCGGGCAGCTGGCATTCGAGGTGATCGCGCTCATGGAAGCGGCGAACGCACGGTCGGTGCTGCTCCGTGAGACCTCGGCCTACGCCCGCGCCGAGCACGGGGTCCTCACCCGCCTGCGCGAGGCGGCGACGGAGCGGGGCCGGGCGACGCTCGCCGAGGACTGACCCACGGCCGGTTCCGGCCGGCCCTCCGCCGTTCCCGCGCCGGCCGGTTCCGGCGGGCCTTCCGCCCTTCCCGGGCCACGCCCGGTCGACGCCCGCCCCGCATCCGATCCAAGGCTCCTTCCTTTCACGCCTCCGCGCCCCGCGCACCCCGGGCGGTCCACCCGGATCCGGTCGGGTGACTGTTCGAGTGACCGCCCGGTGTCGCTCACGCGTACGGGACCGGGCGCGCCCCCATGGTGGGCGCGTCGGCCGGAACCCTCGGCACGCCCGCCACCGGTCCGGCCCACCCCCGAGAGGAGCGCGCATGTCCGTCCCGGACTCCCCGCCCGGCGCCCGCCGCAGAGCCGCACCCCGAAGACCACGTGCCGTCATGGCCGCCCTGGTCACCGCACTCGCCACCGCCACCGCTCTCGTCCTGCCCGGCTTCGGCCTGTCGGGCCCCTCCCCCGCGCACGCCGACGGCGCGGGCGGGCTCGACATCCGTCCGGGCGTCGCGGGCACGGTCCTCACCTGGGGCAGCAACTACCGTGGCCAGCTGGGCGACGGCAACACCGCCGGGTCCGCCGCGGTCCCGGGGCGGGTCTGCGGGAACGCCGTCTGCACCGTGCCGCAGGGCAACGTGGTGCAGGTCGCGGCCGGTGACGGTCACAGCATCGCGCTCCTGGCGGACGGGACCGTCCTGAGCTGGGGCAACAACGAATCCGGACAGCTGGGCGACGGAACCTCCACGAGCCGCACCACGCCGGTCCGCGTCTGCGCGGTCGACGAGCCCGCGCCCTGCGCCTCGTTCCTGAAGGGGGTCGTCTCCGTCGCGGTCGGCGATCTGCACAGCCTCGCGCTGCTGAGCGACGGGACGGTCGTCTCCTGGGGCTCGGCACTCGTCGGCCGCCTCGGCAACGGCACCGATGCCGGGTCCCAGCCGTCGCCGGGACGGGTGTGCGAGCCGTTCGCGATCGCGCCCTGTACCGCCTACCTGTCCAACGTCACCGCACTCGGCGCGGGCTATCAGCACACCCTGGCCCTGCGCGCCGACGGCTCCGTCGTCTCCTGGGGCTACAACGGCAACGGGCAGCTCGGCGACGGGACCACCATGCCGAGGCCGGTCCCGGTGAACGTGCTGGGCCTGTACGGCGCCACCTCGGTGGCCGCCGGGACGTTCCACAGCGTGGCGGCCACCTCCGACGGATCCGCGTACGGCTGGGGCGTGGGTCCCGCCGTCGGCCACGGCAGCAACGCGCAGACAGCCCTGCCCGCCCTCGTGTGCGACGTCGGGCTGACCGCACCGTGCTCGGCGGAGCTGACGGGCGTGAAGTCGGTGGCCGCGGGCTCCGACCACACCCTGGCCGCCCGCACCGACGGCACGGTCCTCGCCTGGGGCAACAACTCCGCCGGACGGCTCGGCGACGGCACTCTCACCCCTCGCCCGGCACCGGTCAGGGTCTGCGCCCCGGGGGGATGTTCCGGTTTCCTGACCGGCGTCACGGCGGTCGCCGCGGGCATCTCCGGCGGCCACAGCGTCGCCCTGCGCGAGGACGGATCGGTCCGCGCCTGGGGGTTCAACGACGACGGGCAACTCGGCGACGGCACGAAGGAGTTCCGCAAGACTCCGGTCCGGGTCTGCGCGCCGGGTTCGGTGGCGCCCTGCACCCGCTTCCTCGAAGGCGTCACGTCGATCGCGGCGGGCGACCGCCACACCATCGCCGTGTCCCGGCCATTGGCCGACCTGGCGACCTCGGTCTCGGCGACCCCCGAGCCGGTGGCGAACGGCGGCACCCTCACCTACACCGTGCGGGTCCACAACTACGGCCCGACGGCGGCGGCGGACGTGGTCCTCACCGACCACCTGCCGACCACGGTCCGCTACGTCTCCGCGTCCCCCTCCGTCGGCAACTGCGACACCCCGCCGACGGGTACGACGGACACCGTGACCTGCTCCTTCGGGAGCCTGCCGCGGGGCGGCGCCGCCACGGTCAAGATCGCGGTGAAGGTCCGGACGGCCGAGTCCGTCACGCACGTCGTCTCGGCGACGAGCGAGACGCCCGACCCGCGACCGGCGAACAACACGGCCGCGATCACCACACCGGTGGGATGACACCCCTGGCGAGCGCCGGCGGGTGACACCCCCTAGCGAGCGGCGGCCGTCGGCATCTTCGGACCGAGGGAGCCGACGGTCGCGAACTCGACGGCCTCGCGCACGACTTCGGGGTCGTCGAGGATGCGTCGATGACCGAGGCCCCGCGTGACGACGAGCCGGGCCTCGTCGCCGTACACCCGGGCGAGGAACCGCGCCTGCGCGAGCGGCACCATGTCGTCGTCCTCGTCGTGGAAGAGCAGGACGGGGGCGCCGAGTCCGTCCGGGTCGGCGTCGGCGCCGAAGCGGTCCCAGATGCCGGGCTCGTCCGGGGCGAGGACGCCTTCGACGTACTCCCGCATCCGCCGCACCACCAGTTCGCTGACGGGGAGTTGGGTCCGGAAGCCCGCGAGGAGCATGTCGAAGGAGCCGACGCCGCCGAGGCCGACGAAGCGGGTGGTGCGGAGCCCGTCGCGGAGCGAGAAGAGGGCGGCGAGGACGCCGAACGAGTGGGCGATGACCGCCTCGAAGCCGCCGTCGCGGGTGTGCTGCGCGTGCCGGGCGTGCAACTCCCGGATGATCTCGCGGTATTCGACGATGTTGCTCGCCTCGCCTCCTGACTCGCCGTGGCCGGGGGCGTCGAAGGCGACGGGGCTGTAGCCGCGCGCGAGCAGCGCCTCGACGAAGGCGGTGAGGCGCGAGGCGCGCGAGGACCAGCCGTGGACGAGGAGCACGGGCCGCCGCCCGTCGCCCCAGGCGTACGTGACGACCTCCTTGCCCCGCACCTGGAGGCGCTCGGTGCGCGCCGAGGCGAACAGCTCGGCCTCGGCGGGCTTGAGGCGGGCCCGGCCGAGCGGGCGGACGAAGAGGCCGAAGGCCCGGCGTCCGGCGGCGCCGGGGGCGAGGTGGGCGGCGGCGTTCAGGCCGGTACGGATGAGCGGAGCCATCGGATGCATGCCGGATCTCCTCGGTCGTCCTGGATACGCGAAAATACTAGCACGACCGTTCGTGTTGTTTCATGAGGAAGAGGCAGAGCCCGCCGCACCTCCCCGCCCCGCCTAGTCCCCCTCTTTCTCCTTCTCCTTCTTCGCGCGGCTCGGCTGCACCCGCTTCGGCTCGCCCGGCATCTTCGGGTACTCCGGCGGATACGGCAGGTCACCGAGCCCGTGCTCGGCCTCGTCCCGGCGCGCCAGTTCGAGCAGCGAGTCAAGGCGGAACCGCTCGTCGTCCATGTCGGCGTGCACGTCGCCGAGTTCGGCGTACCGGACCGGCATGGTCCTGATGTCGAAGTCCTGCGGCACGGCCTCGTCGATCTCGTCCCACCGCAGCGGCGCCGACACCGGCGCGTGCGCCCTGGGCCGTACGGAGTAGGCGGAGGCGATGGTCCGGTCGCGGGCCGTCTGGTTGTAGTCGACGAAGATCCGCTCGCCGCGCTCCTCCTTCCACCACCTGGTCGTCACCTGCTCCGGCATCCGCCGCTCCAGCTCCCGCCCGCAGGCGATCGCCGCCCGCCTGACCTGGGTGAAGGTCCATTCGGGGAGGATCGGCACGAAGACGTGGAGGCCCCGGCCGCCCGAGGTCTTGGGCCAGCCGCGCAGCCCGTGCTCGTCGAGGACCGCGCGCAGCTCGTGGGCGGCGCGGACGGCGTCGGCGTAGTCGGTGCCGGGCTGGGGGTCGAGGTCGATGCGGAGTTCGTCGGGGTGGTCGGTGTCCTCGCGGCGGACGGGCCAGGGGTGGAAGGTGACGGCGCCGAGGTTGGCGGCCCAGAGGACGGCGGCGGGCTCGGTCGGGCACATCTCGTCGGCCGAACGGCCGCTGGGGAACGTGATGCGGGCGGTCGGGATCCAGTCGGGCAGGTACTTCGGGGCGCGCTTCTGGAAGAAGGACTCGCCGGTCACGCCGTCGGGGTAGCGCTCCAGGGTGGTGGGGCGGTTCCGCAGGGCGCGGGTGACGCCGCCCCCGACGGCCAGGTAGTACCGGACGAGGTCCATCTTGGTGTAGCCGGGTTCGGGGAAGTAGACCTTGTCGGGGTTCGAGACGCGTACGGCCCGACCGTCGACTTCGAGTTCCACCGCTGGTGCCTTGCCTGCCATGCCGGTCAGCCTAGGGTTCGCCGACAACTCGCGCATACCGGACAATCAACCCCATGGACCTGCCGGTGATGCCGCCCGTGAAGCCGATGCTCGCCAAGGCCGTGAAGAAGATCCCGCCCGGCATGCAGTACGAGGCGAAGTGGGACGGCTTCCGGGCGATCGTCCATCGGGACGGGCCCGAGCTGGTCATCGGCAGCCGTACGGGCAAGCCGCTCACCCGGTACTTCCCCGAGCTCGCGGAGGCGCTCCTCGCCCGGCTGCCGGAGCGGTGCGTGGTCGACGGCGAGATCGTGATCGCGCACGACGGCCGGCTCGACTTCGACCGGCTGACCGAGCGCATCCACCCGGCCGCGTCCCGGGTCCGCATGCTCGCGGAGACCACGCCGTCGCGGTTCGTCGCCTTCGACCTGCTCGCCCTCGGGGACCTGTCGCTGCTCGACGTGCCGCTGGGCCAGCGACGGGCCGCGCTGGAGGAGCTGCTCGACGGGGTCGACGCGCCGCTCCACCTCGCGCCCGCGACCCGGGACCCCGAGCTCGCCGCCCGCTGGTTCGAGCAGTACGAGGGCGCGGGTCTCGACGGGGTCGTCGCGAAGCCGCTCGACCTGCCGTACCGGCCGGACGCCCGGCTCATGTACAAGATCAAGCACGAGCGGACGGCCGACGTGGTCGTGGCCGGGTACCGCTTCCACAAGAGCGGGCCGGTCGTCGGTTCGCTCCTCCTCGGCCTGTACGACGACGGGGGCGTCCTGCAGCACGTCGGCGTGTGCGCGGCCTTCACCGCCGCCCGGCGGGCCGAGCTCGTCGAGGAGCTCGAACCGCTGCGGACGGACCCGCCGGACGGGCATCCGTGGGCCGCGTGGACGGACGGGTCGGCGCACGAGGGGGCACGGCTGCCGGGCGCGCCGAGCCGCTGGTCGGGGAAGAAGGACCTGTCGTGGGTGGCGCTCCGGCCCGAGCGGGTCTGCGAGGTGGGGTACGACCACATGGAGGGCGACCGCTTCCGGCACACGGCCCAGTTCAAGCGGTGGCGGCCGGACCGGACGCCGGAGAGCTGCACGTACGGGCAGCTGGAGGAGGTCGTAGGCTACGACCTCGACGACGTGCTCACGAGGGGCGGAGGATAGATGGACCGCGCGACGGAAACGGGACCGTTCTTCCACGGGACGACGGCCGACCTGCGGATCGGGGACCACCTCACCGCCGGCCACCCCTCCCGGTACCGGCCGGAGATCGTCATGAACCACGTCTACTTCACCGCGCTCCGGGACGGCGCGGGACTGGCCGCCGAACTCGCGCAGGTCCTCGCGGACGGCCGGGGGGAACCGCGCGTCTACCTGGTCGAGCCGACGGGGGCGTTCGAGGACGACCCCAACGTGACCGACAAGAAGTTCCCCGGCAACCCCACGCGCTCCTACCGCAGCAGGGAACCCCTCAGGATCGTGGGCGAGGTCACCGACTGGGCGCGGCTCACTCCCGAGGCGCGCCGGACGTGGCGCGAGCGGCTGTCCACGCTCCTCCGGGACGAGGACGCCGAGATCATCAACTGAGCGGGCACGCAGCACAGGTTCCCCCTGTCCGGAAGTCGCCGCACCGAGAAGTGAGATGCCACACATTCGGCGAACTCCCCTGCCCGCAAAGGAAGATCACCTTCGACCCGGGCCGGGCCACGGCGCCGCGGGCCCGCCCCTCGTACCTGCGGGAATGCCCCGGCGGGCCCCGGGCGGGCGGGCCGTGCGGCGCGCCGTCGGCGTCCGCGGACCCCGGAGGCGTACCGGAACCGACCCCGCCATCCGGTACGTATGGAAGGGAAGAGGGCTCCCGAGCCCTTCCCCCACCCTTCCGCACCGACTAGGACTGACCCGTGATCGCCTCGCCTTCCCCCCTCGTCCCCGTCCCGATCCCCGACAGCGTGGCCGCGCTCATCGGCTCCTGTCTGCCGCTCCACGTCCTCCAGGCCGAAGTGGACGCGGACTGGGCGGCGCGCGAGGTGTACCGGTTCCGCGGGCCGCTCTGCGCGGAGGACCGGGCGGACCGCGAGCACGCGCTCGCCGCCCTGGCGCGGGCCAACAAGATCCTCGCCAAGCACCACCCGCAGCTGCCCGTCCGGCCCTGACGCCACCGGCGCGGGGCTGGGTACACCTGTTCGGCCGTCCCCCGCATGCGTGAGCGCGGGCGCGGTGTGACGCTGCGAACGTGACCACGACCAGCGACGCAGCGCCCGCGCCCCCGGCCGCCAACGAGCCACCCGTCCTCGACGGCCGCCGCCGCAACATCGTCTTCGGGACGATCATGCTGGGTGTCCTTCTGGCCGCCCTCGACCAGACGATCGTGGGCACCGCCCTGCCCACGATCGTGTCCGACCTGGGCGGCGCCGCGCACATGTCGTGGGTGGTCACCGCCTATCTGCTCGCCGAGACGGTCTCGACCGCCCTCGTGGGCAAGTTCGGCGACCTCTTCGGCCGCAAGCTGATCTTCCAGATCTCCGCCGTCGTCTTCATCACCGGCTCGTTCCTCTGCGGGCTCGCGACGAACATGACGCTGCTGATCGTCTGGCGCGGCGTCCAGGGCATCGGCGCCGGCGGCCTCATGGTGACGTCGATGGCGCTCATCGCCGACGTCATCCCGCTGCGCGAGCGGGGCAAGTACCAGGGCGCGATCGGTGCCGTCTTCGGCGTCTCGACCGTCATCGGCCCGCTGCTCGGCGGTCTGTTCACCGACCACCTCAGCTGGCGCTGGGCGTTCTACGTGAACGTCCCCATCGCGATCCTGGTCGTCTTCGCCGCCGCCCGCACGATCCCCTCCGTGCGCTCCACCAGCCGGCCGGTGATCGACTACCTCGGCATCGCGTTCGTCGCGGCCGGAGCCAGCGCCCTCATCCTGGCGACGAGTTGGGGCGGCAACGAGTACGCGTGGAGCTCGCCCGTCATCATCGGGCTCTTCGTCGGCGGCTTCGTCGCCCTCGGCCTCTTCTGCTGGGTGGAGACCCGGGCTGCCGAACCCATGCTGCCCATGCGGCTGTTCTCCAACCCGGTCTTCACCGTCTGCTCCGTCCTGAGCTTCGTCGTCGGCTTCGCGATGCTCGGCGCGATGACCTTCCTGCCGACCTACCTCCAGTACGTCGACGGGGACTCGGCGACGATGTCCGGCTTCCGGACCCTGCCCATGGTCATCGGCCTGCTCATCGCCTCCATCTACAGCGGCAACGTCGTCAGCAAGACGGGCCAGTACCGGATCTTCCCGATCGTCGGTTCCTTCGTCATGGGCATCGGGCTCTACCTGCTCTCCCTGATGGGGACGGACACCAGCACCTGGCTCGAGTCGCTCTACATGTTCGTCCTCGGCATCGGCATCGGCCTGTGCATGCAGGTCCTCACCATCGCCGTGCAGAACACCGTCGACTACGCCGACCTCGGCACGGCCACCTCGGGCGTCACCTTCTTCCGTACGCTCGGCAGCGCCTTCGGCACGGCCGTCTTCGGCACCATCTACGCCAACTCCCTGAAGCCCAACCTCACGGCCGGCGTAGGCGAGGCGGCCGCGGTCGCGAGCAGCCTCGGCATCGACCCGAAGGGGATCGCCCAGGCCGCCCAGAGCCCGGCCGGCGTCCACGGCCTGCCGGAACAGGTCGCCGTGCCGATCGTCGACGCCTACGCGGAAACCCTCCAGACCGTCTTCCTCTGGACGGTGCCCGTCGCCGCCGTCGGCTTCGTCGTGGCCCTCTTCCTCAAGCAGGTGGCCCTGCGCGACACGGCCCGCGCCGGCGCCGGCGACATGGGCGAGGGCTTCGCCTCCCCCACCTCCGCCGGCGACTCGGCGAAGCTCCTCGAACTGGCCGTCGGCCGCCTCATGCGCCGCGTCGACCTCGACACCGCCCGGAAGATCGTCTACGGCTCCGACACGCGGCTCGACATCGCGGGCGCCTGGGCGGTCATGCAGGTCGAGCTGCACACCCGTACGGTCGGGCACGCGAGCCTCGGTCTCATCGCGGCCACCCGGCGGCTCCCGCCGGAGGTCCTCGTCCCGGTCTTCGACCGCATGGTCGACGAGGGCTTCCTCACCCGGGAGGGACACCTCTTCTCGCACACCCCGGCGGGCGAGCGGGAGGCGCGGACCATCACCGACGCGTGGGGCGACTGGCTCGCCGACCGCGTCGAGCGGGAGCAGGGACGGCCGAGTGGACCGGAGCTGCGGGTCGCGGTGGACGCCATCGCGAAGAAGGTCGTCGCCGAGGACCTCGCGAACGGGCTCCCGGCTCACCGGGAGACGGTGTCGGCGGGCGCCCGGTAGGCCCGTTCGGCGGGCGCCCGACAGGCCCCCGTGCTCCGCCTACTCCGCGAAGTCCCCGTCCACGTACACCCACGCACCGTCGTGGCGCGCGAACCGGCTCCGCTCGCGGAGGGCGCCCGGTTCGCCGTCGTGGACGTAGGTCGCGGTGAAGGTGACGGTGCCGTGCTGGTGGAAGGCGGTGCCGTCGGTGGCCCCCTGGACCTCCAGACCGGTCCAGCGCATCGCCGGATCGAAGTCGACGTCCTTCGGACGGGTCTCCGGCGCCCAGGTGCGCAGCAGGTAGGCCTCGTCGCGGACGACGAAGGCGCTGTAGCGGGAGCGCATCAGCAGCTCCGCCGTCGGAGCCGTACCCGCCGCACCGCTGTGGAAGCGGCCGCAGCAGGCGCCGTAGACGGCGTCCAGGCCGCAGGGGCAGGGGGACTCCGCCGTCACCGCCGGGGCGGCGGAAGCGGCGGACGTACGGGGGCGGGTCTTCCGTCGTGACATGCGGTCATTGTCTCCCGAGTAGCGTACGACCATGAAACTGACGATTCTCGGAGGCGGCGGATTCCGGGTGCCGCTGGTGTACGGCGCGCTGCTCGGCGACCACGCCGAGGGGCGGGTCACGCACGTCACCCTGCACGACCTCGACGAGGGCCGGCTCTCGGCCGTCGCCCGGGTCCTCCTGGAGCAGGGCGAGGGCGTTCCCGACGCGCCCGGGGTGACGGCGACGACGAATCTGGACGAGGCGCTGCGCGGAGCCGACTTCGTGTTCTCCGCGATCCGCGTCGGCGGTCTGGAAGGACGGGCGGCCGACGAGCGGATCGCGCTCGCCGAGGGGGTGCTCGGCCAGGAGACGGTCGGCGCGGGCGGGATCGCGTACGGCCTGCGGACCGTTCCGGTCGCGGAGCGGATCGCGCGCCGGGTCGCCGAACTCGCCCCGGAAGCCTGGGTCATCAACTTCACCAACCCGGCAGGGCTCGTCACCGAGGCCATGTCCCGGATCCTCGGGAACCGGGTCGTCGGCATCTGCGACTCCCCCGTGGGCCTCGGCCGCCGCGTCGCCCGCATGCTCGGCGCGCACCCCGACGAGGCGTGGATCGACTACGTCGGCCTCAACCACCTGGGCTGGCTGCGGGGGTTGAGGATCGGCGGCCGGGACGAGCTGCCGCGGCTGCTCGCCGACGACGAGGCCCTCGGCTCCTTCGAGGAGGGGCGGCTCTTCGGCCCGGAGTGGCTCCGCTCGCTCGGCTCGATCCCCAACGAGTACCTGCACTACTACTACTTCAACCGTGAGGCCGTGCACGCCTACCGGACCGCCGAGCGCACGCGCGGCGCGTACCTGCGCGACCAGCAGGCCGGTTTCTACGCGCGCATGGCGAAGCCGGACACGCCCGCCCTCGCGACCTGGCACGAGACGCTCGCCGACCGCGAGGCCACGTACATGGCCGCGAACCGGGAGGCGGCGGGGATCGGCGAACGCGACGAGGAGGACCTGGAGTCCGGGGGCTACGAGAAGGTGGCGCTCGCCCTCATGCGGGCCATCGCCCGCGACGAGCGGGCCACTCTCGTCCTCAACGTCCGCAACGGTGCGACGCTCTCCGTGCTCGACGCGGACGCGGTGATCGAGGTGCCGTGCCTGGTGGACGCGAACGGCGCCCACCCGGTGTCGGTGTCCCCGCTCCCCGGTCACGCCGTGGGCCTCGTGACCTCGGTGAAGGCGGTGGAGCGCGAGGTGCTCGCGGCGGTGGAGAGCGGTTCGCGGGCGACGGCGGTGAAGGCGTTCGCGCTGCACCCGCTCGTGGACTCGGTGGCGGTGGCCCGCCGCCTGGTGGACAACTACACGGCGGAGCACCCCGGCCTGGCGTACCTGCGCCGCTGAACCGTCCCCGAGGTGTACGCCCGGCGAACGTCTTTACGGGGCGGGGGGCGCGGCCTAGGCTCGCGCCCCATGACCTCACAGCGCCGCAAGGGAACACGGAGAGGGGTGGCCCGACTCCTCGCGGGGTGCCTTCTGGCCGCCGGGCTCGTCGGAGCGGGGCCTGCGGCCGCCGGGTCGCCGACGCCGGGCGGCGGCCCCGAGGGCGGGCCCGCCGTCGTCCCCGTCCAGACGACCGGCCCCGCCGAGCGGCGGTTCAACCTGGTCTTCATGGGAGACGGCTACACGGCGGCCGAGATGCCGGCCTTCCGCGCCGACCTGGAACGGCACCTGAGCACGCTGTGGAGCATCGAGCCGTTCGCCTCGTACCGCAGTTACGTCAACGTGTGGGCGGTGGAGGCCCCTTCGGCCGAGTCCGGTGTGGACTGCGACCCCGACCTCGGCTCACCGGACCGCGACACCGTGCTCGACATGGGCTTCTGGGGCGGCTGCGACCCGCAGAGCGTACGGCGGCTGCTCACCGTCGACAGCGCGAAGGCCGGCGCCCTCGCCGACCTCGTCCCCGGCACGAGCCGCGCCAACCGGCAGATCGTCGCGCTCGCCCACAGCTCCACCTACGGCGGTGCGGGCGGGAGTTACGCGACGGCTTCGGGCGGCAACGCGCTCTCCGCGCTCATCACCCCGCACGAGATAGGCCATTCGCTCGGCGGCCTCCAGGACGAGTACGACTACTACGCGCGCGGCGTGCCGGGCGGCACGTACTCCGGGGAGGAGCCGGACTCGGTCCACCACACCCTCCTGACGGAACGGCAGATGCGGGAACGGCAGGCGAAGTGGTGGCGCTGGCTCGGCGAGAAGAGCGAGGCCGGCGGCGTCATCGGCCGGTACGAGGGCGGGCTCTACAGCACGAAGGGCGTCTGGCGCCCGAGCCGCCACTCCCAGATGAAGACCCTCGGCTACGCCTTCGACCAGGTCGAGCGCGAGGTGATGACCCGGGCGATCTCCGCCAAGGTCGACCTGGTCCAGGCGCACACGCCGAACTCCTCGCCCATCGGCCGCGACCGGACCGTCTGGGTGGACACCCTGCACCCGCTCGGCGGCCCGCTCGACGTCACCTGGCGGCTGGACGGTACTCCCCTGCCGACGCGCGGCGCGCGCACGGTGGACCTGCGGGAGGCCGACGTCTCACCCGGCCCGCACACCCTGACGGCGACCGTCACGGACCCGACGCCCTTCGTCCGCGACCCGGCGATCCGCGCCTCGCCGGCCCTCACCCGTACCGTCGAGTGGAAGGTGAACACCGCGCTCACCACCGGCCCGGAGGAACCGACCCGGCCCGTGTTCACCGGCCACACCTCCACCGCCTCCCCGGTCGGCGCCCGGAGCGTCGTCCACGCGGACACCACCCACCCGGCGGCGGGCACCCCGGCCGTGCGGTGGTCCCTCGACGGCACGCCCCTCACCCTGCCCGACCTCAACGACCGCGACCTGCACCTCGGTTCGCTCCGCCTCTCGCCCCGTACGCACACCCTGACGGCGCGGATCGCGGGCACGGCCGAGGAGGTGACCTGGACGGTCGACGCCCGGCCGGCCCCGTCCTCGTACACGCTGTCCACACCGCTGCGGACGGTGAGCGCCCCGGGGCAGCCCGTCGAGTACGTCTACGACGGCCCGTTCACCATGCGGCTCACCGCCAGGGACGACCAACAGGGCGCCGTGGTCAACCAGTTCCGCGTGGACGGCGACGGCTGGTACACCTACTACGGCTGGCCGACGGACGCCGGGGCGCCCTTCCGCTTCACGCCGGGCGGGACCGTGATCGACGACCTCGTGTACGGGAAGCTGGGCCGGAACCGGGCGGTGCCGTGGGACGACGCGACCCCGGAGTACGGCACGCACACGATCGAGTACCGCACGATCGACCCGGCCGGCAACGTGGGCCCGGCACGGAGCTTCAAGGTCACGCTCCTGAGGCCGTGAGGAACGAAGGAGCCCGCCGACACGAGGTCGGCGGGCCCCTTCACGCGGTTCTCGGTCAGACCTTGCGGGCCACGGCGGCCCACCCCGGGATCGGGTCGTCGCCCTGGACCGCCACCGGATCCCCGAGCTCGGGCCGCCACTCGGCGGTGAGCGCGATGCCGGGCTCGACGAGCTCGAGGCCGTCGAAGAAGGCGGCCAGCTCGTCACGGGAGCGGGGCCGCAGCGTCAGGCCACGGGCCTTGTACATGCCGACGGCCTTCGCCGCGCCCTCCGGGTCGAAGTCGCCGGTGACCTGGGAGAGGACGAGGTAGCTGCCGGGGGCGAGCTGGTCGACGAGCTTGGCGACGATGTCGTGGGCGCCGTCCTCGTCACCCAGGAAGTGGAGCAGGGCCAGCATCGACAGGGCGATGGGCTGGTCGAAATCAAGGACCTTTCCGGCCCTTTCGAGGATGGTCTCCGGGTCGCGGGCGTCCGCCTGGATGTACTCGGTGGCCCCCTCGGGGGTCGAGCGCAGCAGGGCGGCCGCGTGGGCGAGCACGATGGGGTCGTTGTCGCAGTAGACGATCCGGGACTCCGGCGCGGCCCCCTGCGCGATCTGGTGCAGGTTGGGCTCGGTCGGGATCCCGGTGCCGACGTCGAGGTACTGGCGGACGCCCTGGGCGCTGAGCCAGCGGATGGCGCGGTGCATGAAGGCGCGGTTGACCCGGGCCATGTCCCGGCCGCGCGCGTCGACGGTGAGGAGCTGGCGGGCCATCTCCTCGTCGACGGGATAGTTGTCCTTGCCGCCCAGGAACCAGTCGTACATGCGCGCCGGGTGCGGCTTGCTGGTGTCGATGCGTAGCTCGCCGCGCGAGGCTGCGGGGTCCTGGGTCATCGGCTCTCCTGGTCGGGTCGAACGGGTGGCGCTACAACAAGAGTTACGCGACGGTAGGGCTGGGGCGGAAGGGTCGGGTGAGGAGAAAGTCAGCCTGACCTGATTTGGCCCCTTCGATGAAGGCTTCGATCTCCCCGTGGGTGTAGATGAGCGCGGGTCCTTCAGGGTCTGCGGACTGTCGCACGGCGACCCTGCCGTCGGCCAGCTTCATGGCCTCCACGCAGTTGCCCCCGTTCCCGCCGCTCCAGGGCTTGTGCCAGCCTTCGGCACCGAGCTCAGCGGCGGGCATGCCGTTGTATATGCGATCCATTCACAGCTCCTTGCGGAGATCCCGGAGGATCTCCTTCGTGCGTTGTGCAGTCGCGGCCTGAGCCGCCATGCGGTCCATGACCTCCAGGTGGGCTGCCACCTCGGGGCGCGCGTCGAGGTAGACGGCGCCGGTCAGGTACTCGCTGTAGACCATGTCCGGGAGTTCGGGCATGGCGAAGCGGAAGAGGACGAACGGTCCGTAGGTTCCGGGATGGTGGCCGGACGCGAACTCCGCGAGCTGCAGGGTGACGTTCGGCGACTCGGACGCTTCGAGCAGCCGGTCGAGCTGGTCGCGCATTACCTGAGGCCCGTCACCGACGGGTCGACGGAGGACCGTCTCGTCCATGATGACCCACATCCTGGGCGCGTCCTACCTGGTCAGCAGGGACTGGCGCTCCATCCGCAGGGCCACGTGACGTTCGACGTACTCGGCGTCCCCGACACTGCCGCCGACCGCTCCGCTGCGCAGGATGGCGCGGGCGTAGTCCTCGGTCTGGAACAGACCCGGGACGAACTGGGGTTCGTAGGACCGGATGAGGCTCGCGGCCCCCTCCAGGCTGACGTACATGGAGAACCAGCCGGGCAGCACGTCGTGGAACCGCTGCCACCAGCCGGGGAGGTTGGCCTCCTCCGCGAGCGCGACGAAGGCCTCCGCCTCGGCGTCGGTGATCCCGTACTCCTTGAGCAGGAGCTGTACGTACGGGATCTTCAGCGCGACTTCGGCGGTCTCCATGCGGCGGACGGTGGCCGGGGCGACGCGGAGGACCTTGGCGGCCTCCTCGCGCTTCAGGCCCGCGCGTTCGCGCAGGTCCTGGAGACGACGGCCGAGGACGACCTGTCCCACCGTGGGGGCGGACCGCGGCTCGCTCACTCTCAGACCTCCCCGACGCGCTGTTGCGACGAGTGTGCCATGAAGCCGGGCCAGAGAGAACAGCGCACTCTGCAATTTCCAGAGTGCCCCTTGCCAAGTGTCCGCGGCAGGAGGACAGTGTTCCGGTGAACCAGTACACGCTGCCTCCGCGCGCCACCGCGCCTCCGGAGGCCGCGCCGTACGGCAGTCCTGCCCACTGTTGTGAGGAACCGGTCGTGGCTTCTGGTAACGCGCAGCCCTCAGGTCTCATGAGCCCTCGGGTCACGGCCCAGCGACCTCCGCTGCGGGCGGGTTCCCCCGCCGGTCCCCTGCGCGACGCCGTGCGCCGGTTCGCCTTCGAGCTCCCCGCCCAGACCGCCTCGGTCTCCCGGGCACGCCGCCTCGCCGAGGACCGGCTGATCCTCTGGGGCTGCGGCCCCGAGATACGTGACACGGTCGCGCTCGTCGTCTCCGAGCTCGTCACCAACGCCGTCGTGCACACCGCGAGCGGCCGGGTGGTCTGCGAGCTCCGCGAGGACGAGGACACCCTGCGCATATCCGTACGGGACGAGGGCGGCCCGGCGGACCCGAGGATGCGGGACTGCGGGGAGGAGGAGCGCGGCCGCGGACTCCTCATCGTCGACGCGCTGTGCACGGCGTGGGGCGCCGACCGCACCGGGCACGGCACCGCGCAGGTCGTCTGGGCCGAGCTGGCCCACGGCACGGGGGGGCCGTGTTGAGGCTGACCACCCTGCTGACGCCCCGGTCGGCCCGCAGGCCGTACGAGTCCCCCTCGGTCCCCCGCCAGCGAGGCGCCGCGGCCCCGCGCCCCTCCCTCCTCCAGGCCACCCGCCTCCCGGTCCCGGTGGGCCTGCGCACCGGCCTGGGTTTCGACGCCGTCGGCGTCCCGGCCCGCTTCGGCTTCAAGGTCCTCTCCCGGCTCCCCGCCAACGGCTGCGTCTACGCCGACTCCGACTGGTGGTGGTGGCTGGTCCCCGCCGGCTCCGACCAGGACCTCACCTGGCCGCTGCCCGCCTGCTACGCCCCCGGCGCCGAGGTCCCCGACCGCGGCCCGCGCCTGGTCCACCAGCCCGACGGCACGTCCCCGTACACGCCGCCGATCCCCCTCTACCTGCTGGTCTGCCAGCTGACCGGCATCGCCCCGGCCTGGTCGGCGTCGTCCCCGGTGCGTTCCGCCACCTGAGGACGCCCCTCCCGGCATACCCTCGGACCATGTTCACCCCGCAGGGACCCAGCCTCCGCGAACTGACCGTCCAGGCCCTCTCCTCGGTGGAGCACGGCTACGACCTGCTCGCCGACTCATTCGACGCGACGCCCTTCCGCACCTCGGACCGGCTGCTCACCGCCGTGGCCGACACCCTGGAGGAGCTCGGCCCCTTCGACTCGGGCCTCGACGTCTGCTGCGGCACCGGCGCGGGCCTCGGCGTGCTCCGCTCGGTGTGCGCGGGCCGGACCGTCGGCGTCGACTTCAGTACGGGCATGCTGGCCCGGGCCCGTGCGGCGCACCCGGAGGCCGCCCTCGTCCGCGCCGACGCCCTGGCCCTCCCCTTCGCGCCCGCCTTCGACCTGGCGGTCAGCTTCGGCGCCTTCGGCCACTTCGAACCGGACGAGCAGCGCACGCTCTTCACCCAGGTCCACGCCGCCCTCCGCCCCGGCGGCACCTTCGCCTTCCCCCTGCCGGCCCCG
This sequence comes from Streptomyces sp. NPDC020807, assembly GCF_040641575.1. Classification (NCBI taxonomy): domain Bacteria; kingdom Bacillati; phylum Actinomycetota; class Actinomycetes; order Kitasatosporales; family Streptomycetaceae; genus Streptomyces; species Streptomyces sp. NPDC020807. The sequence continues at coordinate 141,901 of NZ_JBFADU010000008.1, forward strand.
CCCCGCGTCGGCTCCCGCCCCTACTGGACGCTCTGGGCCTTCGACGCCGCCATGCGCGTCCGCAACGCGGTCTGGCGCCCCCGCTTCGTCATGTACTACCGGACCTTCCGCCTCGCGGACGTCCGCACCCGCCTCCACGACGCCGGCTTCGAGGTGTCCCTGACCCCCGTCACCTCCCTCGGCCACCGCGAGGACGGCAGCCCCCACTGCCGCCTGGTCGTCGCCCGGAAGCCCCTCTGAGCAGGGGAAACAGAAGAGCGGGAGAAAAACGAGAAGTGCCGGTCGACATGAGATCGACCGGCACTTCTCTTCGGTGTCCGAGGGGGGACTTGAACCCCCACGCCCGATAAAGGGCACTAGCACCTCAAGCTAGCGCGTCTGCCATTCCGCCACCCGGACCAGGTGATTGTCGTTTCGGGGTTTCCCCCGCGGCGACAGAGATAACTCTACCAGGGGTTTGAGTTGCCCTTCACCAACGTTTTCCGTGGTCAGGCCCTCGGGACCCGGTGGGCCGAGGGAGCTCGACGCCCCCCGACGCCGGCTCCGTGGGGGCAACTCTGTCGGTGTCCGGCATGTCCGGGCCAGTCGTCGGGCTGAGTCCGTCAGGTCGGGGCCGGTCAGCGGACCTCGACCAGGCGGGCCGAGACGACGACGTTGCCCTCGTAGCCGTGGGCGCGGGTGAAGGTTCCGCCGCAGGTGATGAGGCGGAGTTCGGGGCGGCCTGAGGCGGCGTAGAGGCGGTCGGCGGGGAAGTCGTCCTTCGGGACGACCTCGACGCCGTACACGGCGAAGACGGCGGTGCGGCCGTCGCGGCGGTCTATCTCCACGCGGTGGCCCACGGCCAGGGAGCCGAGCTCGTAGAAGACCGCGCGGCCCGTCGGGGTGTCCACGTGGCCGACGACGACCGCCGTGCCCTGTTCGCCGGGGGTGACCGCGCCGGTGAACCAGCCCGCCAGGTCCTCGTCCTCCGGTGGCGGGGGCTCGATCCAGCCCTCCCGGTCCAGGCCGACCGCCGTCAGCGGGGCGTCGATGCGGACGGCGGACGCGCGGACGCGGGTGGGCGGGGAGGTGGGGAGGGAGGCGACGGTGGGGCCGGGGGTGGTGGGGGTGAGTGCGTTGGTGACGGTTGCTCGGGGGGTGGGGGTGGTGCCGGGGGCCGCCACCGCCGCGGGTTGCGGTGGGCCCTCGGCCCGCAGGTCCTGGGCCCCTCCGCGTGTCAGGTGGATGCCTATGAGGAGGACCACGACCACCAGGCCCCACGCGCCGCGCCGGCCCGCGTCGCTCGTCCCCTCCACCCCTGGCCCTCCCCGTCCTCGTCCGGTCTTCCCCGCCTGGTGCCCCTCCGTCCCGGACCTCGTCACACCGGGGCGGAGGGGCCGTTTCAGGAGCCGCCGGCCGCTCGGCGGCGGGTGAGGACGACGGCGGCGCCGAGGGCTCCGGCGATGAGGAGGACTCCGGTGACCAGCTGGGTGGCGCCCAGGCCCTCGTCGGAGGCGGCCGCCTGGGAGCCGTAACCGGCCTTCACGCCCTTGTGGGCGCCCTGCTTGGCGGGCGGGCCGGCGATGGTGAGGACCGCCGTGCCGCGCTCGCCCTTGCAGTCGAAGGTGATCTCGTGGCGGGCGCCCGCCACGGCGTCGACGTCGACGGTCGCGGTGCCCGAGCGGCCCTCGACGAGCGTGACCGACTCGAAGACGCCGGAGGAGACCGTCACGGACGGCACCGAGCAGCCGTCGGAGGTGAGGGTGACGGTGCCGCCGGCGACGACCGTCACGGGCGTGACCGCGAAGCCGAAGGAGGTGACGTTCCCCTCGTTCCCGGCGTACCCCTCGTTCCCGTCCGCGAGGGCCGAGGGCGCGACGGCGAGACCCAGGGCCGCGGCCGAGAGCAGGGCGGCGGAAGCGGCACGTATCGCGCGCATGGCGGACCTCCGGATCACGCGAGGGTGCGGAGGCGGAGCGATTCCGCGCCCTGTGCTGGACGACCCTCACCGCGATCGAAGCTAGGTCCGCCCCCGGCAACCCGCCACCGGGCTCCGCCGAACGGGGCACGGGCGGTGCGCGACCCCCGTTCGGCGGTCCCCCGGGGAAGGGGGGACTACGGTCCCCCCGGGACGGGGGCTACGGAACGCGGACGACCTGGCCCGCGTAGGAGAGGTTGCCGCCGAAGCCGAAGAGCAGCACCGGCGAGCCGGAGGGCAGTTCGCCGCGCTCCACGAGCTTGGCCAGGGCCAGCGGGATCGAGGCCGCCGAGGTGTTTCCGGAGTCGACGACGTCCCGGGCGACGATCGCGTTGACCGCGCCGATCTTCGCGGCGAGCGGCTCGATGATCCGCAGGTTCGCCTGGTGCAGGACGACGCCCGCGAGCTCCTCGGGGGCGATGCCGGACCGCTCGCAGGCCTTGCGGGCGAGCGCCGGGAGCTGCTGGGTCGCCCAGCGGTAGACGGACTGGCCCTCCTGGGCGAAGACCGGCGGGGAGCCCTCGATGCGGACGGCGTTGCCCATCTCCGGGACCGAGCCCCACAGGACCGGGCCGATGCCGGGCACGTCCCCGGCCTCCGCGTCGTCGACGGCCTCGACGATCGCCGCGCCCGCCCCGTCGCCGACGAGCACGCACGTGGTGCGGTCGGTCCAGTCGCAGACGTCGGTCATCTTGTCGGCGCCGATGACCAGGGCCCGGCGCGCGCCCCCGGCGCGTACCGCGTGGTCGGCGGTGGCGAGGGCGTGCGTGAAGCCCGCGCAGACCACGTTGAGGTCCATCGTCGCGGGCGACGAGGTCATGCCGAGGCGGGCGGCGACGCGGGCGGCCGTGTTCGGCGAGCGGTCGATCGCGGTGGAGGTGGCGACGAGGACGAGGTCGATGTCGTCCGGGGTGAGTCCGGCGGCGGCCAGCGCCTTGCCGGCGGCGTGCGCGGCGAGCTCGTCGACGGGCTCGTCGGGGCCCGCGACGTGCCGGGTCTGGATGCCGACCCGGCTGGTGATCCACGCGTCGTCGGTGTCGACCAGCTTCGCGAGGTCGTGGTTGGTGAGCACCTTGGCGGGCTGGTAGTGCCCGAGCGCGGCGATGCGAGTGCCCGTCATACCGGGACCCCCTCGGTGGTTCGTACATCCGGCAGGACCCCCCAGTCTTGCCAGCGACTGATGGGTAACCCCTGACGTAAACCGCCAACATTCCCCCGTATCGCTTGGCCGACCGTGACAAGGCCGCAGGTGAGGACGGGGTGGGAGCGGGCCGCGGGTCGTGACGGAGAATGGCGGTGCCAGGGTCGGCTCCGTCGCGGTTTCGCGGGCGCACGCCGCCACACGAGACGCGGTCCGCGGTACGCAGGAGGTACGCGGCACGTGAGAGGAAGGGGTGCGATCACGATGGGACGGGTCACCGAACGGCGGCGAGTCATACGGATCCGCGGTGCCGCGGTGGGTTCCCGGCCCGACACCCTCGTCGCCGAGGAGCCGATGGAGATCCGGCTGAACGGCCGGCCGATCGCCGTCACCATGCGCACTCCCGGCGACGACTTCGCGCTCGCCGTCGGCTTCCTGGTCAGCGAGGGCGTCCTCGCCGCCGCCTCCGACGTGCGGAACATCGTGTACTGCGCAGGGGCCACGGACGACGGCCGGAACACGTACAACGTGGTCGACGTGCAGCTCGCGCCCGGTGTGAGCGTGCCCGACATCTCCCTGGAGCGGAACGTCTACACGACCTCCTCGTGCGGGCTCTGCGGCAAGGCCAGTCTGGACGCGGTGCGCACCACGGCCCGTTTCCCGATCGCCGACGCTCCCCCCGTACGCCTCACGCCCGCGCTCCTGTCCGAGCTGCCCGGGCGGCTGCGGGCCGCGCAGAAGGTCTTCGACTCGACCGGCGGGCTGCACGCGGCGGCGCTCTTCTCGGAGGACGGCGAGCTCCTCGACGTACGGGAGGACGTGGGCCGGCACAACGCGGTGGACAAGCTCGTCGGGCGGGCGCTGACGGAGGGGCGGCTGCCGCTGGAGCGCGCGGTGCTGCTCGTCTCGGGGCGGGCCTCGTTCGAGCTGGCGCAGAAGGCCGTGATGGCCGGGATCCCGGTGCTCGCGGCCGTCTCCGCGCCCTCCTCGCTCGCCGTCGACCTGGCCGCGGAGACGGGGCTGACGCTGGTCGGCTTCCTGCGCGGGGCCGACATGAACGTGTACGCGGGCGAGCACCGGATCGACGTGGAGGCCTCCGGCGACGCGTAGGCCTCCGGGCGGTCCGTGGGTCAGTTCTTCGGGGGGTCGATCATCTGGAGGGTGAGGGTCGCCGGGGGTTCGGCGATGCCGGGGCCGCCCGCCTCCGTCCACGCGAGGATGTCGTCGAGGCAGTCGTCGTCCGCGGTGAAGCCGATCCACGCCGCCCGCCCGCCGCGCCGCCGGCCCTCGGTGGAGGGCTGGACGACGACGATGTTGGCCTGGGCGCAGGGGCCGAGGCAGTCGCTCGTGCGGACCGCGAGGCGGCCTCCGGAGGCCGCGGCGGCGGCGCGGAGGCGGGCGAGCTGGCCGGCGTGGTCGGTGCCGGGGTTCTTGCGGGGGTCGCCGCAGCAGCAGCCCCGGCAGACGACCAGGGAGCAGGGGCGGGCCCCGTACCGTATCGGGACGCGGGTCACTCGGGGCCGTCCAGGGTGATGGCGGAGGCGGCGGCGACCGTGCCGAGGCGGGGGAAGTCGAGGTCGACGGAGGCCCGGTGCTCGTCGGCGGTGAGGGCGCTCATGGCGTCCTCGGCGAAGACGAGGTCGTAGCCGAGGTCGGCGGCCGCGCGGGCGGTGGACTCGACGCCGAGGTTGGTGGCGATGCCGCCGATGACGAGGGTCGTGGCGCCGCGGGCGGAGAGCAGTTCGTGGAGTCCGGTGTCCTGGAAGCCGCCGATCGTGCGCTTGACGACGACCGCGTCCCGCTCGTCGACGAGGTCGGGGACGAGCCCGCTGCCGGGCGGCTGGACGGCGACGTTCGGCCGCTCGACCCGGATGTGGACGACGGGCGCCCCGGCGGCGCGGAAGGTGTCGGCGAGGCGGGCGGAGGCGGCGAGGACGTCGGTGCCGGGGCGGGGGGCGAGGGGCAGCGCGACGATGCGTTCCATCAGGTCGACGAGGACGAGCGCGGTGCGGCCGGGATCGAGTGAGGGCATGGGAGCACCGTAGCGGTCCCGATGATCTTCGCGGGGCGGGTGGGGGCGGGATCCGGCCTACGGGGTGGGATCCGCCTGAGGGGCGGGATCCGGCCTACGGGGTGGGATCCGCCTGAGGGGCGGGATCCGCCTGAGGGGCGCCTGAGGGGTGGGATCCGCCTAAGGGGTGGGGGCGGGTACGGGCGCGGGGGCCTCCGCACCGTCCGCGTCGCGCGACCTGCGCTTCGCGATCACCGCGCAGACCATCAGCTGCATCTGGTGGAACAGCATCAGCGGGAGCACGGCGAGCGAGGCGTGCGCGCCGAAGAGGACGCTGGCCATCGGCAGCCCCGCCGCCAGGCTCTTCTTCGAGCCCGCGAACTGGATGGCGACGCGGTCGGCCCGGTCGAAGCCGAGCCGCTTCGAGCCGTACCAGGTCAACGCCAGCATCACCGCGAGCAGCACCGCCTCCACGGCGAGGAGCAGGCCGAGGCGGGCCGGGGTCACGAGGTGCCAGATGCCTGCCACCATGCCCTGGCTGAAGGCGGTGTACACGACGAGGAGGATCGAGCCCCGGTCGACGTGGCCGAGGACCTTCTTGTGGCGCACGAGGAACCCTCCGACCCAGCGGCGCAGGAGCTGGCCGGCGACGAACGGCACGAGCAGCTGGAGCACGATCTTGAGCAGGGAGTCGGCGGAGAGGCCGCCCGCCGCGTTGCCGAGGAGGAGCGCCGCGAGCAGCGGTGTGAGGACGATGCCGGCGAGGGAGGAGAAGGAGCCCGCGCAGATAGCCGCCGGAACGTTTCCGCGCGCGATCGAGGTGAAGGCGATCGAGGACTGGATGGTGGACGGCACCAGGCAGAGGAAGAGGAGTCCGCTGTAGAGCTGCGGGGTGAGGACCGCCGGTACGAGGCCCCGCGCGGCGAGCCCGAGGAGGGGGAAGAGGAGGAAGGTGCAGGCGAGGACCGTGAGGTGGAGTCGCCAGTGGCGGAGGCCGTCGAGCGCCTCGCGGGTGGAGAGCCGGGCCCCGTAGAGGAAGAAGAGGAGCGCCACCGCCGCGCTCGACGCGCCCTCCGCGACCGTCGCGGCGGCGCCGGAGGCGGGGAGGAGCACGGCGAGGCCGACCGTGCCCAGGAGGGCGAGGACGTACGCGTCGACGGGGAGCCGCGCCAGGAGGCGGGCGGCGGTGCGGCGGGGTGCGGGGAGGGTCATGGGCTTCAGCTCTGTCGTGTACGGGTGCCCTCCCATCCTGGTCCGCCGGGCGGTGATCGGGAATCCCGTACAGCACTCTGACTGTCATCGCGATCCGTGATGACGGGTGGCGTCCCGGCGGACCCCTTAGGGTCGGCCTCGTGTACGAACCCGCGCAGCTGCGCACCTTTCTCGCCGTGGCCCAGACGCTGAGCTTCACGCAGGCCGCGCGGCGGCTCGGAGTGCGCCAGTCGACGGTCAGCCAGCACGTGCGGCGCCTGGAGGAGGCGACCGGGCGGCCGCTCTTCTCGCGGGACACGCACAGCGTCGAGCTGACCGAGGACGGCGAGGCGATGCTCGGCTTCGCGCGGGCGATCCTCCAGGCCCACGAGCGGGCGGCGGCCCACTTCGGCGGGACGCGGCTGCGCGGACGGCTGCGGTTCGGAGCGTCGGAGGACTTCGTGACGACCCGGCTGCCGGAGATCCTGGAGTCCTTCCGGCGCGAGCACCCGGAGGTCGACCTGGAGCTGACGGTCGAGCTGTCCGGGACGCTCCAGGCGCGGCTTGCGGCCGGGCGGCTCGATCTGATCCTGGCGAAGCGGCGCGGCGAGGACGGCGGGGGCCGGCTCGTCTGGCAGGACTCGCTCGTGTGGATCGGGGCGCCGGGGCTGCGCGTCGATCCGGACCGGCCGGTGCCGCTGATCCTGTTCCCGCCACCCGGCATCACGCGCGCGCGTGCCCTGGAGGCGCTCCAGGCGGAGGGCAGGTCGTGGCGGATCGCGTGTACGAGTTCCAGCCTGAGCGCGAACGTGGCGGCGGCGCGGGCGGGCCTCGGGGTGATGGCGCACACCCGGGGCCTGGTGCCGCCGGGTCTCGTCCCGGTGCCCGCGCGGGCCGGGCTGCCGGATCTCGGCGGGGTCGACTTCGTCCTGCTCCGGGGCCGTCGCGGCGGGGCGGCGCAGGCGGCGGCGGACGCGCTCGCGGAGGCGATCCTCGTGGGCGGCGACCGGCTGCACCGGCCGCGCTGAGGGCCGGGCCGCGCCCCCTCCCCGTACCCCATGAGGACCGGCCATCCCGGCGCCGTCCCGTCCGCCCGTGGGCAGGCGGTACAGATTCCGTGGAGATTCGTGCCCGGCGGACCCGCCGGGCGTTCGACAACGGGGCCGCCTCGGCGGCGACTTGCCCTGCTCACCAGGGCTGACCTGTGCGAACGCCAAAGGTCCCGGCTTGGTGAAGGCCCTCCCGCCGGGCAGGTCCGTGGGGTACCGTCACCCGCGCCGTACGGAGCGCGTCAGCGGTCCCTTTTCAGCCATCGAGCGGGCAGGCCCGAGGGAGGAGCAGGCAGTGCGCGAGTTCAGCGTGCCGCCGGTCGCGGCGGCGCCTCAGGTCGGCGGTCTGGCGGACGCCGTGTTCGAGCACGCCCTCGCGGATCCCGAGCGGGTCGCGTTCGGCCGCAAGGGGCCGGACGGCACGTGGCGGGACGTGACGGCGGCGGTGTTCAGGGACGAGGTCCTGGGGCTCGCGAAGGGGCTCGTCGCGCAGGGCGTGCGCTTCGGGGACCGGGTCGCGATCATGTCCCGTACCCGCTACGAGTGGACGCTCTTCGACTACGCGCTGTGGACGCTGGGCGCGCAGCCCGTCCCCGTCTACCCGACCTCCTCCGCCGAGCAGGTCTTCTGGATGCTGTACGACGCCGAGGTCACCGCGTGCGTGGTGGAGCACGAGGACCACGCGATGACGATCGGCTCGGTGATCGACCGGCTCCCCCGGCTCCAGCGCCTCTGGCAGCTGGACGCGGGGGCGGGCGCGGTGGCCGAGCTGACGGAGGCCGGGGGCGGCATCGACGAGGAGGTCGTGCAGCGGCACCGGCGGGCGGTGACGCCGGAGTCCGTCGCGACCGTGATCTACACCTCGGGCACGACCGGCCGCCCGAAGGGCTGTGTGATCACCCACGCCAACCTCATGTTCGAGGCGGACACGCTGATCGGCCGCTGGGAGCCGGTCTTCCGGTCCCGTCCCGGCGACCAGGCGTCGACACTGCTCTTCCTGCCGCTCGCGCACGTCTTCGGGCGGATGGTCGAGGTGGCGGCGGTGCGCGGCGGGGTGAAGCTGGGGCACCAGCCGGTGATGGCGGCGGCCGAGCTGCTGCCCGACCTGGCGTCCTTCCGGCCGAGTTTCGTCCTGGCCGTCCCGTACGTCTTCGAGAAGGTCTTCCACGCGGCACGGCGCAGGGCCGAGGCGGCGGGGCGGGCGGCGGCCTTCGACAAGGCCGTGGAGGTGGCGGTCGCCTACGCGGAGGCGCTGGAGCAGAAGGCCTTCGGGGTGGGTCCCGGGCCGTCGGCCGCGCTGCGGGTGCAGCACCAGTTCTTCGAGAAGACCGTGTACGGGAAGCTGCGCGCGGCCCTGGGCGGGCGGATGCGGCACGCGATGTCGGGCGGTTCGGCGATGGCGCGCCGGCTGGGGCTGTTCTTCGCGGGGGCCGGGATCACGGTCTTCGAGGGGTACGGCCTGACGGAGTCCTCGGCGGCGGCCACGGCGAACCCGCCGGAGCGGACGAAGTACGGGACGGTCGGGCAGCCGGTGCCGGGTACGACCGTGCACATCGCGGAGGACGGCGAGGTGTGGCTGCACGGCGGGCAGGTGTTCTCGGGCTACCTGGGCGATCCCGAGGCGACCGCCGCCGTCCTGAACGACGGCTGGCTGGCCACCGGCGACCTCGGCTCGCTCGACGCGGACGGCTATCTGACGCTGACCGGGCGGAAGAAGGAGATCCTGGTGACGTCGGGCGGCAAGAGCGTCGCCCCGGCGCGCCTGGAGGAGCGGGTGCGGTCGCATCCGCTGATCGCCCAGTGCATCGTGGTCGGCAACGACCGGCCCTACGTCGCCGCGCTCGTGACGATCGACCAGGAGGCGGTGGAGCACTGGCTCGCGATGCAGGGGCGGCCGCCGCTCTCGCCGTCGGAGCTGGTCCGCGACCCGGACCTGGAGACGGAGATACGGCGGGGGGTCGTGGCGGCGAACACGCTGGTCTCGCAGGCCGAGTCCATCCGGACCTTCCGGATCCTGGCGCACCCCTTCAGCGAGGAGCACGGGCTGCTCACGCCGTCGCTGAAGATGAAGCGGAAGGCGATCGAGCGGGCGTACGCGGCGGAGGTCGAGGCGCTGTACCAGTGACACGAGACACCGGCTCGTCCGGCCGGGGATCCGCACGTTTCTGACGGGCCATCAAATGACATTGTGTCAGTTATTGACGGTTCATCAGCTCGGTCACAGAATGCGGATCACCCGACGGAGGGACGACCGACCGTGTCACGACCGATCCGCACCCTCGCCGCCGCAGCGGCGGCCCTGCTCCTCGCCACAGCGTGCAACTCCGCCTCCACCGGCGGAACTTCCGAGAGGCCCGGCGCCTCCGGGACCGGATCCGCCGGTGGCGCCGTCCGTGGGGTCACCGCCGACACCGTCAAGGTCGGCGGCATCGTCTCCATGACCACGGCGAGCGGCTACTCCAAGAAGGACACCGACCTCGGTGCCAAGGCGCGTTACGACCGGGCCAACGCCGAGGGCGGGATCAACGGCCGGAAGATCGACTACCTCGGCGCCGAGGACGACGGCCAGGACCCCGCGAGGAACATGGCCGCGGCCCGCAAGCTCGTCCAGCGGGACAAGGTCTTCGCCGTCTCCCCCATGAGCTCGGTCACCTTCGCCGGAGCCGACTTCCTGAACGGCCAGAAGACGCCCACCGTCGGCTGGGGCACGCTCCCCTCCTTCTGCGGCTCGCCCTACCTCTACGGCTTCAACGGCTGCCTGGTCCCGATGCCCGGCGGCACCCTCAACCAGACCTGGCCCGAGGGCCTCGCCACCGTCCTCGGCGGTGCGAAGGGCAGGTCGGTCGCCCTGATCGCGGGCGACAGCGACGCCGGGAAGTTCGGCATCCGCACCTTCACCCAGGGCTTCAAGGCGGCCGGCTTCCAGCTCGCCTACGCCAAGGCCTCGGTCCCCGCGACCTCGATGCCGAGCGACTGGTCGGCGTACACCAAGGAGATCCTCCGCTCGGGCCCCGGCGGCGGCGCCCCCGACGTCGTCGTGTCCGTGATGCAGACCCCGTACAACATCGGCCTCTTCACGGCGCTCAAGCGCGCCGGCTACAAGGGCGTCCTGACCGACCCCACCGACTACGACCCCGGCCTCCTCGCCAAGGACGCGACCCGGCAGGCGCTCGACGGCGTGCACGTCCTGCTCCAGTTCCAGCCGTTCGAGCAGGAGAGCCCCGCGATGGCGCAGTTCAAGGCGGACATCAGGAAGGCGGCGGGCAAGGACGTCCCGCTCAACATGCACATGATGACCGGCTACATGTCGGCCGACCTCTTCCTCTCCATCGCCGCGAAGGCCGGCAAGGAGCTCACACCCGAGTCCTTCCAGAAGGCCGCCAACGGCTTCTCCGACACCGGCACCCTCGTCGGCGACCGGGCCGAGCCCAAGGGGCAGAAGGAGAGCTTCGGCTGCGGCGCGCTCGTCCGCCTGAAGAACGGCCGCTACGAGGTGGCGGTGCCGTTCAGGTGCTACCCCGCGATCCCCTTCGGCTAGGGGCACCGCACCGTGGGTGACCTGCTGGGATTCGTCCTGAGCGGCCTGGTCTCGGGCGCGCTGTACGCGCTGCTCGCGACCGGGCTCGTCCTCTCCTACTCGGCCTCCGGGCTCTTCAACTTCGCGCACGGCGCCACCGCCTACCTCTGCGCGCTCGCCTTCCACGAACTCCACACCGGCTTCGGCTGGCCCGCCGTGCCGACGGCCCTGCTGCTCGTCCTCGTCGTCGCGCCCGGCCTCGGCTGGGGCCTCGACCGGCTCATGTTCCGCAAACTCGCCAAGGTCGGCGAGACGGCCCAGATCGTGGCGACGATCGGCCTGCTCGTCGCCCTCCCGGCCGCCGGACTGTGGGCCGTCGAGCTCCTGGAACGGGCCGGGGCGCCGGTCGTCCCCGCCGAGAACCAGTTCGGCCTGCCCGGCGTCGGCCCCAGCCCGGCCGTCTCCTGGCAGCCCCTCGACGGCGTCGGCATCGACTCCGACCAGCTGATCACGTGGATCGCGACCGCCGTCGTCGCGGCCGGGCTGTGGGTGCTCATGCGGCACACCCGGCTCGGACTCCGGCTCCGGGCCGCCGTCGACAACCGCTCGCTGACCGAGCTCCGGGGCATCAGCGCCGACCGGCTGTCCTCCGTCGCCTGGATGCTGTCCTCGGGACTCGCGGGCCTCGCCGGGGTCCTCGCGACCCCGCTCCTCGGCCTCTCCGCCCACGACTTCACCCTGTTCCTCTTCGTCTCCGCGACGGCGGCCGTCCTCGGACGCTTCCTCTCCGTGCCGCTCGCCTTCGCGGGCGGACTCGGGCTCGGGGTGCTCCAGAACCTCGTGGCCGGTTACGCCTCCTTCGCCGAGGACATCACCGGGTTCCGCACCGCCGTGCCCTTCCTCATCCTCTTCGGCGGGCTCGTCCTCCTCGCCCAGCGGCGGCGCGCGGCCGGCACGGCGGCCGCCGACCCGCCGCCCGTCGACTACCTCGCGGGAAGGACCCGGGGGCGCCGGTGGGGCGCGTGGCTGGTGGCGGGCACGCTCCTCGCCACCGCCTTCTACACCGTCACCACACCCTTCTGGTCCGGGATCCTCGCGCAGGGCCTCGCCATCGGGCTCGTCTTCATGTCGTTCACCGTCGTCACGGGCCTCGGCGCGATGGTGTCCCTCGCCCAGGCCACGTTCGTGACGGGAGCGGCGCTCGTCGCGGGGCTGCTCATGAGCCGCGGATGGCCGTTCGTGGCCGCGGCCGCCGTCGGCACGGCCGCCGCCGCGCTGCTCGGCGCGGTCGTCGCCCTGCCCGCGCTGCGGCTCGGCGGCCGGTCCCTCGCGCTCGCCACGCTCGCCCTCGCGTTCCTCGCGGACCAGGTCCTCTTCCAGGTGAACTGGCTGCGGAACGGTGACATCGGCTGGGAGATCCCCCGCCCGGTCCTCGGCCCGGTCGACCTCGGCGACGACCGGGCGATGGGCGTCGCCCTCGTCCTGCTCTCCGCGGCGGTCATCGCGCTCCTGACCCGGCTGCGCGGCTCCCGCTGGGGCCGGGCCGTGCTCGCGGTCCGCTCGGCGCCGGAGGCGGCGGCCGCCTCGGGCGTCCCGGTCGTCGGCACGAAGCTCCTCGTCTTCACGGTGTCGGCGGGCCTCGCCGGTTTCGGGGGCGTGCTCTACGCCTCGTACAACACCCGCGTCACGGCGACGGACTTCACCGCGATGACGGGCCTGGTGTGGCTGGCGGTCGTGGTCGCGGCGGGCGTGCGGCGACCGCAGTTCGCGGTGGTGGCGGGGCTCGCCTTCGCGGTGGTCCCGCACCTGATGACGACGTACGTGACCGAGTCGGCGCACCTGCCGGTGATCCTCTTCGGCCTGGCGGGGCTCGCGCTCGCCAACGACCCGGACGGGTACTGCGCGGCGTGGCCGGCGCGGAGGGCCGCGGCCCGGGCGAGGGCGGAGGCGGAGGCGACGGCGGCTCGGGCCGGGGCGGAGGCCGCGGCTCGCGCCGGGGCAGCGGCTCGGGCCGGGGAGGAGGCGGTGGAGCCCGTACCCGCGTCCGTACCCGGGCAGAGGCCTGCGCCGACGCCCGCGAACGGGAGGCCCGCGCCCGCGCTCTCCCTGCGGGGCGTGCGGGCCGGTTACGGCGGCGCGCCCGTCCTGCACGGGGTCGACCTGGAGGTCAGGGGCGGCGAGACGCTCGTCCTCCTCGGCCCCAACGGGGCCGGGAAGTCGACCCTCTGCCGAGTGGCGGCGGGGCTGCTCCGGCCGACCGCCGGGGACGTCCGCGTCCTCGGCCGGGACGCCACCCGGGACGACACCGTCCTCCGCTCCCGGCGCGGGGTGCGGCTCGCGCCCGAGGGGCGGGGGATCTTCGCCGGGCTCTCCATCGAGGAGAACCTCGCCCTCCAGCTGCCCGCGGCCGAGGACCGGGACGCCGTGTACGCGCGGTTCCCCGCGCTCGCCGCCCGGCGCTCCGTCGCCGCGGGCTCGCTCTCCGGCGGCGAGCAGCAGCTGCTCGCGCTCGCCCCGCTGCTCCAGCGCCCGCCCGCGCTCCTCGTCGCCGACGAGCCCTCCCTCGGTCTCGCGCCCCGGGTCGTGGACGAGGTCTACGGGCTGCTCACCGAGTTGAGGGCGAGCGGTACGGCGCTGCTGCTCGTCGAGGAGAAGGCCGCCGAGGCGCTCGGCATCGCCGACACCGTCGCGTACCTCGCGCAGGGCGGGATCGCCTGGTCGGGGACGCCGTCCGAGGTGGACGCGGAACGGCTCACGGAGGCCTATCTGGGGACGGGAGTACGAGGATGAGCGCGATCACGGCGGAGCACGCGATGCTGTACGCCTCCGGGGTCGACGTCCGGTTCGGCGGCGTCCACGCCCTGCGGGACGTGAGCGTCTCCGTGCGCGCCGGGGAGGTCTGCGGTCTGATCGGGCCGAACGGCGCGGGCAAGACCACGCTGTTCGACGTCCTGTCCGGGATCCGGCGGCCCGACGGCGGGAGCGTCGTGCTCGTCGGCGAGGACGTGACCCGCCGCTCCCCCGTGTGGCGGGCCCGCCACGGCGTCCGCCGGACGTTCCAGCGCCAGCAGCTCTTCGGGCAGCTCACGGTGGCCGACAACCTGGTGGTGGCCCAGGACTGGCGGGCCGGGCTGCGGCCCGGCGCGCGCCGGGAACGGGCCGCGGCCGTGCTCCGGGAGTGCGGGCTCGACGCGCTGGCGGAGTCGTACGCGGGCGCGCTGCCGGTCGGGCAGGCGCGCATGGTCGAGCTGGCCCGGGCCCTGGCCGATCCGCCCCGGGTGCTGCTCCTCGACGAGCCCGCGTCGGGGACGACCGCCGAGGAGCGCCGGGTCCTCGCCGCAGTCGTCCGTCACATGGCCGACGAGGAGGGCTGCGCGGTGCTGCTCGTGGAGCACGACGTGGCCTTCGTGATGGAGCTGTGCACGCGCGTGGTGGTGCTCGACCGGGGGCGGGTCCTGGCGGAGGGGACGGCCGCGGAGGTACGGGCGGACCCGGCGGTCCGGGACGCGTACCTCGGGACGACGGGGTCCGGGACGACGGGGTCCGGGACGAAGGGGTCCGGGGCGCCGGGGTCCGGGGCGGCGGCGTCCGGCACGGCGGGGAGCGCGTCCCGGGCGGCGGAACAGGCGGGGGGCTGAGATCGTTGGTCGGACGGGTGCCCCGCTGCCCGGGGCACCGCGACGACATCAGGAAAGGCCGCTCGTGAGCACGGACAACAAGGTCCCTTCCCTCGCCCTCAACAACGGCGTGCAGATGCCGCAGCTCGGCTTCGGCGTGTGGCAGGTGCCGGACGCCGAGGCGGCGGCGGCCGTGGGCACGGCGATCGAGGCGGGCTACCGCTCGATCGACACCGCCGCGATCTACGAGAACGAGCGGGGCACCGGCCAGGCCGTGGCCGCCTCCGGGGTCCCGCGCGAGGAACTCTTCGTCACCACGAAGCTGTGGAACAGCGAGCAGGGGTACGACTCCACCCTGCGCGCCTTCGACGCCTCGCTCGACAAGCTGGGCCTCGACTACGTCGACCTGTACCTGATCCACTGGCCGGTGCCGGCCAAGGACGCGTACGTCGACACGTACCGCGCCCTGGAGAAGATCAACGCCGACGGGCGGGCGCGTGCCGTCGGCGTCTCGAACTTCCTGCCCGAGCACCTGGAGCGGCTGCTCGGCGAGACCTCGGTCGTGCCGGCCGTCAACCAGATCGAGCTGCACCCGCACCTCCAGCAGGCCGCCTCGCGCGAGCTGCACGCGCGGCACGGCATCGCGACCGAGGCGTGGTCGCCGCTCGGCCAGGGCAAGGGCCTCCTGGAGGTTCCGGCGATCGTGGCGATCGCGGGGAAGCACGGGCGTTCGCCGGCCCAGGTGGTGCTGCGCTGGCACCTCCAGACCGGGAACGTCGTCATCCCCAAGTCGGTGACGCCCTCGCGCATCCGCGAGAACATCGACGTCTTCGACTTCGAGCTCGACGCCGAGGACATGGCGGCGTTCGCCGCGCTGAACGAGGACCGGCGGATCGGTCCCGACCCGGCGGGGTTCAACGTCGCGTGAACGGGACCCGGGGGGACGGTGTGAGGCCCGTCGAGGCGGGCCTCTACCGCGTGCGGAACGTGGCCAGCGGACTGCTCATGGAGGTGTACGAGGGATCGCGCCGCAGCGGCGCCAAGGTCCAGCAGGGCGTCGAGTCCGGCGCGCCGGGCCAGCCTGGCACGTCACACCCGTGCCGAACGGCGGCGGGCTCCACCACCTGGTCAACGCGGCCAGCGGCAAGCGGCTCGACGTCACGAACGCGTCCACGGAGAACGGCGCCCTCGTCCAGCAGTGGAAGCCGAACAACTTCGGCGCGCAGGAATGGGTCATCGAGCAGGACCTCCAGTCGCCGGGGACGGTGGCCCTGGTGAGCTTCGTCAGCGGACTCTGCCTGGAGGTCGCCGACGGCTCGCGGGAGGCGGGCGCGGCCGTGCGGCAGTGGGAGGACACCGACTCCCCCTCCCAGTGGTGGAGGCTGGAGCCGGTGACCTGAACCCGGCTACCCCTTGCGGGCGGTGTGGACCGTGCGGGCGGTGAGGTGGAAGAGGTCCGTGCGGTGGTGCAGGGACCGCTCGTCGGCCGGGTCGAGGAGGACGTCGAGGGTCTTCACGTCCTCCGCGTCGATCCGGTCGCCGAAGCCCTCGCGGAGCCGCCCGAAGTGCGAGAGAGCGAGCTCGCGGACGACCGGGGAGACGGGGGCGGGGATGTCGGTGAGGAAGGTGCGGGTGCCGGACGGGGTGAGTCCGGCGGCGGCGAGGAGCGCCCGCCAGTCGTCCGGCTGGTCGACGAAGCCCGGGAGACCGGCGCGCATCTCGCCGAACCAGTAGGCGTGGGCGGCGTCGAGACGGGCCTCGAAGCCGGGGCGGCCGATGCCGATGTGCCAGGGCAGGTGCCGGGTGGAGAGCCCGCCCTCGAAGAGGGCGACGACCCCGCCGGGGCGCAGGAGGCCGGCGAACCCGGCGAGGGCGGCGCCCTGGTCGCCGAGGTGGTGGACGGCGTTGCCGGCCCAGATGAGGTCGGCCTCGCCCAGGGTCGCGATGGACTCGGGGAGCGTGGCGTGGAGCGTGGAGACCCGCTCCCCGAGCCCGTACGCCTCGGCCCGCTCCCGTACGCGTACGAGCAGCTCGGGGGTGCCGTCGACGGCGACGGTCTCGGCGGCGGGGAACGCCTCCGCGAGCAGGCTGGTGACGACGCCGGGCCCGCTGCCGATGTCGAGGACCCGTCGCACGCCGTACACGGGCGCGAGCGTCCCGAGCCAGGCGGCGGCCTCGCGGTAGGCGGGACTGGCGATCTCGGCCTGCCGCTCCAGAAGCGGGGCGAGCTGGTTCCAGTCCAGGTCGGCTCCGTCGTGATGATGACCGTTGCCGTGGCCGTGGCCGTGCCCGTGCTGGTGGCCGTGGCCGGGCTGGCTGCCGGCCCGGTCGTCGTGCTGGTTGTCGTGACCGTGGTGGGACGCGCGATGCTGACTCATGACTCCAGGGTGCGGCTGATGAGCGCGAAGCGCGAGAAATGTTGCCGGTCCGGCAAAGAACCGGTCGCACTTCCTCACGCGTAGCGCAGGGCCAGGGCCCTCACCGTCTCCGCCATCCGTGCGCGCAGCTCCTCCGGGGCGAGGACCTCCGCCTCCGCGCCGAGGGCGAGGAAGGTGGACGTGGCGTGGTCGAGGGACTCGACGGGGAGGGTCGCGCGGGTCCAGCCGTCCTCGTCCTGGGTGCCGGTGGTCTTCAGGGCGCGGGCCGCCGCGCCCGTCAGGCGGGCGGCGCCCTCGGGGGTGAGGCGGACGATCGCCTCGCCCTGGTGGAGGCGGGCATGGAAGTCGGTCTGGCTCGCACGCCAGTGGGCGGCGAGGTCGAAGTCCTCCGGGTGGACGACCTCCTCGTCGGTGGCGGTGAGGGCGAGGATCTGGTCGACGCGGTACGTGCGGGGGTCGCCGGGGCCCGCGACCAGGTACCAGCGGCCCGCCTTGAGGACGAGGCCGTACGGGGCGAGGCGCCGGTCGACGTCGGTCGGGGCCTTCCAGCGGCGGTAGCGGACCTCCAGGACGCGCCCGGCGCGGACCGCTTCGGCGACCTCGGGCAGGAACGGCACCTCGTCCCCCTTCGCGTACCAGCCGGGCGCGTCGATGTGGAAGCGGGCCCGCAGCCGGTCGACGTGCTCGCGCAGCGGCTCGGGCAGCGCGGCGCGCAGCTTCAGCTGGGCGTCCGCGAAGTGCGCGCCGAGGCCGAGCCCTTCGGCGGCGCCGGGCATGCCGGCGAGGACGAGTGCCTCGGCCTCGCGCGTGAAGAGGTCGGTGAGACGGGAGCGGTGTCCCGAGAGGAGCCGGTAGCCGCCGCGGTGCCCGGCGTCCCCGTACAGCGGCACTCCGGCGGCGTGCAGCGACTCGACGTCGCGGTAGATCGTGCGGACGGAGACCTCCAGCGTGCCGGCGAGTTCGGCGGCGGTCATCCGGCCCCGGGTCTGGAGGAGCAGCAGGATCGAGAGAAGACGGCTGGATCTCACTGGAACGCCCCGGGACCTCAGCCGCGTCTGACGAAGCGGGCCAGGCGGTAGCGGGGGTCGTCGCGGGGGCGGTCCTGGTGCGGCAGGGCCGTGAGGGCGGCGGCGAGGGTGTCCGTGACCGCCGGGTCGCCGTCGTACCAGGAGGCGAAGTAGCCGCCGCGCAGCTTCCGTACCGTGGCGCGCGGCGTCGCGCCCTGGCCGT
The DNA here is from genome assembly GCF_040641575.1 of Streptomyces sp. NPDC020807. Taxonomy (NCBI): domain Bacteria; kingdom Bacillati; phylum Actinomycetota; class Actinomycetes; order Kitasatosporales; family Streptomycetaceae; genus Streptomyces; species Streptomyces sp. NPDC020807. The sequence continues at coordinate 159,992 of NZ_JBFADU010000008.1, forward strand.
GGCCGACGAAGTGGGTGCCGGGGGCGGGGGCCAGGCCGTGGGCCGCCGCGTGGCGGGTGACGGCCTCCGCGCGGTCCGGGGCCGCGGCGGCCGAGCGGAGAGGACGGAGGACCGCGTCGATGTCGCTGCCGACGTCGTGGGACGCGTCCTTGTCGACGGTCGCGATCAGGACGCCGCCGGGCCGCAGCACCCGCGCCGCCTCGGCGACGATCTCCGGCGCGAAGGGCACGAGGTGGAGCAGCCAGACCGCCGAGACCGCGTCGAGGGAGGCGTCGGGGAACGGGAGCCGGCGCGCGTCGGCGCGCACGGCGCGGCCCGGCAGCCGGGTCGCCGCCGTCCGCAGCATCGCGTGGGCGGCGTCCGCCCCGTAGACGGACAGGCCCGTCCTGACGATGCGTTCGGTGACCAGTCCGGTGCCGCAGGCCAGGTCGAGGAGGGTGCGGGCGGAGGCCGGGACCAGCCGCAGGACGGCCTGCGCCGCCGCCTCGGCGCGCGGGACGCCGCCGCGGGTGCGGTCGTAGTGGGCCGCCTCTGCCTCGTAGTCGAGGAGGGTGCCCCGGCCGCCGTTCCCCCGGCCGCCGTTCACGCCCCCCGCCTCACTCATCGTCGTCACGGCACAGGCAGAAGGGGTGGCCCGCAGGGTCGAACAGCACCCGGACGTTCTCCCGGGGCTGGTACTCCGCCACGGTGGTGCCCGGCGCGACCGCCGGCCACACCGGCGGCCGGTGGCCGTCCGCCCGCTGGAACACGGGGAACGGGCCCTTCGGCGAGGCGGCCACGACCTCCGTGTCCGGGTCCCCGGGGCCGACGACGGGCCGGTCGAGCAGCTGGGCGCAGAACCCCGCGAGGGCGCCGGGGTCCGGCGCGCCGATCGTCGTTCCCCACCACATGCCGCCCGTTCGAGATCGCATGATCCGACCCTAACCGGGCGGTCCGACCGCCCGGTAGGTGTCAGCGCACGCCGTGGCCCGGAGCGATGCCTTCCACCCGTTCCGCCAGCTCGAAGTCCTTCTCGGTGACGGCCCCTCCGGCGGAGTGGGTGTTCACGGAGAGCGCGACCGTGTCGTAACCCAGCGTCAGGTCCGCGTGGTGGTCGAGCTCCTGCTGGATCCGTGCCACGTGCACGACGAGCGCCGTCGCCGCGAAGTGGTCGGCGAGGCGGTAGGTGCGGGCGAGGTGGTCGTCCTCGACGGACCAGCCGGGGAGCTCCCGCAGGCGGTCCTCGATCTCCTTCTGCGACAGCGGTTCTGTGGGCACGGTGTGCTCCCTCCGGTGGTGCGGGCCTCCAGGGACGAAAGCCTCCCGGGAAGGAGGCCCCTGGGAGAAGTACCCGGGTCGTCCCTCTGGGATACCGTCTGGCCATGACAACTGTCGCGACCGACACGGGCGTGGGGACGCTGCTGCGCGGCTGGCGCGAGCAGCGTCGGCTGAGTCAGCTGGAGCTCGCGCTGCGCGCGGACTCCTCGGCCCGGCACATCTCCTTCGTGGAGACGGGTCGCTCCCGGCCGAGCGAGGAGATGGTCCTCAAGCTCGCCGAACACCTCGACGTCCCGATGCGCGAGCGGAACGCGCTGCTGCTGGCGGCCGGTTACGCCCCGCGGTACGCCGAGACGCCGCTCGACGCCCCGAACCTGGAGACGCTCCGCTGGGGCATCCAGCAACTCCTCGACGGCTACGAGCCGTATCCGGCGCTCGTCGTGGACGGCAGCTACACGGTGATCGCCGCCAACCGGGGCATCGGGCTGCTGCTCGACGGCCTCCCCGAGCACCTGCTCACGCCGCCGATGAACGCCATGCGGATCACCCTGCACCCGGAGGGTCTCGCGCCCCGCATCCGGAACCTGCGGGAGTGGCGCGGGCACCTGCTCGCGCAGATGGACCGTCAGATCGCCCTGGCGCGTTCGGAGTCGCTGCGGGAGCTGTACGAGGAGGTGGCGGCGTATCCGCTGCCGGCGGAGGCCGGCCCGGAGGACCGGCGGGACCCGTCGGGCTCGGAGCCGTACCCGTACTTCGCGCTGCCGCTGCGGATCGAGCACGACGGGCACGTGCTGTCCTTCGTCTCGTCGATCTCGACGTTCAACACGCCGATGGACGTGACCGTCGCCGAGCTGGCCATCGAGACGTTCCTCCCGGCCGACCCGGAGACGGTCGCGTACCTGCGGGCCCTCGGGGGCGGGTAGCGGAGGCTACCGGGCCCCGGTCGCCCGCAGGGCGGTCCACTGGAGGGCGGCGAAACCCGCCACGGTCGCCGCCTGCACCGGGATCCACAGGAGACCCGCCGTGGTCGGCTCCAGCCAGGCGACCGGGGCGACGACGCTCAGGACCGCCCACAGGACGTTGGCGTCGACGACGAGCTTCACGGCGAGCGGCGCGGGTTCCGGGCGGCTCGCGAGCAGGCCGACCCCGGCGGCGAACAGGGTGAGGAAGACGCCGAGTTCGAGCAGCAGCCCCGCGCCGACGCCGAGGAGCTCCCCGAGGGGGCCGGAGGCGCCGAGGTAGGCGAGCCCGTTGGCCCCGGTGACGACGGCGTCGAGGGCGAGGAAGCGACGCAGGGCGGTCGCCGGGCGGGTGGTGCGGGCGGTCCTCAAAGAAGCGCGGTACAGGGCCTGGGACATGGCGGATCACCCTTCGCGGGGATGGTGGCGTGGACGTTCTCGCAGGTGGCGGACCCGGAGCCCGAGCGGAGTGCGCCGCCCGGGTCCCGGTGTCCACGAGCATGCCGGGCCCTCGGCGGGAGGGCGATTACCGCGGAGGTAATGCCGAGGTCAACGTCACCGCCGCCACACGGGTGTTCGTCGTACTAGTCTTCGCGCCGGGCTGGCCGGAATCGGTCGCCCCGAACGGGGGGAGACAGCGCGATGGCGCGGAACAGACAGCGGGCCGGACAGCGGGCCGGCATGGTGGCCACGGCGGACGACCACAAGGTGACGCCCGCGGAACTCTTCTTCGATCTCGTCTTCGTGTACGCGATCACGCAGGTCACCGCCCTGATGGCGGCGCACCCCACACCGGTGGGGGTCGTGGGGGGCATGGTCGTGCTCGCGCTGCTCTGGTGGTGCTGGCGCTGCTTCGCCTGGCTGGGGAACGTCGTCCGGGTCGACTCCGGCGGGGTGTTCGCCGTCCTCGTCACCGTCATGGCCGTCGTCCTGACGGTCTCGCTCGCCGTCCCCGAGGTCTTCTCGGACCGGCCCGGTGGCATTCCGGCCCCGCTGCTGTTCGTGCTCTCGTACGGCGCGGTGCGCGTGCTGCACCTGGCCTCGTACTGGGTGTCCAGCCCCGGCGACCCGGCGCTCCGCGCGACCCTGCGCCGTACCGCGCTGGTCTCCGTGCTGCCGCCGCTCGTCCTGCTGCTCGTCGGCTGCGCCCACGAGGGACGGCTCCAACTTCTGCTGTGGCTGGGGGCGGTGGCGATCGACTACGGAGGGATCTACGTCACCGGGTCCTCCGGCTGGCGGGTCAACTCCCCCGGCCACTTCGCCGAGCGCCACGGTCTCATCGTCATCATCGCGCTCGGCGAGTCCATCGTCGCGATGGGCGTCGGCGTCTCCGGCTTCCCGATCACCTTCGCCGTCCTCGGCGCCTCGGCCGCCGGACTGCTGCTCGCGGCCGGACTGTGGCGGCTGTACTTCCGCGAGCTCGGCGACGCAGCCGAGCACCGTCTCGCCTCCCTCGACGGCGACGAGCGCACCCGCTTCGCCCGGGACACGTACACCTTCCTGCACCTGCCGCTAGTCGCCGGGGTCGTGCTGTGCGCGCTCGGCATGAAGAAGGTCCTCCAGCAGGTCGCCGACACCGGGCACCACGGCCTCGCGGAGCCGCTGCACGGGGTCGTGGCCTGGTCGCTGACCGGGGGCGTCGGCGTGTACCTGCTCGGCGCCGCCGCGATCGTGCTGCGCACCTCGGGGCGGCGGCCGGTCGCCCTCGCCGCGGGCGGGGCGTGCTGCCTCGCGGCCGGGCCGCTCGTGGGGCTCGTACCGGCGCTTCCGGCGCTGGCGGTCCTCGCGACGACGACGGCGGTGCTCGTCACGCTGCACGGCCGGCGCGGGGAGACCGCCGCCGTGGCGGTGGCCTAGCCGGTGGGCGGGCTTCGGGCACTGGCTCGGCAGGTGGGCGGGCTTCGGGCCGTGGCTCAGTAGGCGGCCTTCCGGTGGCGGATGAAGGCCCGTAGCCGGTCCGTGTCCGCCGTCGTCCAGCCGTCCGGCGGCAGGACGGCCGCCCAGCCGTCGACGGCGCCCGCGCCGTACCGGTGTCCGTGCGGCGCGTCGACGCCGTACGAGACGGCCATGTCGATCGAGGTCTGCCAGAAGGCGACGAACGGGAACCAGCTGATCTCCGGGGTCACGTCGGGGCCGAGCGGCTCGTCGAGCCACTCGGGGCGGTCGAGGAGCAGGTCGGGTGACCACCAGACGACGGGGTCGGAGGCGTTCTGGAGGTAGACCGCGCGCGGGTGCCCCCAGGTGCCGGCGGGGCGGACGAGGTCGGTTCGCGGGAACTGGGCGAAGCGGACGCGGGCGCCGCCCTCGTACTCCGGGCGCCAGACGGGGCTGGCCGGGTCCCGGTCGCGGCGGATCTCTCCGGAGATCGGGGAGAAGTGCGGCGGGCCCATGATCAGGGCGCCGTCGGTCCCGGCGAGGAGCGCGTCGGCGCTGCCGAAGCTCGCCTCGACGGCGTACGCGCCGAGGCTCTCGCCGGTGACGACGAACTTCGGCCGCCGCTCGGCGGGGAGCGTGTCGAGCTTCGCCCGGACCGCGTCGAGCAGGGCGCGGGTGGCCTGTCCGGCCTTCTCCTTGTCGACGAGGAAGGAGACCCAGCTCGGCAGGTACGAGTACTGGACGGCGACGATCGCCGAGTCGCCGCCGTACATGTACTCCAGGGACTCGGCGACGTTCGGGTCGATCCAGCCGGTGCCGGTGGTGCCGGCGACGGCGAGCACCGCGCGGTCGAAGGCGCCGGTGCGTTCGAGCTCCCGGACGGCGAGGCGGGCCTGCGCGTCGAAGGGGCTGTCGTCGGCGAAGGCGGCGGGCAGCGCGGAGGGCACGTACACGCGCACGGGTTCGCGGGCCGGGCGGCCCGTCCAGGCCGTGAGGGCGGTGGTGGTGGGGGTCGAGCCGGTGAAGTTGCGGCCCTGGTAGCCGAGGTCGCTCCACGGGACGAGGGAGCCGGGGCCGCCGGAGACGTGGCGGGAGGCCGGCGCTTCGATGCCGTCCTTGGTGCCCCGGTTGGTGGCCTCCGCGATGCGGTCGGCGACGTCGACGACGCCCCGGTCGAAGACGACGTCCCGCACGCCGACGAGGACGGCGAGGGCGGAGAGGGCGCCGCCGACGGCGAAGGCGACGCGGCGGGGCAGGAGCCGGCCGAGCAGCCGTATCAGGGCGAGGGCGCCGAGCCGTACCGTGCGGGCGACGAGGAGCGCGACCAGGAGCAGGCCGAGGGCGATCAGCGCGATCATCGGCGTGTGCCAGGTGAGCGTGGGCGGGAGCCCCTGGAGGACCCGCAGCTGACGCTGCATCCGGGCGCTCTCGGAGATCAGCCAGACCGCGATGACCGGGCTGAGCAGCCAGTACGCCTGCCAGCAGCGGGTCCGGACGCGCTCGCCCGGGAGGCGGCGGCGCGGGACGAGGGCGCGGAAGAGCCAGGCGAGGGTGGAGCCGAGGGCGTACCCGATGACGGCGGTGATGCCGCCGACGATCCCCTGGAGCAGCCACGGCCGGGGCACGAGGGAGGGCGTGAGGCTCGACCAGAAGAAGACCGTGGCCAGCAGGAGGGCGGTGAGGTCGGGCCAGCGGCGGACGCGGTACGAGGGGTCGGGGCGGTCCCAGTAGGGGCGCCGGGCGAAGGCGAGGAGACGGGCGGCGGGCGGCGGCGGTCCGGGGGCACCCGGGGGTGCCTGCGAGCCGCCGGGACCGGTCGCGGGCGTCTCGGGGGCGCCCGGACCGGTCGCGGGTTCGGCGGACCGATCGGGGCGGGTGTTCCGGTCGGTCGAGGTCATCCGTTCAGCCTCGTCCGTCCGTACGCCCGTCGCAATCGGGATTCGGTCCCGACCCGACCCGGCTTCGCCCCTTTCTCAGCGGACGGGGTCCTCCCGGTGGACGGGCGGCTCGGCCGGGGCGGCGGCCTTCTGCGGTTCCCTCTCAGCGTCGTTGACGCGCCGGGCGCGGGCGGCCTCGGCGCGCAGCAGGGCCTGGAGGACGGCGTAGGGGTCGACGGGCATGGCGGAGCTCCTCGCGGTGCGAAGGGTGATGTGGGGGGTACTGCTGCCGGAGGGTCGGGCCCTCTCAGCAGCGCATCACCTCGCGCCGGGGCACGTCACCGTGCCGGGCGGGCCCGGCGGCGTGAGCGGGCACGGTGCCGCGGCCCGGCCGCCACGCGGTACGGGACCGGTGCCGCGGGTCCGGCAGGACGCGCGTCCGGTGCCGCCTGCCCCGCCCGGGAAGCCCGGCCTCGGGGACGGCCGGGTCGAGGGCTTCGGTGGTGGGGTCGGTGGCGGGCGCGGGGGCGGGCGCGGGGATGCCGGGCGCGGCGGGGGCCGCGGGGGCCACGGGGACGGCGGGGGCCACGGGGACGGGAGGGGCCGCGGGAACGGCAGGGGCCGCGGCCGGCGCTCGTGCCGCCGCCAGGGCGAGCGGTGTGCTCGTGCCGAGCACGGCGGACAGGACCAGGAGGAGGACGAGCCACGGCCTGCGGGCCGGGGCGCGGCGCGGCCCGGTGCCCGCCGGGACGGCGGGTTCCGTGGTCGTGACGGGCACGGGCCTCATGGAGATCCGTACTGCCCCGCCGGGATACCGGTTGGCCGCGTGGAGGCCCGGATCCGCCCGTGCGGCCTACACTCCCGGCCCCGGATTCACCGCGTCGGCCGTCAGGCCGCGCGCTGCTTGCGGGCCGACATCCACGCGTAGACGAGCACGCCCGCGAAGAGGAACAGCACGCCCTGGTAGACGGCCGCGTAGCCGGAGCCCGCGACCAGCCAGAGGGAGAAGCCGAAGGCGGCGAGGGCCAGGACGGCGTCGCGGGCGAGGCGGGTGCCCTGGACGCGGTCGGACTGGCCGGAGAGGAGGAAGTAGATCTGGGCGGCCGTCGAGAGGAGGTACGGGACCGTGGCCGTGAAGGTGGTGACGAGGACGAGCATCTCGAAGACGCCCTGCGTGCCCGCCGTGTAGTTGTAGACGGTCAGCAGCGAGGCGAGGACGACGGTGACGGCGACGCCGACGGTCGGGACGCCGCGCCGCTTGCGGGTGAAGACCTTCGGGAAGAGGCCGTCGCGGGCGGCGGCGTACGGGGTCTGGGCGCTGAGCAGCGTCCAGCCGTTGAGCGCGCCGACCATGGAGACGAGGGCCATGCAGGCGATGGCCGTGCCGCCCCAGGAGCCGCCGAACATGACGTTCACGGCGTCGGAGAAGGGGGCGGTGGAGTCGACGAGCCGGTCGTGCGGGACGGTGCCGAAGACGGACAGCGTGCCGAGGAGGTAGATCACGGCGGCGCCGAGCGTGCCGAGGATGGTCGCGCGGCCGACGTTGCGGCGCGGGTCGCGGACCTCGCCCGCGCTGACGGCGGCGGACTCGACGCCGAGGTAGCTGAAGAGGAGGATCGCGGCGGAGGCCGAGATCGCGCCGAGGGCGCTGCCGTCGGTCGCCCGGAAGGGCCCGAGGTTGGCGCTGTCGAAGAAGAACAGGCCGCCGACGGCGACGAGCAGCAGCGGGACGAACTTGAGGACGGTCGCGACGAGCTGGACGGCGCCGACGTACCGGGTGCCGGCGAGGTTGGCGAGGGCGGGGAGCCACTGGAGCAGGAGCGCGGCGGCGATGGTCGCGGCCTTCGACTCGTGGACCGGGACGAGGACGTCGAGGTAGCCGACGGCGGCGACGGCGAGGGCCGCGTTGGAGACCCAGGTGGTGATCCAGTACGACCAGGCCGCGAGGAATCCGGCGAAGTCGCCGAAGGCCTCGCGGGCGTAGACGTACGGTCCGCCGGTCATCGGGAGGCGCCGGGCGAGGCGGCCGAAGACGAGCGCGAGGGCGATGGCGCCGAGGGTGAGGACGCCGAAGGCGACGAGGCTGATGGTGCCGTACGGGGCGACGGAGGCGGGCAGGAGGAAGATGCCGCCGCCGATGATGTTGCCGACGACCAGGGCGGTCGCGACGGGGAGGCCGAAGCTGCGGGCGTGCCTGCTGGTGGGGGTGGTGTCGGAGCCGCCCGCGGACCCTTCGGGTCCGCTCTCCGTCGTCGTCGTGCCGGCCGTGCTCATGGGGTGGTGCGCCTTCCGTCGTGCAAATCCGGACCATCGTCCGGTAAAGGCGAACAGGCGGCCAAATCAGTGCGTATTGTCCGGCGACGGCTGTCCATCAACCGGAAGAATTGATTCCACATCGGGTTCGGACGGGGAAATCTCCAGCGGAACCTGCGGCCCCGTCCCCGCCGACTCCCGCAGCCACCGCCGCAGCACCCGGTGGACCCGCTCCGCCCCCACCAGCTCCTCCCCCGCCTCCACCGGCGCCGACAGCTCCGGCGGCGACAGCAGGAAGGGGTGGGACTGCTCGCCGCCGAGCCCGCCGTGGGAGCCGACCTGCTCCTCGAAGGCGTGCACGGTCCCGGTGGCGGGGTCGTACATCGAGTTGACCATGATGTCCGCGACGTGCGGGAAGCCGTCCGTGCGGCGCACGGCGTCCGCCGCGCCCCGACCGAAGACCGCCATCGGCCCCTCGTCGGTGAGCTCGGCGACCGGCACCTCCACGCCGTCGCGGGCCAGCACCACCGAGCCGTGCTCCTCGCTCGCCACGAGCACGAACCCGACCCCCGGGTGGTGGGCGAGGGTCCGCAGGAGCGCCGGGTGCCGCCGGTCGATCTCCTCGCGGGTCAGCCGGTGCGGCACGTCGGGGAAGGAGACCAGACCCAGGTTGCCCGAGGCGAGGACGATCGGCTCGGACGGCTTCGACGGCAGCTCGCGCCCCTTCTCGCCGCGCTTGTCGAGCGGCCGGTGGAGCGCGCTGCGCAGCGCGTCCCTGGCCGCGTCGCGGGCCTCGGAGCCGCTGGGGGTGCGGCCGACGCGGCGCGGCACGGGGAGCCCGCACCCGGCCCGTACCAGCTCCTTGAGGGAGAGGCCGTACGCCGACTCGAAGGTCTCCCCGGGGCTCTGGCCGTGGTCGGAGAGGAGCACGATCCGGTACGGCCGCGGTGCGTGCCCGGCGACGGTCGCGATGAGCGCGACGGCCCGGTCGAGGCGGCGCAGGACCTGGTCGGTGTCCCGGCCGAGCGGCCCCGAGTGGTGGGCCACCTCGTCGTACGCGACGAGGTCGGCGTAGACGGCGGTCCGCCCCGCGAGCATGTCCCCCATCACGGCCGCGACGACGACGTCCCGCTCGACGACCGTGGCGAAGGCCCGGACGAAGGGGTACGTGCCGCCGCGCGAGACGCGGGGCCTCTCGCGGCGGACGAGGGCCCGGGTCGACTGGCTCATCTCGCGGACGACCTCGGTGACGAGCGAGCCCGCCGTGCGGACGGCGTTGGCGGGGTCGGAGAAGTACGCGAAGTACCCGGCGCGCGAGCGGTTGCGGCGGCCTCGCCGGGCGGCCATCGAGAGGACGAGGGCGAGTTGGTCGGCGCCGCCGCTGAAGAGGTTGCCGCGGGAGGCCCCGTCGTACGTGAGCAGGCCGCCGTCCCCGGTGCGGGCCACGGCCCGGCGCTGGAGCTCCACGGCGCTGGCCGGGCGGTTCGACACCATGAGACGGCCGGTGTCCTTCTCGTACCAGCGGAAGGCGGGCACGTCCTCGTTGGTGCCGTGCAGGATGCCGAGCTGGCTCGCGCCGGTCTGGCTCGACCAGTCGGTGCGCCAGGGGGTGAGGTGGTGGCCCGCGTCGAGCCAGCCGGCGACGGTGGGCATGAGCCCTTCGGCGACGGCGGCGCGCAGGACGTGGTGGCCGAGGCCGTCGAGCTGGAGGAAGACGGTGCCGGGGTCGGCCTCGGGGGCCTCGCCGTCGGCGCGGGGGCGGGTGCGGCCGGTGAGGCGGTAGAGGCGCCGGCTGTAGGCGTCGTCGTCACGCACGGCGAGCGCGGTGGAGGTCGCGGAGGCGACGGCCGACATGACGGCGGCGACCACGACGGCGGTCTCGGGGTCGGCGGCGCCGCGCCCGTCCGGGATGAGCCAGAGGGCGACGAGCAGCAGCGAGCCGTTGAGGAAGAACACCAACAGGCCGAGGACGAGCGCCGGGACGAGGAGGAAGGCCCGGACGATCAGCGGCCAGACGAGCGCGCTGAGGAGACCGAAGACCCCGGCGGCGGTGGCGGCGGTGATCGCCGTGCGGGTGAGGCTGTCACCGTCGGCGGACTGGAGTTCGAAGTCGGGGAGCAGCGCCGCGAGGAGGAGCATCGTGAGCGTCGACACCGCCCACACCACGATCATCCGCATCACCGCTCTGCCCGCGGTACGCCAGCGGTCGGCGCCACCCCATCGCCCGTCTCCCACGCCCCGTGCACCTTTCACCCGTTTCCTGCCCCAAGCGTGGCACAACGCCCACGATCAGGCCGTGAAAGGGATACCCGCCGGCGGCCCGGGTGTGTCAGGTCGGGGTGGATGGGCGCGGATGCGCCGAAGGCGGTACGGGCGGGTCAGCAGCCGTCGTAGCCGGCGGTCGGCATGGAGAGGCGCCGGTGCACGCCCGCCCTCGCCCGCCCGTCGTACGCCGGTTCGTCCAGGGAGACCGTCTCCAGCCGCACCCCGCGCCGCTCGCACTCCGCGCGGAAGCCCTCGACGGAGGTCAACGCGCGGGCGAGGACCCGCTCGTTGGCGGCCACGAAGAGGTCCACGGCCCCCTCCTCCACGTCCGACCACAGGGCGGCGTGATCGGGGCGGATGCCGTAGAAGAGGAGCTGGCGGGCGAGCACGTACCCCTTGTCGCGGGCCCAGCGGGCGCACATGTCGTGCTGGCCGCGCGTGTCGACCAGGAAGGGGTCGCTGTCCAGCTCTTCGAGCGGGGTGAGGCTGGCGATCGCCGCCACCCGAACGTCGTCCATGGACCGACCCTACTGGGCTTCGGCACGGCCGAACATCCTCCGGAGCACGCTCCGGACATTTACCCTCGTGAGAGGAGGTACGGCACGAGCGCGGACATCGCGTCCGGCCGAGACGCGGTACGACGAGGTTCGAGGACCGGGAAGCGGGGCGGCGGCATGCCGGTGGAGGTCACCTGGTGGGGTCACGCGACCTGCACGGTCGAGGACTCCGGGGTCCGCTTCCTCACCGACCCGCTGTTCGCGCGGCGGCTCGCGCACCTGCGGCGCCGGCGCGGCGCCCTGCCGCCCGCCGAGGCCACCCGCGCCGAGGCCGTCCTCGTCTCGCACCTGCACGCCGACCACCTGCACGTGCCCTCGCTGGCCCGGCTCGCGCCGGGGACCGAGGTCCTCGTGCCGCGCGGCGCCCCCGCCGCCGTCCCGGGGCTGCGCCGGCTCGCGACGACCGGGTTGCGGCTCACCGAGGTGGAGCCGGGCGACGAGGTCACGGTGGAGGGCGTGACGGTACGGGCCGTGCCGGCACTCCACGACGGCCGCCGCCTGCCGGTCGGGCGGCACCGCTCCCCCGCGCTCGGGTACGTCGTCGAGGGCGAGGCGCGGACGTACTTCGCCGGGGACACCGGCCTCTTCGACAGCATGGCCGAGGAGGTGGGCCCGGTGGACGTGGCACTGCTCCCGGTCGGCGGCTGGGGCCCGTACCTCGGCCACGGCCATCTGGACGCGGGCCGGGCCGCGCGGGCGCTCGCCGCGCTCTCGCCCGCCGCCGCGGTGCCGGTGCACTACGGCACGTACTGGCCGATCGGCATGGACGGGGTCAGGCCGCACGAATTCCACGCGCCCGGCGACGAGTTCGTCCGGCACGCGGCGGCGCTCGCCCCGAAGGTCGCGGTGCATCTGCTCGGCCACGGCGAGCGGGTGCGGCCGGAGGTCGCCAAGTGAGCGGAGGATTCACCGCTTTCGCCGCCGCGGCGCGCGACCTCCCGCCGGAGTCGACGCAACAGGCCGTCGGCTACCCGTCGTTGTTCCTGCTCGTGGCACTCGGCGCGCTCGTTCCGGTGGTGCCGACGGGCGCGATCGTCAGCACGGCGGCCGTGGTCGCCTTCCACCAGTCCTCGCCGTTCTCGCTGCTCTGGGTCTTCCTCGTGTCGGCCTCCGCCGCACTCCTCGGCGACTCCGCGCTGTACTGGCTCGGGCAGCGCGGGGTCCGCTCGCAGAGCGGCTCGCGGTGGCTGGGCGCGCTGAAGGGCCGGGTGACGCCCGAGCGGCTCGCGCACGCTCAGGAGCGGCTCGACAGCCACCACATGCAGGTGCTGGTGCTCTCCCGGCTCGTCCCGGGCGGCCGGATCCCGGTGATGCTGGCGTGCCTGCTCGCGGAGATGCCGCTGCGGCGCTTCGTCCGGGGCGACACCGTGGCGTGCCTGGCGTGGGCGGCGACGTACCAGCTGATCGGGATCCTGGGCGGCTCGCTCTTCCCCGAGCCCTGGCAGGGGGTCGTGGCGGCGGTCGGCCTCACGGCGCTGGTGAGCGCGGTCCCCGCGCTGTGGCGGCGGCTGCGGGGCACGTCCGACGTGGTGGCGGCCGGTGCGGCGAAGGTGTCCCGCCCGTCAGGGCGCGAGCACCCGTGAGCCGCCGACCGGCAGGTCCCACAGGTCCTCGCGCGGCAGCCCTGCCTTCTCCCAGGCGGCCCTGACCCGGGTGAGGGGTTCGAGGACGGGCTCCGAGGAGAGGACGAAGGTGGCCCAGTGCATGGGGGCCATGCGGCGCGCGCCGAGGTCCTGGTGGGCGCGGACCGCCTCCTCCGGGTCGGTGTGGACGTCGCTGAGCCACCAGCGCGGGTCGTAGGCGCCGATCGGCAGCAGCGACAGGTCGATGCCGGGGAAGCGGCGGCCGATCTCGCCGAACCAGTGGCCGTAGCCGGTGTCCCCGGCGAAGTGGACGCGACGGCCGGCCGGATCGGTGAGCACCCAGCCTCCCCACAGGGAGCGGCAGGTGTCCCAGAGGGTCCGCTTGGACCAGTGGTGCGCGGGGACGAAGTCGAAGCGCACGCCGCCGAGTTCGGCCGCCTCCCACCAGTCGAGCTCGGTGACGCGGGTGAACCCGCGCCGGACGAACCAGCGCCCGAGCCCGGCGGGAACGAACACCGGCGTGTGCCGCGGAAGTCGCTTGAGCGTGGGGGCGTCGAGGTGGTCGAAGTGGTTGTGGCTGATGACGACGGCGTCGACGGGCGGAAGGTCCTGCCAGCGGACGCCCACCGGGGTGAGGCGGGCGGGGGTGCCGAAGATGCGGCGGGACCAGACGGGGTCGGTGAGGACGGTGAGCCCGCCGATCCGCAGGATCCAACTGGCGTGTCCGGCCCAGGTGACGGCGAGCGTGTCGGTTCCCGCGGCCGGCATCGGGCCCGGCTCGAAGGGGAGCAGGGGGATGTCGCGGAGCCCTTCGGGGCGGGGGCGTACGGCGCCCTCGCGGGCGAGGCGGGCCATGGCGCGGACGCCGGGGAGCGGCGCGGTGAGCCGGTCGGCGAAGGTCCGGGGCCAGTCGGCGCGGAGGCGGCCGAGCGGCTGGAGGGTGGAGAAGGGAGCCACGGGCGTGACGGCGGTGGCGGGAGCGCCGGGGGTGACGGAAGCGCCGGGGGCGATCGGCGAGGTGACGGCCGTCGCGGGGGGTGCCGTGCGTTCGGTCATCTGCGGGCTCCGTTCTGCGCGGCTCGCGCGGGACCGCCGGGTCGTGACCGGCGGGACTCGTGACGTCGGCGGGTGGTCGGGGTGCGCCTCGGCCCTCGTGCGGCCGGGGTGCGTGTCGGTCGCCGTACGGCCGGGGTGCGCTCCGGCCGTCGCGCGGCCGGGCTCACCGGAGCTCCTCCAGCGCTTCGCCGAACTCCTTCAGCGCCCGCGCCACATGCGGGAGTTCCTCGGGGTCCGGGACCGTCAGGGTCTCGGTCCGCTCCTCCTCGGTGGCGCCGAGGAACATCCCTGTACCCCACCGGACGCGCAGGGCGCCGAGTTCGTCGCCGAAGCGGTGGCCGCCGGGGGCGGGGGCGCCGAGGCGGTGGGTGAGGTGCTGCTCCAGCTCCAGGGAGTCGGTGACGCCCCGGGCGGCGAGGCCCTCACGCAACGGCCCCAGGTCCACGTAGAGATGGCGTCCGGCGCGCGGGGGCCGGGAGAGGGCCCCGGCGGCGAGGACGGCCCGGTGCGCGGCGGCGGCGATCCGGCCGTGGAGGGCGGCGGCCCGGCGGGCGCGCACGATGACGTCCTCGGGTTCGTCGAGGGCGTGCGCGGCGGCGGGGGCGACGGGCCCGGTGACGACGGCGCCGAGGGCGGTGAGCACGTCGAGCGTCCGGGCCCTGCGGTCGGTCCAGCGGTCGGCGCGGGACGGGCCGGTGGGCGGGAAGCGGGCGACGGCGCAGGGCCAGGCGGCGGGGGCGAGCGCGCCGGACAGGTCGGTGAGGACGGTGACGTCGTCCGGGCACATCTCGGCGGGGCTCAGGAGCACGGTGTCCTGCGGGTGGTGGAGGGTGTCGCGCCAGGTCTCGTCGCTGACGACGTGCAGCCCCTCGGCCACGGCCGCCTCGCAGGCCTCGCGGACGAGTTCGGGCGGGGCGACGGTGGCGGTCGGGTCGTCGGCGACGGAGAGGAGGAGGACGCGGGGGTCGCCGCCCTCGGCGCGGACCCGCCGCACGGTCTCCAGGAGGGCGTACGGGTCGGGGACGCCGCCGCATTCGGCGGGGGTCGGCACGTGGTACGCGGGGCGGCCGAGGAGGCGGACCTGCGGGGCCCACCAGGCGGGGCAGGGCCGGGGCAGGAGCACGTCACCGCCGTGGGCGGCGATCAGGGCGAGGAGGAGGGTGGGCGCGCCGGGGGCGGCGACCACGTCCTCGGCGTGGGTCCGCAGACCCCTGCGCCACCAGTAGCCGGAGGCCGCCTCGCGCAGGACGGGGCCACCGCCGGGCGGTTCGGCGGCGGCGCGGCCGGCGGCCGCGGCGAGGAGGGCGGCGAGTCCGGGGAGAACGGGCAGGCCGATGTCGGGCGCGGGCGGCCCGTACCGCACCGGTCCACGGCCGTCCGGGGCCGTCTGCCGCATCTCCCGTACCTCCCGTACCTGCTGGGCGCACGGGGGCGCCGGGCAGGCACCCCCGTGCCCTTTATACGAAGGTTCGGGTGGTTTCGCCGCTTCAGGCGACGGTGATCGGGTGACGTACGACGGCGTTGAAGAGATAGCCCTGCACGTTGTGGACGGCCCGCTCCGGCTGGGTGTTCCCGGCGGCGTCGGTGGTCCGCGAGAGGAGGGTGGCGGGGCCGGTGCGGTGCGGGAGCCACGGCACGGTCCAGCGGACCCAGCCGCCCCGCCGGGGCGTGTCGAGGAGCCGGGCGGGCCTCCAGTGGGCGCCTCCGTCGACGGATACCTCGACCGTGCGGACGGGGGCGTGGGCGGACCAGGCGCGGCCGGTGAGCCGGTGGAGCCGTCCCGCCGCGAGGGTGGCCCCGAAGGGGAGCTCGTACGCCGACTTGACCGTCTGGAGCGTGAGCGGCGCGCTGCCGCCGGGCGGGTGCGCCGGGCCGAAGAGGCGGTACCAGTCCGTGGTCCAGGGTGAGGTCAGCGGGCGGGTGGACACCTCGATGTCGCCGAGCCACTTGACGGAGGCGATGCCCACCCAGTTGGGCACCACGAGCCGGACCGGGTGGCCGTGGTCGTACGGAAGGGGCTCGCCGTTCATCTCGTACGCGAGGAGCACGTCGTCGAAGGCCTTGGCGACCGGCAGCGGGCGGCGGACCCGGCCGAAGTCGACGCCGCCGGAGACGTACGGGTCGTCCAGGCCGCGCGGCAGGAGGTCGACGGCGTCGGCGGCGATCCCGGCGCGCAGCAGCACGTCCGAGAGGCGCACCCCGCGCCAGCGGGCCGCGCCGACGGCGCCGAGCGTCCAGGCGGTTCCGGTGGCGGGCTCGCCCTGCTGGGTGGCGTAGAGGCTGCGGCCGTTTCCGGCGCACTCGATCAGGGCCGTACGGGTGACGGACGGCAGGTCGCGGAGCTGTCCGTACGTGAAGTGGACCGGGGCGCGGCCGTGGAGGCCGTCGCCCCAGAGCGTCAGGCGCCAGTCGGCGGCGTCGAGGACGGGGGTGGAGGTGTGGTTGCGGACGAAGAAGCGCTCGTTGGAGGTCCGGGGGCCGGTGCCCGCGAAGGCGTCGAAGCGGGCCTCGGCGTTCGTGCCGCGGACGGTGAACCACTCCGGCGGGAGGGGCTTGAGGATGCCCGGGGCGGCGGTCGCGGCGGAGGCCGCGGGGGCCGTGGCGATCCCGCCGAGCACGGAGAGCGCCGGGCCCGCGGCGAGCAGCTTCAGGAGGGCACGGCGGTCGGGAGCGGGCACGGGCGAGTACGGCACGGAACTCCTCGGAGGGTTCGGGGGGGGCGGCGGGCCGATCCTAGGGATACGGAGGGCCCGAGGAGAGGGCTCGGGCGGCCCGTTCACGGGGTTGTCACACGCGGGGCGGTCGGGACGGGGAGCGGCCGCGGTCCCGGCGGGCGGAACGAGGGGGCGGTCGCGGGGCCGGACCGGGCAGGAACGCGGGGGCGGCCGCGGGACCGGGCGGGCCGGAATGCGGAGGCGGTCGCGGGGACGGGCGGGCCAGAATGCGGCATGTCGATACGTGAAGCCCTTCCCGAAGACGCCGCCGAGCTCGCCGCCGTCCACGTCCAGTCCTGGCGCGCCGCCTACCGCGACCTGCTCCCCGACTCCTACCTCGCCGGTCTGGACCCGGACGAGCGGGCCGCCGTGTGGCGGGCGCGGCTCTCGGCACCCGACCGGCCCACCGTCCTGCTCGCGACGGAGCCCGGCGGGCGGGTCGTGGGCTTCTCCGCCTTCCGCGCCTGGCCGGGCGAGGACCTGGACCCCACGGCCACGGCCGAGCTGTCGGCGCTGTACGCCCTGCCGGAGGCGTGGGGCACGGGCGTGGGCCGCGAGCTGCTCGCCGCGTCCGCCGAAGCCCTCCGGGCGGCCGGGTTCCGGACGGCGGCGCTCTGGGTGTTCGCCGGGAACGCGCGGGCCCGGCGGTTCTACGAGGCGGCGGGGTGGCGGCCCGACGGCGCCTCGGCGTGGGACGTCACGGCCGGGAGGGAGCTCGAGGAACTCCGGTACGGGACAGAGCTGTTCGCCTGAGGCGATGTCCACATGGCAAGACGCGGGTCTCACTATTCGGCAGGAGTGCGTACGGTGGAGGGACGCACCCACACCGAGGGAGTCGTTCGATGACGCACGAGACCGCCACCTACACCCATGGCCACCACGAGTCCGTCCTGCGGTCGCACACCTGGCGGACCGCCGCCAACTCGGCGGCCTACCTGCTCCCCGAGCTGCGACCGGGGCTCGACGTCCTGGACGTGGGCTGCGGTCCCGGCACCATCACCGCCGACCTGGCCGCCCTGGTCGCGCCGGGCCGGGTGGTCGCGGTGGACGCCGCCGAGGACGTCCTGGAGAAGGCGCGTGCCGTGGCCGACGAACGCGGCCTGAAGAACGTCGAGTTCGCGGTCGCGGACGTCCACTCCCTGGACTTCCCCGACGACTCCTTCGACGTGGTCCACGCCCACCAGGTGCTCCAGCACGTCGGCGACCCGGTCCAGGCGCTGCGCGAGATGCGGCGCGTCTGCCGGCCCGGCGGGGTCGTCGCCGCGCGCGACAGCGACTACGGCGCCTTCGCCTGGTATCCCGAGCGGCCCGCCCTGGACGGGTGGCTGGACCTGTACCACCGGGTCGCGCGCGCCAACGGCGGCGAACCGGACGCCGGGCGGCGGCTGTTCGCCTGGGCCCGCCGGGCGGGCTTCACCGACGTCACGACGACGGCCGGCACCTGGTGCTACGCGACCCCCGAGGAACGGGCCTGGTGGAGCGGCCTGTGGGCGGACCGGACGACGGCCTCGTCGTACGCGGGCCTGGCCGTCTCCGGCGGCCACGCGACCGCCGACGAGCTGGCGGCGATCGGCGAGGCGTGGCGGGAGTGGGGCGAGCAGGAGGACGCGTGGTTCATGGTCCCGCACGGCGAGATCCTGTGCCGGGTGTCCTGACCGGGCCGCACCTGATCCGCATCGGGCGGCACCAGATCCGCATCGGCCCGGAGCGGGCCGCATCGGGCCGATCAGGGATGAGCGATCAGCGATCAGCGATCAGCGATCAGGAGAAGTCGTGGAACCCGTTGCAGTCCGGATCCTGGAGCGGGCAGCTCGGATGCGGGGTGCGGTCCGGTTCCGGGGCCGCCGGGTCGGGGTCGAAGTACCCCGGCCCCGGCGGAGGCAGGACGAACGCGTCGCACAGACAGGCACCGCAGGAACCCGAGAACCGGGACCCCGTGTGACGGAAGCGCGGATGTCCGCACCGGCACTCGGCCGTCGCCCAGGCCGCCATGCCCACACCTCCCCCTCGCGGGTCGCACCGCCCAGCGTACCGACCGTCAGTCGGCCGGGCGCATCCTGAACTCGTAGGAATACGGGAGCGGTTCGTCGCTGATGTCCGCCCACAGGTCTCCGATGACCTCGGCGCCCTCACGGAGGTCCGCGACCTCGAAGCCCGCGTCGAAGACGGCGCGGGCCTCGGCCGTCCGCCCCTCGGCGAGCAGCAGCCGCGCTTCGATCAGCCGGAAGGCGCCCCGCTCCCGGACCGCGTCCGACAGCCGCCCCCACACCTCGCGCGCCCGGCCGGGGCGTCCGGCGGCGAGCAGGGCGGTGAGCGCCTCGCGGCCGAGGGCGGCGGCGACCGCCTCGTCCTCGCCCGCCCGGTCCGCGTGGTCGGTGAAGGCCTCGGCGAACCGCTCGGCGGCCCGTGCGGGATGTCCGTCCTCGCGGTCGGCGACGGCCAGGCAGTACAGCAGGGGCCAGCGCACGGCCGCCTCGCGCAGGCCGCGCTCCCAGCTCCGTACCGCCTGCGCCCGGTCGTCGGCGTGCCACTGGGCGATGCCGAGGTGGTACTCGGTGGACGGGTCGGCGGGGGCGGTCTCCAGCATGTCCCGCCAGGGCGCGGAGACCAGGGGCGGTCCCGGCGGGGCGCCCTTCTCCGGTGCGGGCAGGACGCCGGTGTCCAACAGGGCGCGCCAGGGAGCCTGCTCGGGGCCGAGTGTCGACTCGTGGAAGGGCGTGCCGGGCAACTCGTACCGCCCGCGCAGGACTTCGAGGGCGCCCCAGCCCGACCCCTCGGCGAGGACGCCCCCGGGTTCGGCGTCGGCCGCGTGCGCGATCCAGGCCTCGTACGCCGCGTCGACCTCGGCGCGCGCCAACGCCCGCGCGAGGCCTTCCTCCACGGCCGTACGGGCTGCCGCCCAGTCCTCGCCGAGCACCGTCGCGGGATCGGCGGCCACCGGCCCGTACGCCTCCATCCAGCTGAACTCGCTCTCGCCCGGCAGTTCCAGGTGCTCCAGCTGGGTGCGGGCGAGGCCCGCCTGCATCTCGGCGTATCCGGGGGTGCCGGGTTCGGTGAGCCACTCCTGCCAGCGGCGGCCACCGGGACCGCGGCCCCAGACGAAGAGCTTGCGTCCGCGCAGGTGGTCGGTGGACGTCTGGACCAGGCCGGTGCCGTCGGCGTCGAGAGCGGCGATCCAGCGGCGCTGCCCGTCGGGCAGGTCGTGGAACCAGTCGGCGGCGTGCTCGGCGGCGTGCGGGTACGAGCGGTCGGCCCCGCCGTCCTCCGCGACGGGGAAGGGCGCCCGGTGCAGGCCGCGCTCGTAGCCGTGGTGCCAGGCGGCGTCCGCCGGCACGACGACGCGGCGGTCCTCGGGCACCGCGATGTTGGACCACCAGTAGACCGGCGCCGGCCGCTCGTGCGGGTTGCGGATCCGGACGCCGACGCGGAGGAAGTCGGAGCCCTCGGGAAGCCACAGGTCGACCTGGAAGGGCAGGTCGCGCAGGCGCTCCCACTCCCAGAGGCGGAGCATCGGACCGCCGCCGGGGGCGGTGACGACGGCCGCGTGGAGGGGCGAGCAGGAGAGGGTGGAGTGGCCGGTGGCCCCGGTGTTCCACTCGATGCCGCCGGAGAACCAGGCACCGTTGAGCGCGAAGGCGGCGGGCTGGAACACCGGGTTTCGGTAGAGGAGTTCGCGTCCGGTGGGCTTGTGGTGGAGGGAGTGGACCCGGCCGCCGAGGCCGGGCAGGACGGTCACGCGGAGCCGGTCGTTCTCGATGACGATCGCGTCGAGGCCGGTGGGGGTGCGCTCGCGCCCGTAACCGTCGCGCACGGGGGCGGGCAGGAGGCTGCGCAGGGGTGCGCGGCCGAGGTTGCGGGCCATGTCGCGCGGGAGCCCGGCGAGGGTCTCCGGGTCGATCGTGTGCGCACGGTCGTGGGTCCGCAGGGCGGGCAGGGGGTTGTCCGGTCCCAAGGGGGCCGCGGGCAGCGTCAGTACGGCACGTCGTACGGTCGTCATCCACCCATGGAACACGGCGGGGTCTGCCGTGACCAGGGGTTCTCCCGGCCGGAAAATCGCGGGCACCGTCGCCGGAGCCGTCCTAGGCTGGAGGGTCGGCTGCCGTCCGGGCGGCCTCCGGGAGCACCGCGGGAGTACGGGACATGAGCACGCAGCACACCTATCGGGTCATCGTGCGCGGCACCTTCGACGGACTGTCGGAGGAGAGCCGGTCGCGACTGCTCTCCGAGGTCGAGGAGCACGGGCTCGCGGCGATGCAGTTCACGGAGGAGGGCTCGCTCACCTACGACCGGACGCTCAAGCACTTCTCGTACCGGCTCGTGGTCGTCTCGGACGCGGCGGACGGCGACGAGATGGCGGGCGCGCTCGCGGAGGAGCGGGTGGAGAACGCCCTGCGGGCGCTCGGCCACGGGTACAAGGCGCTGCGCTCGACGGTGACCGACCTCGACACGATGAAGATCAACTACAAGCGCTGAGGCGGCGCGGCCGGACCGTCGGGGGCGGTGATCGCCCACCGTTCGTGGTCCCGCCAGGCCCCGTCGACGAAGAGCATGGCGGGCGAGAAGCCCTCCAGGCGGAAGCCGGCACGCCGGACGAGCGCGCGGGAGGCGGCGTTGCCGGGCTGGATGTTCGCCTCCAGGCGGTGCAGTTCCAGGGGCCCGAAGGCGTACGCCATGACGAGCCCGAGAGCCTCGCCGAGGAGTCCGCGCCCGGCGGCGTGCGCGAAGGCACCGTAGCCGAGGGCCCCGCTGCGGAAGGCGCCGCGGACGATGTTGTTGATGTTGACGAACCCGGCGATGCGCCCGCCGTCGCCGTGCCCCGCGACCCCCGGCCCCTCGTGCTCGCAGACGAGGAACCCGGCGCGCGCCGGGTCACCGGTCAGCGCGCCCGCGTACACGGCGTACGCCTCGGGCGTGCACGGCGGGAAGAGCCACGGCCGGTGGAGCTCGCGGCTCTCCCGGGCGCGTGCCGTGAACTCCTCGGCGTCGTCCGGGGAGAAGGGCCGCAGGCCCACGCGGGGCCCGGTGGCGAGGAAGCGTCCTTGGTCGTCGGGCATGGGGCCAGGGTAGGGGGCCCGGGCCCGGAAAGGCCCGGGGGTCGCGCGAGAGGACGGCGGCGGTCAGGACGCGGCGGCGCCCTCACCTTCGGCGGCTGCCCGTGACTCTTGAGGAGGTGGCGCACGCAGCGCGGCGCCCGGGTGACGACCAGCGCCTGACCACGCACCACCGGGTCGTGCTCCGGCCCGGCCCCCGATGCGAGCCGTCCGGGTCAGCGCCGGGCGGTGAGGACGCGGGGCGGGCAGCTCTCGCCCTTGCGTACGACGCCGATCACGGCGGTCGTGCGGCGCCCCACGCCCGTACCGGCGGCCGGGTACTGCGTGCACACCCGCCAGTTCGACGGCCAGAGCACGCGCCGGTCCCGGCCGCTCGCGTCGTGGACGTCGAGGCGGGTGCGGCGCGGCAGCCGGGTGAAGACCCGCCACAGCGGCACGTCGAGCAGGTCCGGCATCGGGCGGGCGGGTATCGGCATGCCCGGCACGGCGGGATCGTCGGCCGAGCCGACGGCGACGGCGGCGAGCGCGAGGACCGCGCCCGCGCCGACGAAGGCGGCCCGCCTCACTTGCGCCTCCGGGCCGCCGCGTAGAACCCGAGACCGGCACCGAGGAGGGCGGTCGCGAGCAGCGCCACGTAGAGCGGCAGGGACACCTCGGGGATCAGGATCCGGATCTTGACCTCGCGGGTGTTCTCGAAGATGAAGACCAGGGTGAGGACGGCGACCACGATCATGGCGATCCGCCCCGGGGTGAACGCCCCGCTGAACCGCGAGGTGCCGCCTCCCGACGCCCCGGACGTCTGCTTGGGACTCATGGACCCACCCTCTCCTCGGTCGTGCCGGCTTGGGACCAGAATGGGGCGCGTGACGCCCCGCCGTGATGGTGAGCAGAGCCGTACGGGTGACTTGTCAGACAACAAGGGCGGTTACCGTGGGGTCCTGACACCGTCCGGCAGCGGGCGGAGAGCCGGGCAGCGAGAGGCGAGGAGACGGCCGTGACGGTCAGCGGGCAGCGGCGACGGCCGGTCGTGGCGCTCTACGAGCGGATCGCGGACGCCGTCCACGACGGCACCTACCCGCCCGGTTCGACCCTCCCCTCCGAGCCGAAGCTCGCCGCCGAACTGGGCGTGAGCCGGCCCGCGCTGCGCGAGGCCCTGCTGCTGCTCCAGGAGGACGGCCTGCTCTCCGTGCGGCGCGGGGTCGGCCGGACCGTCAACGACCGACCGCCGCGCCGCGGCTTCGAGCACGTCCAGCCGCTGGAGGAGCTGATCGGCGCGGGCGGCCCGCTCCGCGTCCGGGCGCTGCTCCGGACGGTCGAGGAGCCCACCGACTTCACGACCCAGCACCTGCTGGCTCCGGCCCGTGCCGAGCTGCGGTTCTGGGAGACCGTGCTGGCCGGGGAGGGCACGGCGGCGGCCCTCAGCCACGAGTGGGCGGCGGCGGACGACGTGCTGAACCGGGCGCACCCGGAGTTCGCGCGCGCCCTGCGGAGCGCGGCGGAGTCCACGGCCCCGGCTGGGCCCGCGCCCGCCGTGTCGATGCTCTCGGTCCTGGTCGGGGCCTCCCGCGAGACCGCGCTCAGCGCGCACAGCGGCATCACGGCGACCCTGCTCGGGCGGCGGCGCGGCGAGCAGCTCGGCCGCCCGGCGGACACCCCCGCGGTCCTGGTCACCCAGGTCGTACGGGTCGGGGACGTCCCGGTCCTGGCGGCGAAGCACATGCTCCCGACGGGCGCCCCCGCCCTGCCGGTCCTCCAGTCCCACTGACCGCCGGCCCTCCGTCCGCCCCGCCGCCCGACGACACCCCCCTTCGCGTCGCCCCACCGAGCACCCGTCCCCCAGCGGCCCCGCCGTCCGACGGCCCCCGGTCGTCCGGCCCCACCGACCACCGGTCACCGGCAGTCCGTCCCCGCCGGCCGCCGGTCGCCGGCCGTCCGACCCCGCCGGCCCCGGCCCCCGCGGCCCGCCCGCCACCGCCTTGTCATGGCCGTCACAGCGCGCGGTCTCGGCGTGGCGTACACTTCCCCGCCATGCACTTGTCTGACAACCTTGCCGCGCCTGCCGCCCCCACCGTCTCCGAGTGGATCCGCCGCGCCCCGAAGGCCGTCCTCCACGACCACCTCGACGGCGGCCTGCGCGCCGCGACCATCGTCGAACTGGCGCGCGAGGTCGGCTACACCGCGCTCCCGACCGAGGACCCGGCCGCGCTCGCGGTCTGGTTCCGGGACGCCGCCGACTCCGGCTCCCTGGAGCGGTACCTGGAGACCTTCGCCCACACCTGCGCGGTGATGCAGACCCGCGAGGCGCTCACGCGCATCGCGGCCGAGTGCGCCGAGGACCTCGCCGCGGACGGCGTCGTCTACGCCGAGATCCGCTACGCCCCCGAGCAGCACCTCGAAGGCGGCCTGACCCTCGACGAGGTCGTCGAGGCGGTGAACGAGGGCTTCCGCGAGGGCGAGCGCCGCACCGGCGACCGGATCACCGTCCGCACGCTCCTCACCGGCATGCGCCACACCGACCGCTCCCTGGAGATCGCGCGGCTCACCGTCGCCCACCGGGACAACGGCGTGGCCGGCTTCGACATCGCCGGCGGCGAGATCGGCAACCCGCCGGCCCGCCACCTCCCCGCCTTCCAGCACCTCAAGCGGGAGAACTGCCACTTCACGATCCACGCGGGCGAGGCCGTCGGCGCGGAGTCGATCCACGAGGCCGTGCAGGTCTGCGGCTCCGAGCGCATCGGCCACGGCGTGCGGATCACCGACGACATCGCCGAGGACGGCACGCTGGGCCACCTCGCCTCGTACGTCCGCGACAACCGCATCGCCCTGGAGGTCTGCCCGACCTCCAACCTCCAGACGGGCGCCGCGAAGGACTACGCCTCGCACCCGATCGACGAGCTGCGCCGCCTCGGCTTCCGCGTCACGCTCAACACCGACAACCGCCTGGTCTCGGGCACCACCATGAGCGAGGAGTTCCAGCACATGGTGGACGCCTTCGGCTACGGCCCCGAGGTGTTCGAGGAGTTCACCGTCGCCGCCCTGGAGGCCGCGTTCCTGCCGCTGCCCGAGCGGCAGCATCTGATCGACGAGGTCGTCCGGCCGGGCTACGCCGCTCTCTGAGCGCCCGCGCCCGCGGAACGCCGCCGGCCCCGGTTCACGCCAGGGCCGGTACGTCGAGGGTGAGGGTGCCCGTCTCCGCGTCGAGGAGGCCGGGCACCCCCAGCGGCACGGTCAGCGCCGTCCGGCAGTGGCCGAAGCCCAGCTCCTCGACGACGGGGATGCCGAGGCCGCCGAGCCGGTCGGCGAGGACCGCCCGCACCTCCTCGTACGGGCCGCACTCCTCCCACGAGCCCAGGCCGATGCCCGTGACCCCGTCGAGCAGGCCCGATCTCAGCAGCTGGGTGAGGACGCGGTCGAGCCGGTACGGCTCCTCCCCCACGTCCTCGACGAGCAGCAGCCCGCCGCGCGCCGAGGTTCTGGCGCCCGGCGTGGCGAGGTCGGCGGCGAGCAGGCTGACGCAGCCGCCGAAGGTGACGCCCCGGGCCCGCCCGGGGGCCAGCGCCCGGGCCGTCTCCAGGCCCAGGGTCCGGACCGACTCCGGCTCGAAGAGCGTCGCGCGCAGCGACTCCTGGGTGCGGGCGTCCTCCAGGAAGGTGCCGGCCGCGACCATCGGCCCGTGCAGCGTGGCCAGGCCCGCGCGGAGGGCGAAGGCCTCGTGGAGGGCGGTGATGTCGCTGTATCCGACGAGGACCTTGGGTCCGGCCGCCCGGATCGCCGGCCAGTCGAGGAGGTCGACCATCCGCTGGGCCCCGTAGCCGCCGCGCGCGCAGAGGACGGCGGAGACCGCCGGATCGCACCAGGCCTCCGTCAGGTCCCGGGCCCTCGCCTCGTCGGTGCCCGCCAGGTGCCCGAGGGTGGGGTGGGTGGCGAGGACGTGCGGGGCGACGACCGGCTCCAGGCCCCAGCCGCGCAGGATGGCGAGCCCGGCCGCGAGCCGCTCCCCGGGTACGGGCCCGCTCGGCGCGACGACGGCGACCCGCGCGCCGGGCCGCAGCCGGGGCGCCCGCGTCAGGGGTTCCAGAGGCCGGGGCGCCCGCGTCGGGGGTTCCAGGGGCCGAGTCACGTGCGCAGCTCCAGTCCGGGCACGTCCGTCCGGTCGAGACCGAAGGTCCTCACGTACAGGGCGAGTTCGGCCTCCAGGGCCCGGACCATCGTGTCTGCCATCCGGAAGCCGTGCCCTTCCCCGGCGAAGCCCAGGTAGGCGTGCGGGACGCCCCGCCCCGCCATCCGGGCGAGGAAGCGCTCCGCCTGCGCGGGCGGGCAGATCACGTCGTCGAGCCCTTGGAGCAGCACGAACGGGGTGGTGATCCGGTCGACGTGCTCGATCGGGGAACGCTCCCGGTAGCGCTCGGGCACCTCGTCGAGGGGGCCGATCAGGCCGTGGAGGTACTGGGACTCGAAGTCGTGGGTCTCGTCGGTGGCCCAGCCGAGGAGGTCCAGGATGGGGTAGATGATCGTGCCGCAGGCGTACACGTCGGTGGAGACGAGCGACGCGGCGGTCGTCCAGCCGCCCGCGCTGCCGCCGCGCACCGCGAGCCGCGCGGGGTCGGCGGTGCCCTCGGCGGCGAGCGCGGCCGCGACGGCGGCGCAGTCCTCGACGTCGACGACGCCCCAGCGCTCGCGCAGCCTGTCGCGGTACTCCCGGCCGTAGCCGGTCGAGCCGCCGTAGTTGACCTCGGCGACGCCGATCCCGCGCGAGGTGAAGTAGGTGATCTCCAGGTCGAGGACGAGCGGCGCGCGCCCGGTGGGGCCGCCGTGGGCCCAGATGACGTAGGGCGGGCGCTCGTCGTCGGGGCCGGTGAACGCCGGGTGGTGGGGCGGGTGGATCTGCGCGTGGATCTCGCGCCCGCCGGGGCCGGTGAAGACGCGCTCGTGGGGCTCGGGGTAGTACGCGGGGTCGACGGCGTCCGTGTGGGGGGCGCCGACCACGCGGGCGTGGCCCGTGCCGGTGTCGAGCTCGACGAGCTCGTACGAGCCGCGCGGCGACGCGGCGACGCCGACGACCCGGGTGTCCCGCACGGCCAGGGTGGAGGCCCACTCGGTCCAGGGCCCGGCCGCGTCGGCGACCGCGCCGGTCGCGGGGTCGAGGATGCCGAGGGCGGTGCTGCCCGTGCCGTGGACGACGGCGATCAGGCCGTCGTCCAGGGGAGCGAACCAGGTGAGCCCGATCTTCCAGAGCGGCCCGGCGAACTCCTCCTCGCGCGGGCAGAGCGCGGCCTGCTCCCCCGCGCTCCCCGACGCGTCCACCTCCGCCCGGTAGAGGTTCCACCAGCCCGTCCGGTCGCTCGCGAAGAGGAGCCGTCCCCGGGCGTCCCAGGCGACCTGCGGGATCGACTCCTCCGGTCCGCCGGCGACGGTCCGCTCACCCGCGAACGTGCCGTCGGGGCCGACCTCGGCGAGCCGCAGCTCGGTGCCGTCCCAGGGCATGCGGGGGTGGTCCCAGGCGATCCAGGCCGCCCGGTGCCCGTCGGGCGAGAGCCGGGGACCGGTCACGAACCGGTGCCGCCCGTCGGAGAGCTCCCGCACGGCGGAGCGGTCGTCGGCGGCCGAGCCGTCGAGGGGCACGGCGACGACCGCCCTCCGCACGTCGGTCGGCGCGGGGCCGGTGAACTCCTCCAGGACGCACCACACCTCGCCCCGGTCCGGGTGGATCACCGGGTCGACCCAGCGCAGCCCGCCGCCGACGTCGGAGACGGGGGTCAGCGGGCGGGGCGCCCCGCCGTCCGCCGAGGCCGCCCCGGACCCGGGCTCGTACGCGTACAGCCGCTGGTCGGGGAAGTGGCAGAAGACGACGAGCGGTCCGCCCTCGGCCCGCGCCGTCGCGGCCCAGGGCTGTCCGCCGTACTCGACGACCCTGCTGCGGACGTTCCACGGGGCGGGGAGGACGGTCTCCTCGGTGCCGTCGGCGCGCCGCCGGACGAGGGCGCGCCTGCCGCCCTCCTCCGGGCGTGGCGCCGTCCACCACAGCTCGTCGCCGACGGCCCCCACGTACTCGGGGCGGCCGTCGTGGGAGGCGGCGAGGGCCGCGTCGACGGGCGAGGGCCAGCTCCCGTACGGGGCGGTCCTCTTCATCATGGTCGCGGCCATCCCCGCGCCCCCTCCCTGTCCTACGCGGACTTCAGATAGTGGTCGAGCACGCGGACGCCGAAGTGCAGCGCGTCCACCGGGACGCGTTCGTCGACGCCGTGGAAGAGCGCCCCGTAGTCCAGTCCGGGCGGCAGCCGGAGCGGCGAGAAGCCGTAGCCGGTGATGCCGAGCCGGGAGAACTGCTTGGCGTCGGTGCCGCCGGACATGGTGAAGGGGACGACGTGCCCGTCCGGATCGAAGCGCTCGACGGCGGCCCGGAGCTTGGCGAAGGTGGGCGAGTCGACGGGGGCTTCGAGGGAGACCTCGCGGTGGTGGTACTCCCACTCCACGTCGGGCCCGGTGAGCAGGTCCATGGTCGCGGCGAACTCGGCGTCCCCGCCGGGCAGGGTCCGGCCGTCGATGTAGGCGACGGCCTCGCCCGGGATGACGTTGACCTTGTAGCCGGAGGACAGCATCGTCGGGTTCGCGCTGTTGCGGACGGTGGACTCGACGAGCGCGGCGGCGGGGCCGAGCTTGTCGAGGAGGAGCTCGACGTCGAGGTCGCGCGCGTGGGTGTCGACCTCGATGCCGTACAGCGCGGCGAGCTCGGTGAGGGCGGCGCGGACGGTGGTGGTGAGGCGGACGGGCCAGGTGTGCGAGCCGATCCGGGCGACGGCGGCGGCGAGCCGGGTCACGGCGTTGGCGTGGTTCACCTTGGAGCCGTGTCCGGCGCGGCCGCGGGCGGTCAGCTTGAGCCAGGCGGTGCCCCGCTCCCCCGCCGCGATCGGGTAGATCCGGGTGTCGGGCTGCGGGTGGAAGCTGAACGCCCCGGACTCGCTGATGCCCTCCGTGCACCCCTCGAAGAGGGCGGCGTGCCGGTCGGCGAGGAAGCCCGAGCCGTCCTCGGCGCTGGCCTCCTCGTCGGCGGTGAAGGCGAGGACGACGTCGCGGCGCGGCCGGACGCCCTGCCGGGCCCAGGAGCGGACGACGGCCAGGACCATCGCGTCCATGTTCTTCATGTCGACGGCGCCGCGCCCCCACACGAGCCCGTCGCGGACCTCCCCGGAGAAGGGGTGGACGCTCCACTCGGCGGGGTCGGCGGGGACCACGTCGAGGTGGCCGTGGACGAGGAGCGCGTCGGCCGAGGGGTCGGTGCCGGGGATCCGGGCCACCACGTTCGTCCGGCCCGGCGTCCGCTCCAGGAGCGTGGGCTCGATCCCGGCGGCGGCGAGCCGCTCGGCGACGTACTCGGCGGCCGGCCGCTCACGGCAGTCGCCGTCGCCCCGGTTGGTGGTGTCGATGCGGATGAGCTCGGAGGTGTACGTGACCACCTCGTCGAGCGCCGCCGGGTCGGGGGCCGTGGGGTCGGGACCCCGGATCTCGTCAGCCATACTGCTCCTCCACCGCGGCCGAGACGATGGTCGTGACCGCCTTGAACGTGCGAATTGCCTCGTACATCGTCCCCCCGAGGTACGACACGCGCCGCTCGCCGCTCCGCACGACGCCGGGAACCACCGTGGCGGCGGCGCCCAGGTGCTCCGCGTCGAACTCCACCTCGACGGTGAACGGGCCGCCCCTGACGGGCTCGTGCCGGACGGCGAGCGAGGTCGCGTCCCTGGCCGCCGCCCTGATGTCGGCGGCGGTGCGTGCCGGGGTCCGGCACACGGCCGCGTACCGCGAGACGTGGTCCTTGACTGCGACCTTGCGGGCCTCGGGCGCGTACCCGAGGGCGTCCTCGCAGGTCAGGTCGTCTCCGGTGACGAGGATGACCGGCACTCCGTACTCCGCGACGACGTGCGCGTTGAGCACGCCCTCGCTCGCCCGCTCGCCGTTCAGCCACACGCCGGTGATCGAGTTGGCGAGGTAGGTGTGCGCGAGGACGCCCTCCGCGCCGGCGCCCGTGTGATAGCCGACGAACGCGATCCCGTCGACGTCCCCGTGCTGCACGCCCTCGACCATCGACAGCGCCTTGTGCCGCCCGGTGAGCATCTCGGCCCGCTCGTCGAGCCGCTCCAGGAGCAGGTTCCGCATGGTCCAGTGCGCCTCGTTGATCAGCACCTCGTCGGCGCCGCCGTCGAAGAAGCCCTGCACGGCCGCGTTCACGTCGGACGTGAACAGGGCCCGGCACCGCTCCCACTGCGGCGTGCCGGGCAGCACGTCGGCGGGCCAGGTCACACCGGTCGCGCCCTCCATGTCGGCGCTGATGAGGATCTTCATGCCTGGCACCGTACGCGCCGCGCGGCACCCCTACCACCCCTGTGGATAACCGCCGTTGGCGTGGACCAATGGCGGTCACCGGGACGGCGGTACGGTCAGGCGCGCAGTTCCGGATACCGGCGGGGATCCTCTGCGGCGAGCCGGCGCAGGGCGTCCGCCGCGCGGCGCTCCGGCGGGGTGCCGTCGTCGGGCAGCCGCCACTGGAAGTAGCAGGTCTTGCCCTCGCCCTGCGCCGAACCTCCGCCCGAACCCGTGCCGGAGCCCGTGCCCGAATCCGCGCCCGGACCCGCACCCCGCTCCGGGCCCCCGGCGGCGAGCGGCGGCCCGCTGAAGGCGACCACGGTGGTCTCCGGTTCGCCGAAGTCCGTGCTGATCCAGCGCAGCCGCAGTCCCCGGCCGGTCAGGAGCTCCGGCCGGTCGCGGAGCCCCGCGGCGACGAGCCGGGCGGTGCGACGGGCCGGCCAGGTCCAGCCGTGGTCCCGCTCGGCGCGCGCGATCTCGGCGTCGTACGCGGCGGCGTCGAAGCGGTACGCGGGCAGCTCGCCCCGCGCGGCGGCCAGGAGCCGGGGTCTGCGCCAGTCGCTCCACACGACGTGCCCGCCCTCCCGGCGTACGGTCACGTAGAGCGCGCCGCAGCACCCCTCGGTGCAGTACGCCTCCGCGAGCCGTACCTCCCGCGGTTCGGGGCCGGCCCGCAGCGCACCGCTGTCGAGGAGCCGTTCGGGAGGGTCACCGGGGCCGGGGCCGAAGGCCTCCGGAACGAGCGGGCGCCCGTCGATCAGGAACCGCGTCTCGACGACGTCCGGCTCGCCGGGATCGGCGACGGCCACCTCGACGCGGAACCGGGGCGGGTCCATCGGTACGGCCCGCAGCTGCCGTACCGTGCGGCGGATCCACTCGGCTCGCCTCCGCGCGGCCTGCCCCGCTCCGTCGGCCGACGACGCCGACGCCTCCTCGTCCCCGTCCCCCTTCCCCGCGGCGAAGTCCAGGAGGGCGCGGTGGAGCTCCTCGCGCCGGCCCGGCGGCCAGGGCAGCAGGTGGGAGGCGCCGCTGTGCAGGTCGAGGGCGAGGGTGAGCAGCGGGGCGCGGTGGTCCACGTCGCCGGGCAGCCGGTGGGCGTGGGCGGCGATCGTCCCGTACAGCTCGACGGCGTCCCCGTACCGCAGGATCTCGGCGTGGTAGTCCCTGCTGCTGGTCATCCGGCCGAGGAGCCACACGGCCACGGCGAGGAGCCCGGGACGGTCCGGCTCCTCCCGGACGAGCCGGGCGAGCCCGACGGCCTCGGCGATCCGGCGCGAGAACTCGGGCCCCGCTCGCCGCTCGCCCGTGGGGAGCCCCACGAGCAGGTCGGTCACGGCCGCCCGGTCACCGGCGGCCAGGGCGTCGACGAGACCGCGCAGCTCCTCGTCCCGGTCCCGGTGGCTCAGCCAGACGAGGCCGGCGGCCTCCCGGTCCAGGGGCGCGAGGGCCGCGTCGACGGGGTGGAGCAGGCCGTCGAGCAGGCCGAGGGCCCGCAGGTACGGCACGTCCTCCGGTTCCCCGAGCCGGTTCAGGAGCCCGAGGCCGGCCGACACGCCCGGGACGGTCGTGCCGGTGCGCACGAGCCGCCGGGCGAGGAAGCGGGTCCGGGCGCGGGCGGCGGGTTCGTCGGACAGGTCGATCGCCGCGGCCGCGGCGTGAACGGCCTGCGCGCGGACGACTCCCGTCGCGCCGAGCGCGCGTTCCGCGGCGCGGGCCGCGCGCACGGGGTCGGCGGCCCCGAGGTACGGGAGCAGGGCGTCGGTGACGGCGGTGCGGGCGTCCGCGTAGGAGAGGCCCTTCCGCCGGGCCGGGGGCCGTGCCGTGTCGGGCAGCGGGTGCCCGCCGGGGGGCGGGGGCGCGTGGGGAGCGCGGGCGCGCAGGCTCTCGGCGTACGCGTACAGGGCGGGGCCCTCGGTCGGGACGGGTGCGGGCGTCGGGCGCCCGGGTGTGGCGCTCAACGCGCGGGGTGGAGCTCGATTCCGTGAGTCATGGGGGCATCCTTCCGGTAGGGGCGGTCGGCGCGCCACTGGTTTGAATGGCTCGAATCGCGGCTCGAAATGGGCGAAATATCGCCAACCTGTGCGTATAGGCTGTCGGCCGCAGTTGTCGTACGACCTTCCGGAGAGCCCTCGGTGACCATCGCCATCACCCCGTCCGAAACCTCCGCCGAGACGTCCGCCTCGGCGACCGCGGAAGCGGCCGAGACCGCCCTTCCGGCGATCTCCGAGCCGGAGTTCTGGGTGCCGTCGCCGCCGGAGCCGACGGACCCGACGGAATCCGCGGAGCAGGCCGAGCCGACCGGTCCGACCGAGCAGACCGAGTACGCGGACACCGACGACGAGGGCTCCGCCGAGCACGACCCCGTCGTCGTCCGCGACGCGCGGGACTTCGGGATCTACGCCAGGACCGGCGGCTGGGCCTTCGCGCTGAAGGTCGCGCGGAGCGTGCGGCCCGGTGGGCAGCCGGCCGAGGGGACGGCCGCCGCGAAGGTGTCGGCGAAGGCGTTCGCCGCGCTCGCCGGGTGCTCGCCCGACCGGGTCATGCGCTACTACAAGGCCTGGGACATGGCGGCCGACGACGGTCTCGTCCCGCAGTTCGAGGTCCTGGTCCCGGGCGAGGACGTCGAGCTGCCCGACGCCGACGTCTGGCTGTCGTACTACACCTCCCGCAACAGCGCCTCCTCCGTGCGCGGCCAGGCGATCAGCGCGGCGGCGGAGGCCGAGGGCATCCGCCCGACGAAGGCCCTGGAGGTCGCCGAGAACCCGACGGCGCTGCGGGCCGCGATCCTCGCCGACCCCGGCACGGCCGAGGCCGCGCGCGGCGCGCTGCTCGACCGCATGAAGGAGGACCCGGCCCTCCAGACCGAGATGGCGCGGGCCATCGCCCGTACCGACGACCTGAAGAAGGCCGTGGCCAACGAGGCGAAGGCGGCCGACCGCATCGGCTACGTGCGGCAGATCGTCGAGAACGGCCAGATCAAGACCCCGGCCGGGCAGACGGTCGAGGCCCCGGCCGAGCTGCGCGCCGAGGCCGAGCGCCACCTGTCGCTCATCGACGAGCTCGACGACTCCGAGGAGGCCGGCGAGTGGGCCGGCGAGGCGTACGACGCCGTGAAGGGGCTCGTCGCGAAGGCCGTCGAGGAGGACCCGGAGCTGCGGGTCCAGGAGCGGCGGACCAAGTTCTACAACAGCCTGCAGAAGGCGACCAAGGTCTTCGAGGAGCTCACCCTCGACGAGGTCATGGAGGAGGACATCTACGAGGCGGACATGCTCCAGCGCCTCGAAGCCCTCCAGGAGGCGATCGGCACCTGCATCAGCGCGCTGCGCAAGGCGACGACCACCTCCTGAGCCGGGAGGACGGGCAGGTCAGTCCTGGTGGCCGAGCTGGAGGTCGCGTTCCGTGCGGCCTCCGCCGGCCATCTGGAGGACCGTGGCCACCGGCGGGTACCCGGCCGCGATGACCGTGTACTCGCCCGAGGACAGGTCGACGAAGCGGAACGTCCCGTCGGCCCCCGTCGTCAGCGTGTCCATGACGTTCCCCGCCGCGTCGAGCAGGGTGACCCGGGCGTCCTCGACCGGGCGCCCGCCGCCGGCCCGTACCGTCCCGCGGAGCACCGCCCCGCCCGCCAGCTCGATGTCCTGGCGGGTCTCCCGCGAGGACTGCACGCTCACCGGCAGCGCGGCCGGCCGGAAGGCGGGGGCGCTGGCCGCGAGCGTGTACTCGCCGGCGACGAGCTCCGTGATCACGTACCCGCCCTCGCGCCCGCTGCGCGTCGAGGCGACGACCTCGCCGCGTACGTCGGTGAGGGTGACGGCCGCGTCCCGCACCGGCGTCCCGTCCGCGGTCACGACGCTGCCCGCGAGCCGTCCCGCGCCGCCGAGGACGACGTCGAGCTCCACCGGCCGGTCGCCGACGGTGACGGACACCGCCTGCGGCTGGTGTCCGCCGGCGGCGGCGATGAGGACGTACGCGCCCCGGTCGGGGACGCTCAGCGCGTACCGCCCGTCCTCGCCGCTCGCGCCGCGCCCGACCTGGCGTCCCTGGACGTCGATGAGCGTGAGCGCCGCCCGTGGCACGCGGCTCCCGTCGTGGTGCTGGACGGTGCCGCAGACCGCGACCCCGGAGTGCTGCTCGTACGGGGGTACGGGCGCGGGTGCGGCGTGCCGGGCGTGCGGGACGGGCTGGGAGGCGGCGGGGGAAGCGGCATGGGGAGCGGCGAAGCCCGTGGTGTCGGCGGCCTCGGTGAGCGGGCTGTGATGGGTCACCAGCGGTTTCTCCTTGAGGAAGAAGGCGAGGACGAGGACGAGCACGAGGACCGGCACGAGGTAGAGGAAGATGCGCGGCATCGCGTCCGCGTACGCCTGCACGTACGCCTCGCGCAGGGCGGGCGGCAGGGCGCGTACCGACTGCGGGGTGATCGACTCGGCCGGGGGCAGTGCCTGCTGTCCGCCCTGCGCGAGGACGACGGCGAGCCGGTCGCCGAGGGCGTCGTCGAACCGGGACGCGAAGAGGGTGCCGAAGACGGCCGCGCCGACGCTGCCGCCGATCTGGCGGAAGTAGTTGTGGGCGCTGGTGGCGGTGCCCAGGTCGGCGGGGCGCACGGAGTTCTGCACGGCGAGGACCAGGACCGGCATGACGAGTCCGATGCCGGTGCCGAGGACGGCCTGCCAGAGGCTGTGCTGAAGGCGCGGGGTGTCCGTGTCCATGCGGGAGAGCAGCCACATGCCGAGGACGGAGACGGCCCCGCCGAGTACGGGGTAGATCTTGTAGTGGCCGGTGCGGCTGATGAGCTGTCCCGAGACGACGGAGGCGACGACGATCCCGCCCATGAGCGGCAGCATCAGCAGCCCCGACTCGGTGGCGGTGGCGCCCTCGACCATCTGGAGGAAGCTCGGCAGGTAGCTGGCGGCGCCGAAGAGGGCGATGCCGACGACGGCGCCGACGAGTGCGGTGACCGTGAAGACCGAGTCGCGGAACAGCCGCAGGGGGATGAGCGGTTCGGGCGCGAGGCGCTCGACGACCAGGAAGAGGACGGTCGTCGCGACGGCGCCGCCGGCCAGGCCGAGGATGGTCCGCGACCCCCAGGCGTACTCCGTCCCGCCCCAACTGGTGAGCAGGACGAGGCAGGTGGAGGCGGCGGCGAGGAGCAGCGCGCCGAGGACGTCGAAACGCGCGCGTGCCACGGGCTTCGGCAGCTTGAGGACGGTGGCGACGACGGCGAGGGTGACGAGCCCGAAGGGCACGTTGAAGTAGAAGCACCAGCGCCAGGAGACGTGGTCGGTGAAGAAGCCGCCGAGCAGCGGCCCGGCGACGGAGGCGAGGCCGAAGGCGGCCCCGATCAGGCCCATGTACCGGCCGCGCTCGCGGGCCGGGACGATGTCCGCGATGATCGCCTGGACGCCGATCATGAGCCCGCCGGCGCCCGCGCCCTGGATCGCGCGGAAGGCGATGAGCTCGTCCATGGAGCGTGACCAGCCGGCGAGTCCCGAGCCGATGACGAAGACGACGATCGCGAAGAGGAAGACGCCCTTGCGGCCGAGGAGGTCGCCGAGCTTCCCGTAGATCGGCAGGCCGATGGTGGAGGTCAGCAGGTAGGCGGTGATGGCCCAGGACATCCGGTCGAGGCCCTGGAGCTCTCCGACGATCTTCGGGAGCGCGGTGGCGACGATCATCTGCTCGAGCGCGGCGAGGAGCAGCGCGAGCATGAGGCCGCAGAAGACGAGCCGGACGCGGCGGGGGTCGAGGGCCACGGGTCCGGCGGGCGGGCCGTCCACGGGGAGCGGGGCGTCCGCCGGCGGCGGCCCGTCCGCGGTCAGCGGCCCCGCGTCCCCCTCGACGCGCTTCGCGATGGTGATCGCACCCATGCACCTGCTCCCCTCGTCACGGCGTCTGCGCCGCGCGCATTCTTCGCATGCGGCGCGAACCGGGAGCAAGTCGGGCGGTACGGGGGCTCAGTGGGGTCCCGTGCGCCGAACGCCCCTGCGATACGGCGCACTTGGGTCGCTCATCAGCGCGTTTGCGAGAACGCCCGCGCCCCCTCGGTGCGCGGGGCTCCGGTACGGGGGGCGCGGGCGAACCACTCGAATCGGTGAACGCCCAGGGCGTTACTTCTCGACCTCGTCCGCCAGCTTGGCGAGGACGGCGTCGTGGATCCGGGCCAGCCCCTTGGGCGCGAAGGTCCGCTCGAAGAAGCCGCCGATGCCTCCGGCGCCGTTCCAGACGGTGGAGACGACGGCGCGGGACCTGCCCTCGCCGGCGGGGGTCACGGTCCAGGTGGTGACCATGGACGAGTTGCGGTCCTTCTCCACGAGCTGCCCGTCGGTGGGCTCGGTGACGTCGAGGAGGCAGTCGCGGATCCGCTTGCTGGTGGCCTGGAGCTTCCAGTGGACGAGGGTGCCCTCGCCGTCGCCGCCCTCGCGGACCTCGTACTCGCTGTACTGCTCGGGGAGCACCTTCCCGCGCGTACCGCTGTAGTCCGCCAGGGCGTCGAACACCGTCTCCGCGTCCGCGGCGATGATCCGTTCCGTGGTGGCTTCGACCTGCGCCATTGACTTCCTCCAGCTCGTGGTTCCTCAGGGGTGTGGCCCAAGCGAACCACGCGGGCTCCGGCGCGCGAAATCCGGGCCTCCCCGGCAAAGGGAACAGATGCGCCGCCCAGGGCACCTGACACGCCGTCCGATCCCCTCCGTTCGGGTCAAGTCTGGGCGAATCAGGTCCTCGCGGGCCCCGCGCGGGACACAAAGGCCCTATGACCCCACGCGCAGGAATGCTGATCGCCGCTGGAGCGCTGGTCGCCGGGACGGTCACCGTCCTGCCCGCCGCCTCCGCGGGCGCCGGTGAGCCGGCCCCCCGACCGCTGCTCCCCCGACTCTCCTGGACCGGCTGTGCCACCACGGCCTATCCGAAGCTCCAGTGCGCCACCCTGAAGGTGCCGCTCAACCACGACGACCCGGCCGGGCGGAGCATCACCCTGGCCCTCACCCGGGTCCCGCACACGGCGAGGACGTTCCAGGGCCCGCTGCTCGTGAACCCCGGCGGGCCGGGCGGCAGCGGGCGCGGGATGGCCGGGTACGTGGCCGCCTCGCTGCCGCCGAAGGTGGCCGCCGAGTACGACGTCATCGGCTTCGACCCGCGTGGTGTCGGCAAGAGCGAGCCGGCGCTCGACTGCCGGCCCGGCCACTTCGCGCCGGTGCGCCCCGACTCCGTCCCGCGCGGGGCCGACGCGGAGAAGGCGGCGCTCGAACGCGCCCAGTCCTTCGCCGAGGCCTGCGGCCGGAAGTACGCGGACGTCCTGCCGTACATCGACACCGTGAGCACCGCGCGGGACATGGACGCCATCCGCGCGGCGCTCGGCGCGCCGCGGGTCAACTACCTCGGCTACTCGTACGGCACCTACCTCGGCGCCGTCTACGCCCGGCTCTACCCGGAGCGGGTGCGGCGCATGGCGCTCGACTCCGTCGTCAACCCGCACGGGGTCTGGTACGAGGACAACATCGCGCAGGACTACGCCTTCGACACCCGCCACAAGGACTTCATGGCCTGGGTGGCGCGGAAGGACTCCACGTACAAGCTGGGCACGGACCCGGCGGCGGTCGAGGCGGCCTGGTACCGGATGCGGGACGCGCTGCGCGACAGCCCGGCCGGCGGGAAGGTCGGGCCGGGCGAGCTGGAGGACACGTTCCTCCCCGGCGGGTACTACAACGGGTACTGGCCGCGCCTCGCGAGCGCCTTCTCCGCGTACGTGAACGACGGCGACGGCGAGCCGCTGAAGGAGGCGTACGAGCGGTACGGCGAGGCCGACGCGTCCGCCGACAACGGGTACTCCGTCTACACGAGCGTGCAGTGCAGGGACGCGGCCTGGCCGCGCGACTGGAGCGTGTGGCGGAAGGACAACTGGGACGTGCACGCCAAGGCGCCGTTCTCGACCTGGAACAACGCCTGGTACAACGCGCCCTGCGCCTTCTGGCCCGTCTCCTCGCTGACCCCGCCGGACGTCTCCAACGACCGGGTGGCGCCGGTCCTCATCCTCCAGGCCACCGAGGACGCGGCGACGCCGTACGAGGGCGGGGTCGCCCTGCACCGGCTGATGAGCGGCTCCAGCCTGGTCGTCGAGCAGGGCGGCGGCAACCACGGCGTGACGCTCGGCGGCAACGACTGCCTGGACGGGCACCTCGCGGCCTACCTCGCCACCGGCGCGGTGCCGCGCGGCGAGGCCGGGGCCGAGGTGGACGCGGTCTGCGAGGCGCTCCCGGAGCCGGAGCCGGACCCGGTGGTCCCGGAGCCGAAGAAGGAGGCAGGGGCGAAGGCGGCCGGGACGCAGACGCCCGGGACGGAGAAGCCGGCCGGGACGCAGGCGCCCGGGACGGAGAAGGCCGACGCGGCGGCTCCCGCGAGCTCCTCGGCCGGGAACCGGGTCGGCGCGCTGCGCGCCGAGCCGATCGGCACGACCCTGCACGGGCTCCTCGGCCAC
This sequence comes from Streptomyces sp. NPDC020807, assembly GCF_040641575.1. Lineage (NCBI taxonomy): Bacteria > Bacillati > Actinomycetota > Actinomycetes > Kitasatosporales > Streptomycetaceae > Streptomyces > Streptomyces sp. NPDC020807. The sequence continues at coordinate 198,270 of NZ_JBFADU010000008.1, forward strand.
GTGCGCTGACACCCCCTCGCGCACCCGCGACGCCCGCGTCCTCCCAGGTCGCGGGCGTTGTCAGTGGTGTGCGCGAGGATGTGGGGCATGACCAGCCACCTGACCCACGTGACCGCTCCCGAGGGCATCGCGCCCAGCCCCCAGTACAGCCACGTCGTCTGGGGGACCGGGCGCTTCGTCGCGATATCCGGGCAGTGCGCGCTCGACGCCTCGGGCGCGGTCGTCGGCGGGGGCGACGCGGTGACCCAGGCCCGGCAGGTCTTCGCCAACCTGGAGCGCTGCCTCGCCGCCGCGGGCGCGGGCTTCGGGGACGTCGTGAAGCTCACGTACTTCGTGACGGACGTGGCCCACCTCCCGGCGGTGCGGGACGCCCGGGACGCGTACTTCGCGGGCGTGCCGCTGCCGGCGAGCTCGGCGGTGCAGGTCTCGGCGCTCGTCCGGCCGGAGCTGCTGATCGAGATCGAGGCGTTCGCGCTGGTTCCCGAGCCGGTCGCGGACGGGTCCGCGCCCGATCTTCGTTTGATACGTTGACGCCCATGTTCCTCTTCCGCGCGTAGGAGTCGCCCGGTCGGCGCGCCGCCGACCCACGGGACCCTTCTGCCCTTTTCGAGGAACATCCGAGGTACTTCGCCATGTCCGCGACCTCCCCTGCCCCCGCACCCGTGCGCCCGCCCGCGCCCGCCCCGTCCTACGCGGCGGTCCTGAGACACCCGCACGTCCTCCGCGTCTTCGGTTCGGCGCTCGTCGGGCGGCTCTCCAACGGGATCGCCCCCCTCTCCCTGCTCCTCTCCGTCAAGGCGGGCACCGGCTCGTACGCCGCGGTCGGCACGGTCATGGCCGTGTGGGGCCTGGCCACCGTGCTGCTCTCGCCCGCGCGGGCGGCGCTCGTCGACCGCTTCGGGCCGCGCCGGGCCCTGACCCCGCTCGCCGTCGGGTACGGGGTGCTGTTCGCCGCGCTTGCGGTGACGGCGGCCCGGGGCCCGGCCTCCGTGTCCGTGCTCGCCGCCCTCGCCGCCGCCGGAGGCGCGGTGACCCCTCCCCTCGGGCCGGTGACGCGGGCCCGGTTGAGCCGGCTGGTCACGGACCGGGACCTGCTGCGGCGCGCGTACAGCCTGGACACGGTGGCGGAGGAGTTCCTCTTCGTCTCCGGGCCCCTGCTGGTGGGGCTCCTCGTCGGCTTCGCGCCGCCGGCGACCGGCCTCGCGGTCTGTGCCGGACTCGTCGTGGCGGGCACGTTCGCCCTCGTCTCGGCGCCGGGGATGCGGGACGCGGAGGGCGCCAGGGGTGCGGGGACCGCGGAAACCGCGGAAGCCGCCGAGGCGGGGGCGGAGGCCGGGGCCGCGGCCCGGGCGCGAACCGGGGTCGTCCGGGCCGTCGCCGTCGCGGCCGCCCTGGGCGTCTGCCTCGGCGGCTTCGACCTCCTCCTGATCGCCTTCGCCGAGGAGCACCGGCGGCCCGAGATCGTGCCGTGGGCGATGTCGGCCCTCTCGGCGGGCAGCGCGGTGGGCGGTCTGGTGCTCGGCGCCGTGGACGTCCGGGTCCCCACCGCCCTACGGCTCTCGCTGCTGACGCTCGGGCTCGGCGCGGTGCTCGCGACGGCGGGCCTCTCCCCGCATCCGTACGTCCTGGTCGGCTGGGTCGCGCTCGGCGGCCTCTGTCTGGCGCCCGCGCTGACGAGCGCCTATCTGCTCGCCGACGAGTCGGCGGCGCCCGGCCGCCGCACGCGGGCCGGTGCCTGGGTCAACACCGCGTTCAACGCGGGCACGACGGCGGCGACGGCCGGGGCGGGGCTGCTCGTCGGGCGGCTGCCGCTCGCCGCCTGCTTCGCGCTCGCCGCGCTCCCGGCCGTCGGCGCGGCGCTCGTGACGCTGCTGCCGAGGGCCTCAGCCGGCGGAGCCGATCCGCGCGAGTGACTCCCCTGCCGCGCGGCCGAGTCGGGGGTGCGGCAGCGCCGCTTCGAGCATGGGGCGGGCGCGCGGGTCCCCGAGGGTCCCGAGCCCCTCGACGCACGCGAGCCCGACCCGCCAGTGCGGGTCGTCGGCGGGAAGTCGCCGCTCCAGCACGGTGATCAGGGCCGGTACGGACTCCGGGGCACGGAGCGAGGCGAGGAGCCGGACCGGCAGGAGGGCGTAGGCGACGCGGAGTTCGTTGGTGGCGAGCGCGGCGGCGGCACGCGCGGTGCGCGGGTCGCCGAGCCGGACGAGGGCGTGGGCGGCGGAGACGCAGCGTTCGGGGTCGCGGTGGTTGAGGAGGAGGACGAGCGCCTCGAACGCCCGCCGGTCGCCCGCGAGTCCGAGCTTGAAGGCGGCGATCTCGTGGGCCCAGAGCGGGCGGCCGGGGGCGGCGAGGACGCGGTGGAGTTCCTCCGCGTCCGTGGTGTCGGCGAGTTCCCGGAATAGGGCGGGGAGTTCCCCGCCGGCATTCTCGCCCTCTTCCCGCAATCGATCGATCATCGAGCAGAATTCGGGATCCTCGGCGAAGTCACCGGTGAAGTCCTCGGCGTATTCCATGAATCCGAGCCTATCCGCGATCCAGATCACATTTTCCCGACTCTCCAAGGCTGGCGCGCTCGTTACCGGCCGGTTAGTCTCAGGTGAGCGGGTCACCCCCCGCTTCGCACGACGGCCTGGTGACGCAGCCGTCCGTGCCTGCTCGTCGGTTCTGCGGTTTCGACGTGACTCCGGGACAGAGTCCGTCGCCTTCTCCCTCTCCTCATTTCCGCGCCCTTTTCCGCGCGCGCCTCGCACTGCGCTTCGCACTGCGCTTCGCACTGCCCTCAGTCGTCACTCTTCCTCCCAGGAGTCCCCTGATGGACACCCCTCTCTCCACCATCGCCGTCGTCGGCCTCGGCACCATGGGCACCGGCATCGCCGACGTGCTCGTCCGGGCCGGCCGCGAGGTCATCGGCATCGACATCGACGACGCCGCCGCCGCCCGGTCCGTCGCCGCCCTCGAGGCCTCCACCGCCCGCGCGGTGTCCCGCGAGCGGATCACCGAGGAGGAGCGGCAGGACGTCCTGGCCCGCTTCCGCACCTACTCCGACCTCCAGGCGGCCTCCGAGGCCGACCTGGTGATCGAGGTCGTGCCGGAGTCGTACGAGGCCAAGCAGGAGGTGTTCCGCGCGCTGGACGGCATCGTCCGCGCCGACGCGATCCTGGCCACCGGCACCAACGCGCTCTCCGTCACCCGCCTCGCCGCCGACTCGGCGCACCCCGAGCGCGTCCTCGGCCTCCACTTCTTCACGCCCGTGCAGGCGATGAAGCTGGTCGAGGTCGTCTCCTCGGTGCTGACCGACCCGCGCGCGGTGGACGCCGTCACCCGTCTGGCGGAGGATCTCGGCAAGGAGCCGGTGGCGGTCGGGGACCGGGCCGGTTTCATCGCGGACGGGCTGCTCTTCGGCTACCTGAACCAGGCCGCGGCGATGTACGAGGCGAAGTACGCGTCCCGCGAGGACATCGACGCGGCGATGAAGCTGGGCTGCGGCCTGCCGATGGGCCCCCTGGCGCTGCTCGACCTGATCGGCATCGACACGGCCCGTACCGTCCTCGACGCCATGTACGCCGACTCCCACGACCGGCTGCACGCCCCCGCGCCGATCCTCAAGCAGCTCAGCGAGGCCGGTCTGACCGGCCGCAAGACAGGCCGCGGCTTCTACACGTACGCGGCTCCGGGCTCGGCCGAGGTGGTGCGGGACGCCCTCACCCCGCTCACCTCGGCCGACGACGCGGCGGGCCGCGAGGTCCGCTCGGTCGGCGTCGCCGGTTCCGGCACCATGGCCTCCGGCATCGCCGAGGTCTTCGCCAAGGCCGGGTACGAGGTGGTCCTCGCCGCCCGCTCCCAGGAGAAGGCGGACACGGCCAAGGCGCGGATCGCGAAGTCGCTGGCCCGTTCCGTCGACAAGGGCCGGATGACGGCCGAGGCGCGCGACACGACGCTGGCCCTGATCACCCCGGCGGGCTCGCTCGACGCCTTCGCGGGGGTCGACCTGGCGGTCGAGGCGGTCGCCGAGGACCTGGCGGTCAAGCAGGAGCTGTTCGCGCGGCTCGACAAGATCTGCAAGCCGGGCGCGGTGCTCGCCACCACGACCTCCTCGCTGCCGGTCGTGGCCTGCGCCCGCGCCACCACGCGCCCGCAGGACGTCATCGGGATGCACTTCTTCAACCCGGCCCCGGCGATGAAGCTCGTCGAGATCGTCCGTACGGTCCTGACCGCCGACGACGTCCACGCCACCGTCCGTGAGGTCACGGCGAAGATCCGCAAGCACCCGGTGGACTGCGGCGACCGCGCCGGCTTCATCGTGAACGCGCTGCTCTTCCCGTACCTCAACAACGCGATCAAGATGGTCCAGGACCACTACGCGACCCTGGACGACATCGACGCCGCGATGAAGCTGGGCGGCGGTTACCCGATGGGCCCGTTCGAGCTGCTCGACGTGGTCGGCCTGGACGTCTCGCTCGCGATCGAGCAGGTGCTGCACCGCGAGTTCCGCGACCCGGGCCTGGCCCCCGCCCCGCTCCTGGAGCACCTCGTGGCGGCCGGCTGCCTGGGCCGCAAGACGGGACGCGGCTTCCGCGAATATGCCCGCCGCTGATCCGCGCACGACGGGCTGGGGCGGCCTCCTGAGCTCCCCGGGCGCCTCCGGTGCCCCGGGGGGCTCCCCCGGGGGCTCCCCGCCCCCACCTGGGCACACCGCCACTCCGATGCAGTACGTTCGGACCATGCCCAAGGCCGTGAAGACACCCCGTGCCACCTCCCCGTCGGACGCTCCCGAGAGCGCCGCCGGGACCCGCGCCGCCGCGCAGCGGCTCAAGATGCGCCGGGAGCTCGCGGCGGCCGCGATGGAGCTCTTCGCCACCAAGGGGTACGAGGCGACGACCGTCGACGAGATCGCGGCCACGGCCGGGGTCGCGCGGCGCACCTTCTTCCGCCACTTCCGCTCCAAGGAAGAGGCGATCTTCCCGGACCACGACGACACCCTCGTCAGGGCCGAGGCGGTGCTCAACGCGGCCCCGCCGCACGAGCACCCGCTCGACACGGTGTGCCGGGGCATCAAGGAAGTCATGAAGATGTACGCGGGGTCGCCCGCGGTCTCCGTGGAGCGCTACCGGCTCACGCGCGAGGTCCCGACGCTGCGCGAGCGCGAGATCGCCTCCGTGGCCCGCTACGAGCGGCTCTTCACCCGCTACCTCCTCGGCCACTTCGACGAGCTCGACCACCACGACGGCAACGACGACCCGCTGCTCGCCGAGGTGGCGGCCTCGGCGGTCGTCACGGCGCACAACCACGTCCTGCGGCGGTGGCTGCGGGCGGGCGGGCAGGGCGACGTGGAGACGCAGCTCGACCACGCCTTCGCGATCGTCCGGGAGACCTTCGGGACGGGCATAGGCGCGGGGCGTCCGGCCCCCGCCGCGGAGTCGGGACAGGCAGCGCCGGCGCCCGTCGCCCAGGCCTCGGCGACCGGCGACGTGGTGGTCGCCGTGGCCCGTACCGACGCCCCCCTCGACGAGGTCATGCGCACGATCCAGGAGGCGCTCCAGAAGCGCTGACACCCCCTTCGCACGAGGGCCGCCCCCGGTTTCCGGGGGCGGCCTTCGTCGTATCGTCCCAGTTCAGGGCGGATTTCGATCGATCATCGCTCATCCGAGACGCCCCGATGACAACTGAGAGAAATTGTTGGCACTCGGTGCCTTGTCACGTGACACGGCGTGCCATACGTTGATGTTGTCCGGGCGGCCGGAGAGGCGGGAAACCCCGCTCGCCGGCTGTCCCCGCGGGCCTTGGTCCCGTGCGCCCGGACGCCTGCGTCACAGGCACCCTCGCGCCCACCCGCGCGGCCAACCGCACCACCCCGCGCCGAACCGACGGCACACCTCCACAGCAGCAGCACTCCCCGACGTAACCCCTCAGGCGTCCCTCCCTCAGGACGCTCACCGCCGGAGGCAACCCGTGAAGGAAATCCTGGACGCGATCCAGTCCCCGGACTCCACGTCCGCCGACTTCGCGAACATCAAGCTCCCCGAGTCGTACCGTGCCGTCACCGTCCACAAGGACGAGGCGGAGATGTTCGCCGGGCTCGCCAGCCGCGACAAGGACCCGCGCAAGTCGCTCCACCTCGACGACGTCGCGCTCCCCGAACTCGGCCCGGGCGAAGCCCTGGTGGCCGTCATGGCCAGCTCGGTCAACTACAACTCGGTCTGGACCTCGATCTTCGAGCCGGTCTCGACCTTCGGCTTCCTGGAGCGCTACGGCCGCCTCTCCGAGCTGACCAAGCGCCACGACCTGCCGTACCACGTCATCGGCTCCGACCTCGCGGGCGTCGTGCTCCGCACCGGCCCGGGCGTCAACTCCTGGAAGCCCGGCGACGAGGTCGTCGCGCACTGCCTCTCGGTCGAGCTGGAGTCCTCCGACGGCCACAACGACACGATGCTCGACCCCGAGCAGCGCATCTGGGGCTTCGAGACGAACTTCGGCGGTCTCGCCGAGATCGCCCTCGTCAAGTCCAACCAGCTGATGCCGAAGCCCGGCCACCTCAGCTGGGAGGAGGCCGCCTCCCCCGGTCTCGTCAACTCCACCGCGTACCGCCAGCTGGTCTCCCGCAACGGCGCCGGCATGAAGCAGGGCGACAACGTCCTCATCTGGGGCGCGAGCGGCGGACTCGGCTCGTACGCCACGCAGTTCGCCCTCGCCGGCGGCGCCAACCCGATCTGTGTCGTCTCCTCCCCCGAGAAGGCCGACATCTGCCGCTCGATGGGCGCGGACGCGGTCATCGACCGCAACGCCGAGGGCTACAAGTTCTGGAAGGACGAGAACACCCAGGACCCGCGCGAGTGGAAGCGGTTCGGCTCCAAGATCCGCGAGCTGACCGGCGGCGAGGACATCGACATCGTCTTCGAGCACCCGGGCCGCGAGACCTTCGGCGCCTCGGTGTACGTCACGCGCAAGGGCGGCACCATCACCACCTGCGCCTCGACCTCGGGCTACATGCACCAGTACGACAACCGCTACCTGTGGATGTCGCTGAAGCGGATCATCGGCTCGCACTTCGCGAACTACCGCGAGGCGTGGGAGGCCAACCGCCTGATCGCCAAGGGCAAGATCCACCCGACGCTCTCCAAGGTCTACTCCCTGGAGGAGACCGGCCAGGCCGCGTACGACGTCCACCGCAACCTGCACCAGGGCAAGGTCGGCGTGCTCGCGCTCGCCCCGCGCGAGGGTCTCGGCGTCACCAACCCCGAGCTGCGCGAGAAGCACATCGACGCCATCAACCGTTTCCGCAACGTCTGAGCCCGGGACCACAGATGACTGAGCGCAAGAAGGACCGTCCGTGGCTCATGCGGACCTACGCCGGTCACTCGACCGCCGAGGCGTCCAACGAGCTGTACCGGCGCAACCTCGCCAAGGGTCAGACCGGCCTCTCGGTCGCGTTCGACCTGCCGACGCAGACGGGCTACGACCCCGACCACGTCCTCGCCCGCGGCGAGGTCGGCCGGGTCGGCGTCCCCGTGTCGCACCTCGGTGACATGCGCCGGCTGTTCCAGGACATCCCCCTGGAGCAGATGAACACCTCGATGACGATCAACGCCACCGCCATGTGGCTCCTTGCGCTCTACCAGGTGGCCGCCGAGGAGCAGGGTGCGGACATCACCAAGCTCCAGGGCACCACGCAGAACGACATCGTGAAGGAGTACCTGTCGCGCGGGACGCACGTCTTCCCGCCCGGCCCCTCGCTCCGCCTCACGACGGACATGATCTGCTACACGGTCAACAACATCCCGAAGTGGAACCCGATCAACATCTGCAGCTACCACCTGCAGGAGGCCGGGGCCACGCCGGTCCAGGAGATCGCGTACGCCATGTCCACCGCGATCGCGGTCCTCGACTCCGTCCGCGACTCGGGCCAGATCCCCGCGGACCGGTTCGGCGACGTCGTCGCCCGCATCTCCTTCTTCGTGAACGCGGGCGTCCGCTTCGTCGAGGAGATGTGCAAGATGCGCGCCTTCGGCCGCATCTGGGACAAGGTCACCCGTGAGCGGTACGGGATCGAGGACGCGAAGCAGCGCCGGTTCCGCTACGGCGTGCAGGTCAACTCGCTGGGCCTCACCGAGGCCCAGCCGGAGAACAACGTCCAGCGGATCGTCCTGGAGATGCTGGCCGTCACCCTCTCCAAGGACGCCCGCGCCCGGGCCGTCCAGCTCCCCGCCTGGAACGAGGCGCTGGGCCTGCCGCGCCCCTGGGACCAGCAGTGGTCGCTCCGCATCCAGCAGGTCCTGGCCCACGAGTCGGACCTCCTGGAGTACGAGGACATCTTCGCGGGCTCGCACGTCATCGAGGCCAAGGTCGACTCGCTCGTCGAGGAGTGCCTGGCCGAGATCGAGCGGATCCAGGAGATGGGCGGCGCGATGGCCGCCGTCGAGTCCGGCTACCTCAAGTCGCAGCTGGTCTCCTCGCACGCCGAGCGGCGGGCCCGCATCGAGGCCGGCGAGGACAAGATCGTCGGCGTCAACATCTTCCAGGCGACCGAGGAGAACCCGCTCACCGCCGACCTCGACACCGCGATCATGACGGTCGACCCGGCCGTCGAGGCCCGCGTGGTCGGCGCCGTCGGCCGCTGGCGCGCCGAGCGGCAGGAGTCCACGGACCGGCAGGGCGGCGGCGACCCGTTCGTCTTCCCGACCACCCAGCAGGCCATCGAGCGCCTGAAGGAGGTCGCGCGGACCGACGAGAACCTCATGGACGCGACGCTGGAGTGCGTCCGCGCCGGTGTCACCACCGGTGAGTGGGCCGGGGCGCTCCGCGAGGTGTTCGGCGAGTTCCGCGCCCCCACCGGCGTCTCCTCCGCCCCGGTCGCCGTGGCCGCCGAGGAGGGCTCCCCGCTCTCCGAGGTGCGCCGCAAGGTGTCCCGTACGGCCGAGGACCTCGGCATCGGGAAGCTCCGCTTCCTCGTCGGCAAGCCGGGCCTCGACGGGCACTCCAACGGCGCCGAGCAGATCGCCGTCCGGGCCCGCGACGCCGGGTTCGAGGTGGTCTACCAGGGCATCCGGCTCACCCCGGAGCAGATCGTGGACGCCTCCCTGGAGGAGGACGTGCACGCCGTCGGCCTGTCGATCCTCTCCGGCTCGCACTCCCAGCTCGTCCCCGACGTGCTCGACCGCCTCCGCGAGGCGGGGGCCGCGGACATCCCCGTCATCGTCGGTGGGATCATCCCCAACGCCGACGCGGCGGAACTGAAGCGGGCGGGTGTCGCCGCCGTCTTCACCCCGAAGGACTTCGGCATCACGGAGATCATCGGCCGTATCGTCGACGAGATCCGCAAAGCCAACAAGCTCAGCCCCCTTGAATGTACGGAGGTCCCCGCATGACCAGCCCCGCGACCAGCCCCGTGAACCGTCTGCGCCCGCGCCGGTCCTGCCTCGCGGTCCCCGGCTCCAACCCGCGCTTCCTGGAGAAGGCCCAGGGCCTCGCCGCGGACCAGGTCTTCCTCGACCTGGAGGACGCCTGCGCCCCGCTGGCCAAGCCGGAGGCCCGGCACACCATCGTGAAGTTCCTGAACGAGGGCGACTGGACCGGCAAGACCCGCGTGGTCCGCGTCAACGACTGGACGACCCACTGGACGTACCGCGACGTCGTGACCGTCGTCGAGGGCGCCGGCCAGAACCTCGACTGCATCATGCTGCCGAAGGTCCAGAACGCCGAGCAGATCGTGGCGCTCGACCTGCTGCTCACGCAGATCGAGAAGACGATGGGCTTCGAGGTCGGCAAGATCGGCATCGAGGCGCAGATCGAGAACGCGCAGGGCCTCAACAACGTCAAAGCGATCGCGCAGGCCTCCCAGCGCGTCGAGACGATCATCTTCGGCCCGGCCGACTTCATGGCCTCGATCAACATGAAGTCGCTGGTCGTGGGCGAGCAGCCGCCCGGCTACCCGGCGGACGCGTACCACCACATCCTGATGAGCATCCTGATGGCGGCCCGCGCCAACAACCTCCAGGCGATCGACGGCCCCTACCTCCAGATCCGCAACCAGGAGGGCTACCGGGCGGTCGCCCAGCGCGCCGCCGCCCTGGGCTTCGACGGCAAGTGGGTGCTCCACCCGGACCAGGTCGCCGCCGCGAACGAGATCTTCTCGCCCTCGCAGGAGGACTACGACCACGCCGAGCTGATCCTCGACGCGTACGACTACTACACGTCCGAGGCCGGCGGGAAGAAGGGCTCCGCGATGCTCGGCGACGAGATGATCGACGAGGCCTCCCGCAAGATGGCCCTGGTCATCTCCGGCAAGGGCCGCGCCGCCGGCATGCAGCGCACCAGCAAGTTCGAGATCCCGGAGGCGTAGCACCATGCAGTTCGGCCGCACCTATGAGGAGTTCGAGGTCGGTGCCGTCTACAAGCACTGGCCCGGGAAGACGGTCACCGAGTACGACGACCACCTCTTCTGTCTGCTCACCATGAACCACCATCCGCTGCACATGGATGTGAATTACGCCGAGAACACGACGGACTTCAAGAAGAACGTCGTCGTCGGCAACTACGTCTACTCGCTGCTGCTCGGCATGTCCGTCCCGGACGTCTCCGGCAAGGCCATCGCCAACCTGGAGATCGAGTCGCTGCGGCACGTGGCGCCGACCTTCCACGGCGACACCATCTACGGCGAGACGACCGTCCTCGACAAGACGCCGTCCAGGTCGAAGACCGACCGCGGCATCGTCCACGTCGAGACCAAGGGCTACAAGCAGGACGGCACCCTGGTGTGCGTCTTCCGCCGCAAGGTGATGGTCCCGACCGCCGAGTACATCGAGGCACGCGGCGGCGAGCAGGCCGGCCGCCCGGAGCTCAAGGAACAGGGGAAGTAACGATGGCGCGACTCGCCCGGACCCACGGTCTGACCGATGTCCAGCAGGAGATCCTCGCCACTGTGCGGGACTTCGTCGACAAGGAGATCATCCCGGTCGCGACGGAGCTGGAACACCGCGACGAGTACCCCCAGGAGATCGTCGACGGGCTCAAGGAGCTCGGTGTCTTCGGTCTGATGATCCCCGAGGAGTACGGGGGCCTGGGTGAGTCGCTGCTCACCTACGCGCTGTGCGTGGAGGAGATCGCGCGCGGCTGGATGTCGGTCTCCGGCATCATCAACACCCACTTCATCGTCGCGTACATGCTCAAGCAGCACGGCACCCAGGAGCAGAAGGAGTACTTCCTTCCGCGCATGGCGGCCGGCGAGACGCGCGGCGCGTTCTCGATGTCGGAGCCGGGCCTCGGCTCGGACGTGTCCGCCATCACCTCGAAGGCGGTGAAGGACGGCGACGAGTACGTCCTCAACGGCCAGAAGATGTGGCTGACCAACGGCGGCACGTCAACCCTGGTCGCCGTTCTCGTCCGAAGTGACGAAGGCCACCCGGAGGGCACCGCCCCCCACAAGTCGATGACGACCTTCCTCGTCGAGAAGGAGCCCGGTTTCGGAGAGGTCCGCCCCGGCCTCACCATTCCCGGCAAGATCGACAAGATGGGTTACAAGGGCGTCGACACGACCGAACTCATCATGGACGGACTGCGCATTCCGGCCAATCGGGTCCTCGGCGGCACGACGGGCCGCGGGTTTTACCAAATGATGGACGGCGTGGAAGTCGGCCGCGTGAACGTGGCGGCGCGTGGTTGCGGTGTCGCTCAGCGTGCTTTCGAACTCGGTGTCTCGTATGCCCAGCAACGTCACACTTTCGGCAAGGCCATCGCCGAACACCAGGCGATTCAGTTCAAGCTTGCCGAGATGGCTACCAAGGTCGAGGCCGCTCATGCCATGATGGTGAACGCAGCACGCAAAAAGGACTCCGGGGAACGAAACGACCTGGAAGCAGGGATGGCGAAGTACCTCGCCTCCGAATACTGCAAGGAGGTCGTGGAGGATGCCTTCCGCATTCACGGTGGATACGGCTTCTCCAAGGAGTACGAGATCGAGCGTCTCTACCGCGAGGCGCCGATGCTGCTCATCGGTGAAGGTACCGCCGAGATCCAGAAAATGATCATTGGTCGTCGGCTCCTGGAGGAGTACCGATTCCAGGGCTGATTGTCGGTTTTGAGTCGGTTCGGCCGCGAAGAAGATCACACCCCGTGTTCGTCTTCCGGCCGTCGACTCGGTTCCTGGCTTGCCCAGTTGCGCCCCGCAACCGATAGCATCGCCGGAAAGCCGCCGTCCCCCCGTTGCCAGTGCGGCATCATCCGCTACGAAGGTCATTCATGCCCGACAGTCGAACCTCTGCACATCGCGACAGCTTCAAGGGCGTACGCATCGCACGCGGAGCGTCGCCGTGGCTTCTGCCGACCGTGGCCACCGCGGCGCTCAGCCTCGCGCGCTCCCGCGGCTCGAAGCGCGCCGCGGCGATCGCCGTGCCGACCACCGCTCTCGCGGCCGGCATGCTGTGGTTCTTCCGCGACCCCGAGCGCGAGATCGCTCAGGGCCGGGTCATCTCCCCCGCCGACGGCGTGGTGCAGAGCATCATGCCGTGGAAGGACGGGCGCACCCGGGTCGCCATCTTCATGAGCCCCCTGAACGTCCACGTCAACCGCGCGCCGCTGGCCGGCACGGTGACCTCCGTGGAGCACGTCCCGGGCGGGTTCGTGCCGGCGTTCAACAAGGAGAGCGAGAACAACGAGCGCGTTGTCTGGCACTTCGACACCGAGCTCGGCGACATCGAGATGGTGCAGATCGCGGGTGCCGTGGCGCGACGCATCGTGCCGTACATCCCGCAGGGGACGAAGGTCGAGCAGGGTGATCGGATCGGCCTGATCCGCTTCGGCTCGCGCGTCGACATCTACCTCCCGGAGGGTGTCGAGGTCGCCGTCGAGGTCGGGCAGGCCACGACCGCGGGGGTGACTCGCATTGACCGTGATTGATCCCGACACACGGGCTGCCGACTGGGCCGCCGACGCCGACGCGGAGGCGGCCGAAGAGGCCGAGGAGATGCCGCTGTCGTTGAGGCTGTCCATAGCGGACGCCCTCACGCTCGGTAACGCCACGTGTGGCTTCATGGCGGTCTACTTCACGACGACCGGCATCCTGATCCCGCACCTCACCGGCAGCAGCGAGACCGGCATGGCGCGCAACAGCGCCGCCACCGCCGTCATCCTGATGCTGGCCGCGGCGATCTTCGACCTCTTCGACGGCATCGTGGCGCGCAAGCTCCGCAGCTCGCCGATGGGCGCCGAGCTCGACAACCTGTCGGACCTCATCAGCTTCGGTCTCGCCCCGGCCTACTTCGTGCTCGTGTACGGCATGGTCGCGGACGACGCGCAGCAGAAGGTCTCGGCGGTCGCCGCGATCGTGGTGCTGCTCGCCGTGGTCCTGAGGCTCGCGAGATTCTCGTGCGTGACGATGAAGGACGGCATGTTCCAGGGCATGCCGAGCCCCTTCGGAGCGCTGACGGTCGTCTCGATCGTGCTCCTGGAGCTGCCGTTCATCCCGACGCTCCTCGCGATCATCGGTGTCGCGTGGCTGATGGTGAGCCGGGTCGAGTACCCGAAGCCGCGGGGCGTCCTCGCGGTGGCGATGCTCAGCTGGATCGTCGGAGCGATGGCCATGCTGGCGGCCTGGGCGTTCGACGCCCCCGGCGGGGCGTTCCTGCTCCAGACCGGGTGCGCGCTCCAGGTGGTGCTGGGCGCCGTGATCCCCCTCTTCGCGACGGCCCGCCGAGTCAACACCTTCCGCGGCAACCGGCGTGAGAGCCGGGAGGCGCGGGCGGCGCAGCTGCCGTAAGCAGTCGTACGAAAGGGCCCCGGAGGCGAAAGCCTTCCGGGGCCCTTTCGCGTGCGGGGCCCTTTCGCGTGCCCGGGGCGGGGCTACAGCCGCTTGTAGTACAGCGTCGTGGGGCGGAGCGTCCCCACCGGGTCGGCCGCGAAGTCCGGGATCGTGCCGGCGGGCGTCCAGCCCGCCGCCCGGTAGAGGCGCTCGGCCGGGCTGTCGGTCTGGGTGTCCAGGACGAGCAGCGTCAGACCGGTGGCGGCGGCGTGGGCCTCGGCGGTGGCCAGGAGGGTGCGGCCGAGGCCGCGGCCGCGCGCGGAGCGGTGGACGAGCAGCCGGGCGATCTCGCCCCGGTGGCGGCCGTTGGCCGTGCCCGTGCGGACGAGGGTGACGACGCCGGACGGGACGCCGTCCGGGCCGGGGGCCGCCCACACGTCCCGTACGCCCGCCGCGACGTCCTCGGCGACGCCCGACCACCACGCGGCCGCGTCGGAGCGCTCCAGGGGCGCCAGGAAGCCCACGGAGGCCCCGCCGTCGACGGCGTCGACGAGGAGTTCGGCGAGGGCGCCGGGGGCGTGCGCCCGGACGTCCTCCGGGGACAGCCGGACGACGGGGGCGTCGAGGGGCTTGCGGAGGCAGAGCAGGTCCGGGCGCTCGTCCCAGGAGTCGACGGGCTCGAAGCCGAGGCTCCGGTAGAGCGCGAGCGGCTCCTCGCGCCAGGCCCAGACGGTGAGCCGCGCGGCGGGGGCGCCGGTCAGTGCGGCGCGGCGCAGGGCCTCGGCCATGAGGGCCCCGGCGAGGCCCTTGCGGCGGGCCTCGGGCTCGACCCAGAGGCGCTTGATCTCGGGCGCGAGCCCGTCCTCGGCCGCCTTGAGGACGACGCACCCCGTGGGGCGGTCCTCCCCGGGCGCGGTGACGAGGAGGACGGTGTCGGCGGCGAAGGCGGCGGCCGGGTCCTCGGCCTCGGCGCGGTATACGGCGGGCAGCTCGGAGACGGTGCCCACGGGCTGCCCCTTCTCGGCCTGGTTGGCGAGGTGGAAGGCGCCGAGCAGGGCGGCGAGGCCGGGGTGGGAGCGGTTCTCCTCGATGCGGGGTGCGTTCATGGGAGCCGAGCCTCGCACCGGGATGTTTCCGCGAGGTGAAGAGCCGCGATGCGGGGTCGCCGATGTGAAGATCACCCAGGCTCGCCGGCATGCGTGTACTCGTCGCGGGCGCCACGGGCGCCGTCGGTCGTCAGCTCGTCCCCCGTCTGGAAGCGGCCGGGCACGAGGTCGTGGGCATCTCGCGGCGCGGACCGCGCCCCGTCGACGTCCTCGACGCCGGGGCCGTGCGGCGGGCGGTGGCGGAGGCCGCGCCGGACGCCGTCGTGCACCAGCTGACCGACCTGGGCGGGGCGGACGGGGCCGCGAACAACCGGGTGCGGATCGAGGGCACCCGGAACCTCGTGGACGCGGCGCTGGCGGCCGGGGTGCGGCGGATCGTCGCGCAGTCGATCGCCTGGGCGTACGCCCCCGGGGAAGGACCCGCCGACGAGTCCGTGCCGCTCGACCCGACGGAGCAGGGGCCCCGGGCGCGGGTCGTCGCCGGGGTGCGGGCCCTGGAGGCGGCGGTGGCGGAGCTCCCGGAGGCGGTCGTGCTGCGGTACGGGATCCTCTACGGTCCCGGCACCTGGTACGCGCCCGGCGGCGCGGTGGCCGCCTGGCTGGGCGGGACCGCGGGACCGGCCTTCCTGGGGAGCACGGTGGCGGACGGGTCGGTGAGCTCCTTCGTGCACGTCGCCGACGCCGCCGAGGCGGCCGTACAGGCGCTCGACTGGCCCCCGGGGGCGTACAACGTGGTCGACGACGAGCCCGCCACCGGGTACGAGTGGCTGCCGGCCCTGACCGAAGCGCTCGGGGCCCCCGCCCCGGACCGGATGGCGGGCCGGGCGTCGTGGGCCCGGGGCGCGTCGAACGGGCGCGCCCGGGCCCTGGGCTGGGTCCCGGCCCGCCCGTCGTGGCGGACCGGGTTCGTCGATCAGGGCGCGTAGGAGGCCGCCGCCTCGGCGACGAAGGGCTGCCGGACCGCGCGCATGCCGCCGGGGACGGACTTGTCCGGCTGGATGATGACGGACTCCCGGGAGGAGGGCGCCTTCGGGTCGCTCAGGTCGTGCGTCATGCCGAAGCCCGCGTCGTACGCCGTGAGGGTCAGGAGCGCCCTGTCGACGCCCTCGCGGGTGAGGTCCTTGTCCGCGCAGGCCTTCTTCAGGGCCTCGCCGAAGACGCCGGCCGCCGTCCAGCCGGCGACGATGCCGTTGTCGAGGCTGTCGCCGGGGTAGGCCGCCCGGTAGTCGGCGACGAGCTTCTTCGCCGTCGCCGTGTCGGCGCCGATCGGCAGGCTCGGCGAGGCGAACCAGTACATCTTCTCCAGGGCGGGACCGGCCTGCGTGCCGAGGAGCTGCGGCGCGAACGCCGAGTTGTTGCCGACGACCGGGACCTTCAGGCCGGTGGCCGCGGCGACGCCGACGAGCGAGGCGGCCTGGCGGGGGCCCGCGCTGATGACGACGGCCTTGACCCCGGCCTGCTTGAGCGCCGCGACCTGCGCCGACATGTCGTTGTCGGTCGGCTTGATCTTCTGCTCGACGACGGTCAGTCCCGCCTTCGCCGCCGCGTGCTTCGAGCCCTTCAGCGCGTTCTCGCCGTAGTCGCCCTCGAAGTAGACGTGGCCGAGCTTGTCGCCGGACTTCAGGCCCTTCTCCTTGAGCAGGAAGTCGACGGCGTTGATCGTCTCGACGTCGTACGTGGCCCCGAGGACGCGGATGTACGGGGAGCCGAGCAGCGAGGCCGACCAGGCCTGGGGCAGGACGAGGCCCTTGTCCTTGCCGTCGACGCGGGGCTTCACGGCGGCGACGAACGGGGAGCCGATGAACTGGGCGTAGCCGACGACCTTCGGCTCCAGCTCGGTGTACGCGGCGAGCGCCTTCTGCGGGTCGTAGCCGTGGTCGCGGACCGTGAGCTCCAGCTGCCGGCCGCAGATGCCCCCGGCGGCGTTGACCTGCTTGACGTACAGCTGCTGGGCCTGGGTGACGCTCTTGCCGAGGGTCGCGTACACGCCGGTCATGTCGGTGAGGGCGCCCAGCGCGATCGTCTTGTCGGTGACGCCGACACCGGTCTTCACCCCGCCCGCGCCGGTCTGCTCGCCGTCACCGGTCTTGGCCTTGGAGCTGCATCCGGCGGCGGTGAGGGCGACCAGCGCGGCGAGCGCGGCGGTCAGGCCCCGCACGGCCTGTCGTCGGTGGTTCATCGTGCCTCCCCTGAGGGTTCGGTGGAGATCGTCTTACGGGTACGGGTACGGGTTCGCGCACGGGCCGCGAGGCGGGTCAGGCCGCCGGGCAGGAAGAGGACCACGGCGACGACGGCGGCCCCGTACAGGTAGCGGGAGGCCTCCCCCGGCGTGATCCCGCCCGTGCCCGGGGCGGACACCAGGGGCAGCGCGTCGCTGTAGCGGGTGAGGAGCTGCGGCAGGAGCGAGACGAACACGCCGCCGGCGACCGCCCCGGCGACCGAGCCGAGACCGCCGATGACGATCATGGCCAGGTACTCGAGGGACAGCGCCATGCCGAAGTACTCGGGCACCGTGCGCTGGAAGACGAGGGCGAGCAGGACGCCGGCGAGACCCGCGTACATGGAGGAGAGGACGAAGACGGCGGCGCGGTAGCGGGCCACCGGGATGCCCATGACGCCGGCGGCGATCCGGTGGTCCCTGATCGCGTTCATGGCGCGCCCCGGTCGGCCCCGGAGCACTCCGCGGGCGAAGAGGACTCCGGCGACGAGGAGGGCGAGGCCGAGGTACCAGAGCTTCTCGACCGCCCCGAACGGCACCTGCGCGACGAGGAGTTCGGCGTCGTCGAAGGTGAGACCGAAGAGGGACAGGGGCGGTACGGCACGGCCGTTGTAACCGCCGGTCAGGTCATGGGCGTTGAAGAGGACGTGCTGGCCGATGAAGATCAGCGCGAGGGTGGCGATCCCGAGGTACGCGCCGCGCAGCCGCCCGGCGATGGGGCTGAACACCCCACCGGTCAGGCCCGCGAGGGCCACCGCGAGGACGGCGGCGAGCCAGCCGGGCAGGCCGAGACCGGCCAGGCCGTCCGCGCCGTCACCGGCGAAGAGGCAGTAGCCGTAAGCGCCGACGGCGAGGAAGAAGGCGTGCCCCATGGAGAGTTGGCCCGTCGCGCCGGTCAGCAGGTTGATGCCGATCGCCCCGATGGCGGCCGCCATCGCGAACAGGCCCGCCTGGAGCCAGAACCGGTCCAGGTAGAACGGGAGGGCGAGCAGGACGAGGGCCGCCGCCGTCCCGCCGTACAGCGCGGGGGTGCGGACCACCGCCGTGAGTCCTCCGCGGGCGAGTGCCTCAGACACGGGCGAGCTCCTTCGTGCCGAAGAGTCCGGCCGGGCGGAGCAGCAGCACCGCGACCATGACGAGATAGGGGGCGAGGTCGCCGATGCCCCGGCCGAGGAAGGCCAGGTCGCTCTGGTAGCCGGTGGCGAGGGACTCGGTGACGCCGACGAGGAGTCCGCCGACGAGGGCGCCCGTGGTCGAGTCGAGGCCCCCGAGGATCGCGGCCGGGAAGGCCTTCAGTGCGGCGAGCGAGGTGGCCCGCTCCAGGCCCGGCGTCGGGAAGACCGTGAGGAAGAGCGCGGCGACGGCGGCGAGCGCGCCCGCGACCGCCCACGCGCCGAGGGAGACCCGGCCGAGCCGGATGCCCATGAGGGCGGCGGTCTCCTGGCTCTCGGCGGCGGCCCGCATGGCGACGCCCCAGGACGTGTACCGGAAGGCGAGCAGGAACGCGGTGATGAGCAGGGCCGCGACGAGGAGCGCGGCCACCCGGGTCTGGGCGACGGTGACGGGGCCGACGGTGAGGACCGCGTCGCCCCACGGGTCGCCGAGGGCGAGGATGTCGGTGCCGATCCGGCGGGTCAGCTCGGTCGCGAGCAGGATGTCCACGCCGATCGTGACGATCGCGAGGACGCTGTGGTCGCCGCCCCGGTGACGGCGCATCACGAGGAACTCCACGGCCGCGCCGACCACCGCCGCGCCCGCGATCCCGGCGAGCAGCGCGGGCCAGAAGCCGATGTCGTCGTGGAGGACGGCGGTGACGTAGCCGCCCGCCAGGAGGAGTGAGGCGTGGGCGAAGTTGACGACCTCGGTGGCCCGGAAGATGACGACGAAGCCGAGGGCGATGAGGGCGTAGATCGAGCCCAGCGAGACGCCGTTGATCAGGAACTCGGCGAAGGTGCTCACGCGGGGGTCTCCTCTCCCAGGTAGGCGCGGACGACCGCGGGGTCGTTCTGGACGGCTTCGGGGGCGCCGTCGGCGATGCGCCGGCCGAAGTCGAGGACGGTGACGGA
Organism: Streptomyces sp. NPDC020807; assembly: GCF_040641575.1. NCBI lineage: Bacteria > Bacillati > Actinomycetota > Actinomycetes > Kitasatosporales > Streptomycetaceae > Streptomyces > Streptomyces sp. NPDC020807. The sequence goes on from NZ_JBFADU010000008.1 coordinate 217,386, forward strand.
GTCGGCGAGCCGCATCACCAGGCCCATGTCGTGCTCGACGAGGAGGACCGAGATGCCGAGGCCGTCGCGGACGCCCGCGATCACGGAGGCGGTACGGCGCCGCTCCTCGGCCGTCATGCCCGCGACGGGCTCGTCGAGGAGCAGGAGCCTCGGCTCCGTGCAGAGGGCGCGGGCGAGCTCGGCGAGCTTCTGCTGCCCGTACGGGAGGGAGCCCGCGGGGCGCGCGAGCTGGTCCTCCAGGCCGACGAAGGCGGCGATCTCCCGGACCCTGGCCCGGTGGCGGGCCTCCTCGCGCGCGGCGGACGGCAGCCGGAGGCCGGCGGCGAGGAAACCGGTCCGGGTGAGGCGGTGGCGGCCGAGCATCAGGCTGTCCTCGACGGTCGCGCGGGGCGGGAGGGCCAGGTTCTGGAAGATCCGGCCGACGCCGAGGTCCGCGATCCGGTGCGGCGGCAGGGCGGTCAGCTCGTGCGGGCCGAGGCGGACGGAGCCGGAGGTGGCGCGGTAGACGCCGGAGAGCACGTTGAAGCAGGTCGACTTGCCGGCGCCGTTGGGGCCGATGAGGGCGTGGACGGTGCCGGGGCGGACGGTGAAGCCGACGCCGTCGAGGGCGGTGAGCCCGGCGAAGCGCACGGTGAGGTCCTCGACGACCAGCGGGGCGGGGGTCTCCTCGGTCACGGAGGTCTCCTCGGTCATCGGGTCTCCTCGGTCACGGGGTCGCCTCCCAGCGGGACAGGACGGGGGGCGCGGTGCGGGCGTCGGCCGCGTCGGCGGCGGCGTCCTCGTCGACCACGCCCAGATAGCGGCGGCGGACCTCGTCGGAGGCGGCCAGATCGGCGGCCGGGCCCGAGAGGGTGACCTCGCCGACCTCGAGGACGTACGCGTGGGAGGCCAGGCGCAGCGCGAGCGCCGCGTTCTGCTCGACGAGGAGCACCGCCGTGCCCTGGGCGTTGATCTCGCGGACGGCGTCCGCGATGCGGGCCGCCATCAGCGGGGCGAGCCCGAGGGACGGCTCGTCGAGGAGGAGCAGCCCCGGCGCGGCCATCAGGGCCCGGCCGACGGCCAGCATCTGCTGCTCGCCGCCGGAGAGCAGCCCGGCGGGCTGGCGGGCGCGGTCGGCGAGGACCGGGAAGAGCTCGTGGACCCGGCGGAGCGCGGCGGACCTCGCGGCGCGCCCGCCCCGGCGGTCGCCGAGGGCGCCCGCGCGCAGGTTGTCCTCGACGGTCATCCGGGCGAAGACCTGGCGGCCCTCCGGCACCTGGGAGACGCCGGCCGCGACGACCCGGTCCGGCGTCAGCCCGTCGAGCGGGCGGCCGTCGCGGCGCACCGTGCCGGAGACCACGGACCCGCCGTGGAAGCGGAGCGTGCGCGAGACGGCCCGCAGCAGGGTCGACTTGCCGGCGCCGTTGCCGCCGAGGACGGTGACGACGGCGCCCGCCGGTACGGTCAGCGACACCCGGCGCAGCGCGCGCACCGGTCCGTATCCCGCCGTGAGGTCGTCGACCTCCAAGGCGGGCGCGGTTCCTCCCATGGACCACCCTCCCGTTCTTCGGTGGCGCTCACCCCAGCACCGGGCCCGACCGCCCGTCCACGGCTCCCGGCCGAATCGCTGCCGGTGACCAGTGGCGGCGGGGGTGGGCTGTGCATGCGCACAACGCTGCGGTTCAGGGGCTGTTCCGGGGGCTCCGGGCGGTGGATGCTCCGGTCATGGGACGGCGCAGAAGGCGGACCGGAGACGACTGGAAGGTGCTCGCCGAGGCGTGCACGGCACTCCTGGAGCGGGTGCCGGAGCTGGTGGACGAGCACCTGCGGGAGCTGCACGCGTACGAGCCCGCCTACGGGCGGATCCTGCCGTACGACCAGCACTGGCAGGAGGCCCACGAGGCGATGCGGATCGGGGTCGAGATGATCGCGGCGCCGCGGAGCTCGCCGCGGCGGGACCTGGAGTACGCGGAGGAGATGGGCGGGCGGCGGGCAGCGCAGGGCATGCCGCTCGAACTCGTCGTGCACGCGTACCGGCACGCCGGGCACCTCGTGTGGGACGCGCTGATCGAGGGCGCCGGGGAGGACGCGGCGCAGCTGGCCGCGCTGATGCAGTCGGCGACGACGGTGTGGTCGGCGGTGGACGCGCAGGCGGACACGGCGTCGGAGGCGTACCGGGCGGCGGAGGCGGAGCTGCGGCGCCGTACCGACGAGCAGCTCCAGGCGCTCCTGGACGCGCTCCTGCACGGGGAGGGCTCCCCCGAGCTCGTGTCCCGCGCGGCGGCGGGGCTCGACCTGCCCGAGCAGGGGCGGTACGCGGTGGTGGTGCTGCGCTACGACCGCCGGGAGGAACGGGAACCGTTCCACCGGCAGGTGCAGGGCGACGGCGTGCGGTTCCTGTGGCGGATGGGCACGGACTGCGAGATCGGGGTGGTGGCGCTGGCCGACGCGACCGGTCTCGACGCGCTCTCCGAACTCCTCGACGGCCGCTGTCCCGGCCCCGGCGGGATCAGCCCCGTCGTCGTCGGCCTGACCGAGCTCGGCCGGGCGCGGCGGCTCGCCGAACTGGCGCTGCGGACCTGTCCGCCGGGCAGCCGGCGGATCGTGCGGCTCGACCGGCGGATGGCGGGCGCGCTCGTCGTCGGCCAGCCGGAGATGGCGAGCCTGCTGGTCTCGGACGTCCTCGGGGGGCTGCTCGAACTGGACCCGGCGGACCGGGCGGTCCTGCTGGAGACGCTGGACGCGTGGCTCGACTGCGAGGGCTCCGCCGGGCGGGCGGCGAGCCGTCTGTACTGCCACCGGAACACGGTCTTCAACCGCCTCCGCCGCCTGGAACAGCTCACGTCCCGGTCGCTGTCCCGCCCGCGGGACCTCACGGAGATGACCCTGGCCCTGGACGCGTTCCGCCTGACGGCGGGGTAGGGGCGGCGGGGCAGGGGCGGGCGGGGTCGGGCGCCCGCCCCCGCCCGGTCGCGCCTCGCCGGGGCTACGTCAGGTGGTCGTGGGCGATGGCCGTCGCGATCCGCTCCAGGAGCGGGCCCGCGTTCGGGATGGACTTGGCCGGGTCCGGTTCCAGGGACGAGAGGGGGTACGCCCGGGAGATGCCGGCGCCCGTCAGGGCCTCCGGCGGGAGTGCCAGGCGGCCGCAGACCGCGACGACCGGCTTGCCCGCCGCGCGGGCCGCCGCCGCGACGCCCGCCGGGGCCTTGCCGTGGAGGGTCTGCTCGTCGAGGGAGCCCTCGCCGGTGATGACGAGGGTGGCGCGCTCCAGGGCGGGGGCGAAGCCGAGGACCTCGAGCATCAGCTCGATGCCGGGGCGGAAGCTCGCGCCGAGGATGAGCGCGCCGTAGCCGATGCCGCCGGCGCCGCCCGCGCCGGGCGCGACCGCCGCTTCGGCCGCCTTGGGGCCGATGGCCTTCTCCAGGACGGTGGCGAAGTGGGCGAGCGCCGCGTCGAGGGTGCGGACGTCGTCCGGGGTGGCGCCCTTCTGGGGGCCGTAGACGGCCGGCGCGCCCTTGGGGCCGGTCAGGGGGTTGTCGACGTCGCTGGCCAGGATCAGGTCGACGGAGGAGAAGCGGGGGTCGAGGGCGGTGAGGTCGGCCGTCGCGAGGTCGGCCAGGGCCGCGCCGCCGGGGCCCACCGGCTCGCCCGCCGCGTCCAGGAGGCGCGCGCCGAGCGCCGCGAGCATGCCCGCGCCGCCGTCCGTGGTCGCGCTGCCGCCGACGCCGAAGACGATGGTGGTGGCGCCCGCGTCGAGGGCCGCGCGGAGGAGTTCGCCGGAGCCGTACGTGGTGGCGGTGAGGGGGGCGAACACGCCGGCGGGGAGCAGCTGGAGGCCGGAGGCCTCGGCCATCTCCACGACCGCCGTCGTGTCGCGCAGCGCGTACGCCGCGGTGACGGGCTCGCCGAGCGGCCCCGTGACCCGTACCTCGCGCCGCTCGAATCCGGCCGCGACCGCCGCCGCGACCGTGCCGTCGCCGCCGTCGGCGACCGGGAGCGTCTCGACGGCGAGGTCGGGGACGACCTGCCGGAGACCAGCGGTGACCCGCTCCGCGACCTGCACGGCCGTGAGCGAGCCCTTGAACTTGTCGGCCGCCACGAGCACGTGAGCGACCTGAGTTGCTGCCCCGTCCGTCACCTTGCATCCCTTGCTTTCGAACGTGCAGTCGCGCCAGCGCCGACCCTATCCGTACGCCCGGACGGCGTGCCACCCCCTGATAAAGCGATATTCCGCACCATAGTGGGGTCACATGAGTACGGAAAAGATCGCTCCAGACGCGCCGGACGCGCCCGACGTTCCGGACGGCAGGCCGGACGGCAAGGTCATCGGGATCGGAATCGCGGCCGTCGTCGCCGTCGTCGCCTGGGCGGCGCTGGGCGAGGACTCCTTCGACAGCGCCTCGTCCTCCGCCCTCGACTGGGTGCTGTCCAATTTCGCCTGGCTGTTCGTCGTGGCGGCCGACACCTTCCTCGTCCTCTGCGTGGTGATCGCGCTGAGCCGCTTCGGCCGGATCCGGCTGGGCGCGGACGATTCGGAGCCGGAGTTCACGAACCTGGCCTGGATCGCGATGATGTTCAGCGCCGGCATGGGCATCGGTCTGATGTTCTACGGCGTCGGGGAGCCGCTCCAGCACTTCCTGAGCCCGCCCCCGGCGAGCGGCGCGCAGGCGGGGACCGGCGAGGCGGCCCGTACGGCCATGGAGTACTCGTTCTTCCACTGGACGCTCACCCCGTGGGCGATCTACGGCATCGCGGGCCTCGCCCTCGCGTACGCGGGCTTCCGCAAGGGCCGCGGCAACCGCCTCAGCTCGGCCTTCGTGCCGCTGATGGGCGAGCGGCGGGCGAACTCCTGGCCGGGCAAGGCCATCGACCTGCTCGCGGTGTTCGCGACGGTCTTCGGCACGGCGACGAGCCTCGGTCTGGGCGCGCTCCAGGTCGCCGAGGGCCTGAACATCACGATGGACGTGGAGAACTCCACCGCCACCCAGCTGATCATCATCGTGTCGCTGTCGGCGGCCTTCGTGCTCTCGGCCTTCTCGGGCCTGCACAAGGGCGTGAAGTGGCTCTCCACCCTGAACATCGTCCTCGCCGGCTGCCTGATGGTCTTCGTCTTCCTGCTCGGCCCGACGGTCTACATCCTCGACACGATCCCGGCCTCCGTCGGCGGCTACCTGCACGACCTGCTGCCGATGGCGAGCCAGACGGGCGCCTTCAGCGACCCCGACTGGCTGGGCGCGTGGACGATCTTCTACTGGGCCTGGTGGCTGTCGTGGGCGCCGTTCGTCGGCACCTTCATCGCCCGCATCTCGCGCGGCCGCACGATCCGCGAGTTCCTGGTGGGCGTCCTCCTCGTGCCGTCCGGCGCGACGGTGGTGTGGTTCTGCGTGATGGGCGGTACGGCGATCCGCCTGGAGACGACCGGCGCGGCGGACCTCGCCGGGGCGGTCAAGGACGGCGCCGAGGCCTCGCTGTTCGCGATGCTGGAGGCGCTGCCGATCGGCACGGTCACCTCGGTCCTCGCGATGATCCTGGTGATGACGTACTTCATCACGAGCGCCGACTCGGCCTCGCTGGTCATGGGCTCGCTGACGAGCAGGGGCTCGCTCCACCCGCCGACCTGGCTCGTCGTGACCTGGGGCATCCTCATGGCCGCCGTCGCCGCCGTCCTCCTCGTCGTGGGCGGTCTGAACTCGCTCCAGACGGCGACGATCCTGGTGGCCCTGCCGTTCGTGGTCGTCATGCTGGCGCTGTGCTGGGCACTCGTCCGGGAACTGCGCGAGGACCCGGGGGCCGGACCCGTCCGGCACCACCCGATGCACGGCATGCGGGACGCCGTGCGGGCCCTGGTCGGCGAGGCCATGACCGAGCAGGGCGGTGGCGACCGCCACCACCGGCTGCGGCGGGCCGCGAAGGCCCGTACGGACTCCGAGCCGCCCCAGGACGGCAAGGGCTGACCCTCCCCGGCGCGCGTCCGGCCGCCCTTCTCGGTACACCGGAGGCATGGGGTCCACGCTCGGGGAGCACGACCTCCTCCGGGACCGGATCCTGGGCGGCCGGACGGGCCGGACCGCCGGGAACGTGCTCGGCAAGCCCGCCGAGCACGGCGCGTACGGGGCGACCCTCCGGCTGGCTACGCTGACGCCATGACCACCACCGATTACGCCACGTACATCGCCAGTCTCCCGCGCGTGCTCGCCGGCGCCGCCGCGCTCTTCCGGGACGCGGAGGGGCGCGTCCTCGTCGTGGAGCCCAACTACCGCGAGGGCTGGGCGCTGCCCGGGGGCACGGTCGAGTCCGACACGGGCGAGACGCCCCGGCAGGGCGCCCGCCGGGAGACCGCCGAGGAGATCGGCCTCGACGTGGAGCTGGGACCCCTGCTCGCCGTCGACTGGGTGCAGGGCACGCAGCCGCGGCCGCGGCCGCCGATCGTGGCGTACGTGTACGACGGCGGGGTCCTGACCGAGGAGCGGTTCGCGGCGATCCGGCTCCAGGAGGAGGAGCTGCTCTCCTGGAAGCTGATCGACCGCGCGGAGGTCACCGCCCACCTGCCGGGCACCCTGGGGCTCCGCGTCCTCGCCGCGCTCGACGCCGTGGAGACGGGCCGGGGCCCGGTGGAGCTGGAGAACGGACTCCCGGCGGTCTCCTGAGGCTCCGGGAGTCCGGTCCCGGGGGCCGGGGTCTCACGTGGCCTCAGCCCTGAGGGGGCTCCGGCGGCAGCACGTCGTGACGGCCCTGCGGGTCGGTGCGGTCGGCGACGATCGCCTCGGTGCGGTGTCCGCGCGCGATGTAGTCGCGGACGACCGCCTCCACGGCGTCCTGCGGGCTGCCGACCCCCGCCAGGACCATGACTTCCACGACGAGTTCGGCGTCGAGCGCGATGTTCACCTTGGCCATGCCGCGAACGTAACACCCGGAAAGCCGTTGGCGGGAGCGGTTTCGGGGTGCCTATCGTCCTCGCCATGACGATGGTGGCGATTCTCAGCGGGGCGGGTATCTCGACGGACTCCGGCATCCCCGACTACCGGGGGCCCGACGGGCTGTGGCGGCGGGACCCCGGCGCCGAGCGGCTCGTCACCTACGGGCCGTACATGAGCGACCCGGAGATCCGCCGCCGCTCCTGGCGGATGCGGCTCGACGGGCCGGTGCTGACGGCCGAGCCGAACGGCGCGCACCGGGCCGTCGCGGAGTACGAGCGGACGAGCGGGAACGCCGTGCGGGTCATCACCCAGAACGTGGACGGGCTGCACCAGGCCGCCGGGATGCCGGAGCGGAAGGTCGTCGAACTCCACGGCTCCGCGCGGTCGGTGGTGTGCACGGCGTGCCACGCGCGCTCGTCGATGGCGGAGGCGCTCGACCGGGTGCGGGCCGGTGAGGACGATCCGGCGTGCCGGGTCTGCGGCGGCATCCTGAAGTCGGCGACGGTGATGTTCGGGCAGCGGCTCGACCCCGGGGTGCTCGGGCAGGCGATGTCCATCGCCAAGGCCACCGAGGTCTTCGTCGTGGTCGGCAGCAGCCTCCAGGTGCAGCCCGCCGCCTCGCTCGCCGGGATCGCGGCCGAGCACGGCGCCCGGCTCGTCATCGTGAACGCCGAGCCGACGCCGTACGACCCCGTCGCCGACGAGCTCGTGCGCGAGCCGATCGGGACGGCGCTGCCCGCGCTGCTCGACCGGCTCCGCTGATCCCTCCGGTCAGAACAGCCCGTCCGGCTCCGCCGTGCCCGCCTCGAAGGCCAGCAGGCGCTGCTTGCGGGCCAGCCCGCCGCCGTACCCAGTGAGGCTGCCGCCCGTGCCGATCACGCGGTGGCAGGGGACGACGATGCTCACCGGGTTCTTGCCGTTGGCGAGGCCGACGGCCCGGGAAGCGGCGGGGTTGCCGAGGGCCTCGGCCAGTTCGCCGTACGTCCGGGTCTCCCCGTACGGGATGCGGCGGAGCTCCTCCCAGACGCGCAGCTGGAACGGGGTGCCGACGAGGTGGAGCGGGAGGTCGAACTCGGTGAGCCCGCCCGCGAAGTAGGCGTCGAGCTGGCGGATCGCCTCGCCGAAGGGGCGCGGGTCGGGCTCGCCGAAGGTCTCCTCGGGCGGGCGGTGGCGCTGGTCGGTCATGTGGACGCGGCTGAGGACGCCGTCGACGGCGACGAGGGTCAGCGGCTCGTACGGGCTGTCCACGACCGTGTGCTGGATGGTCGGCATGGGGGATCCTTAGGCCGGCAGGTGGTTGATGGGGTGGTCGTCCGTCGCCCAGAGGTACTGGACGGCGTAGGCCCGCCAGGGGCGCCAGTCGGCGGCGCGGGCGGTGAGGGCGCCCGGGGAGCCGGGGAGGCCGAGGCCGACGGCGGCGCGGCGGATGCCGAGGTCGCCGGGGAGGAAGGCGTCGGGGTCGCCGAGGGCGCGCATGGCGATGATCTCGGTGGTCCAGGGGCCGAAACCGGGCAGGGCGAGGAGTTTCGCCCGGGCCTCCTCGCGGTCGTCGGCGGGGCCGAGGGTGAGGGAGCCGTCGGCGAGGGCGCCGACGAGGGTGAGGAGGGTGGTGCGGCGGCTGCGGGGCAGCGCGAGGGTCTCGGGGTCGAGCCCGGCGAGCACCTCGGGGCCGGGGAAGAGGTGGGTGAGGCCGCCCTCGGGGTCCTCGACGGGGGTGCCGTGGGCGGTGACCAGCCGGGCCGCGTGGGTGCGGGCGGCGGCGGTGGACACCTGCTGGCCGAGGACGGCCCGTACGGCGAACTCGGCGGCGTCGACACTGCCGGGGATGCGGCGGCCGGGGGCCGCGTCGACGAGGGGCGCGAGGACGGGGTCGGCGCGGAGCCGGTCGTCGACGGCGACGGGGTCGGCGTCGAGGTCGAGGAGCCTGCGGCAGCGGCTGATGGCGTGGGTGAGGTCGCGGGGGTCGGTGAGGGAGAGCCGGCAGGCGATGTGGTCGGCGCGGGGCGCGAGGGCGACGATGCCGTGCCCGTACGGGAGGGCCAGGGTGCGGCGGTAGGCGCCGTCGCGCCACTCCTCGACGCCGGGGACGGCGGTGGCGGCGAGGTGGCCGAAGAGGTTGGAGGGTTCGAGGGGGGCGCGGAACGGGAGGCGGAGGGTGATGACGCCGGGGGTCGCCGCCGTCTCGGGGCGGGGCCGGGCCGCGCGGGCGCGGAGTTCGCCGGGGGTGAGGCCGAAGACCTCGCGGACGGTGTCGTTGAAGGTCCTGATGGAGGCGAAACCGGCGGCGAAGGCGACCTCGCCGAGCGGCATGGGGGTCGTCTCGATCAGGACGCGGGCGGTCTGGGCGCGCTGGGCGCGGGCCAGGGCGAGGGGTCCGGCGCCGAGCTCGGCGAGGAGCTGGCGCTCGATCTGGCGGGTGGACCAGCCGAGCCGCCTGGCGAGGCCGGGGACGCCCTCGCGGTCGACGACGCCGTCCTGGATGAGCCTCATGGCGCGGGCGACGGCGTCGGCCCTGACGTGCCACTCGGGCGAGCCGGGGCTGGTGTCGGGGCGGCACCGCTTGCAGGCCCGGAACCCGGCGCGCTGGCAGGAGGCGGCGCTGGGGTGGAACTCCATGTTCTCGGGCTTGGGCGGGACGACCGGGCAGCTGGGCCGGCAGTAGATCCGGGTGGTGCGGACGGCGGTGAAGAAGACGCCGTCGAAACGGGCGTCCTTCGACTGGACGGCCCTGACGCAGCGCTCGGTGTCGTGGTGCATGACTCCAGGATCGGGGACGGAGGGCGCGGGGGCTGGCGAGAAAACGACATCAGCGTCAGCCCCCTCGCACTCCGTGCGCGGCTCCTACTCGAAGCGGGAGGCGTCGCCCGCCCCCCGGCGGACGATCTCGGGCTCGCCGCTGGAGAAGTCGACGACGGTGGTCGGCTCGGTGCCGCAGTCGCCGGAGTCGAGGACGAGGTCCACCTGGTGGTCGAGGCGTTCCTTGATCTCCCAGCCCTGGGTGAGGGGTTCGTCCTCGTCGGGGAGGAGCAGCGTGCTGGAGAGCAGCGGTTCGCCGAGCTCGGCGAGGAGCGCCTGGGTGACGACGTGCTCGGGGATGCGGACGCCGACGGTCTTCTTCTTGGGGTGGAGGAGCTGGCGCGGCACCTCCTTGGTGGCGGGCAGGATGAAGGTGTACGCCCCGGGGGTGGCGTTCTTGACCGCGCGGAACACGTCGTTGTCGACGTGCACGAGCTGGCCCAGCTGGGCGAAGTTCTGGCACATGAGCGTGAAGTGGTGGCGGTCGTCGAGGTCGCGGATCGCGCGGATGCGGCTGATGCCGTCGCGGCTGCCGAGCCGGGTGCCGAGGGCGTAGCAGGAGTCGGTGGGGTACGCGACGAGCGCACCGTTCCGGATGCTGTCGGCCACCGAGCCGATGGTGCGCGGCTGGGGGTTGTCGGGGTGCACGTCGAAGTACTTGGCCATGGGGACAGTCTATTTTCGGTCGGCGGTACCGCTTCGCAGGCGGCGCCAGACGGCCTTCGCCGCGTTGTGCCCGGACATGCCGTGCACGCCGGGGCCGGGCGGGGTGGCGGAGGAGCAGAGGAAGACGGCCGGGTGCGGGGTGGCGTAGGGGCGGGCGGAGAGGGTCGGGCGCAGGAGGAGCTGGAGGCCTCGGGCGGCGCCGCAGGCGATGTCGCCGCCGACGTAGTTGGCGTTGCGCGCGGCGAGTTCGGGCGGGCCGGCGGTGGCGCGGGCGAGGACGCGGTCGCGGAAGCCGGGGGCGAAGCGCTCGACCTGCCGCTCGACGGCCTCGGTGAGGTCGCCGCGCCAGCCGTTGGGCACGTGCCCGTACGCCCAGAAGACGTGCTTGCCCTCGGGGGCGCGGGAGGGGTCGACGAGGCTCGGCTGGGCGGTGATGAGGAAGGGGGCGTCGGGGGCGGTGCCGGAGGAGGCCTGGCGCAGGGCGAGACCGATCTCCCCCGCGGTGGGGCCGACCTGGACCGTACCGGCGCGGCGGGCTTCCTCGGCGGTCCAGGGGACGGGGCCGTCGAGCGCGTAGTCGATCTTGAAGGCGCTCGCGCCGTACCGGTAGTGGTCGTAGTGGCCGCCGAAGCCGGCGATGCGGGCGAGGGCGGTGGGCGAGGTGTCGAAGACGTAGGCGCGGGCCGGCGGGAGGTCGTCGAGGCGCTTGACCTCGAAGTCGGTGTGGACGGCGCCCCCGAGGTCCTTCAGGTACGCGGTGAGGGCGTCGGAGATCGACTGGGAGCCGCCCCGGGGCATGGGCCAGCCGCCGGCGTGCGCGGCGAGCGCGAAGACGAGGCCGACGGCTCCGGTGGCGATGCCGCTCAGCGGGGCGATGACGTGGCCGACGAGTCCGGCGAAGAGCGCGCGGGCCTTCTCGTCGCGGAAGCGGCGCATCAGCCACGTGGACGGCGGCAGTCCGGCGAGGCCGAAGCGGGCGAGGGTGACGGGGTCGCTCGGCAGGGCGGTGAGCGGGAGCTGCATGAAGTCCCGGGCCAGGGTGTCCCACCTGCCGAGGAAGGGGGCGACGAGGCGGCGGTACGCGCCCGCGTCGTGCGCTCCGAAGGAGGCGGCGGTCTCGGCGACGGAGCGGGCGAGGACGGCGGCGGTGCCGTCGTCCCACGGGTGGGCCATGGGCAGTTCGGGGTGGAGCCACTCCAGGCCGTACCGGTCGAGCGGCATCGTCTTGAAGACGGGCGAACCGGCGCCGAGGGGGTGGACGGCGGAGCAGGGGTCGTGGCGGAAGCCGGGGAGGGTGAGCTCCTCGGTCCTGGCGCCGCCGCCGACGGTGGACTCGGCCTCGAAGACGGCGACGGAGAAGCCGCGCCGGGCCAACTCGACGGCGGCCGTGAGCCCGTTGGGGCCGGCCCCCACGACGACGGCATCGAGCATCGACGTCACGTTCGTCACCTTCGGACTCCTTCGTCAGCCGGTGCCACCAGGACCTCAGGATAGGCCGGGGCCGTCCGCCGCTCGCTCCCCCTGGAGATGCCCCTCACTCCCCCCGGAGGAGGGAGCGGATCCGCTCGGCGGTCGCCGTGTCGCGGGCCGCCGTGAACGGCAGGGCGTTGCCCCCGGTGACGCGGAACGGCTCCCCGTCGACCGTGGTGTTCACCCCGCCGGCCTCGGCGACCAGGAGGAGTCCGGCGGCGTGGTCCCACGCGAGCTCCCAGGAGAAGGCGGTGCCGGCGAGGAGTCCGCGCGCGACGGCGAGGTATTCGAGCCCGGCCGAGCCGCAGGGGCGCGGGGCGACGCCGTCGACCCGGAGGCCGAGGAGGGCGCGCTTCTGGTCCGGGGTCGTGTAGTCGGGGTGGGAGGTGGCGACCTCCAGGACCTCGCCGGGCTCCGGCGAACCGGACCGCATCGCCTCGCCGTTGAGCGTGGCACCGCGGCCGCGCACGGCCACGGCCATCTGGTCCAGGGCGGGGGCGAAGGTCCAGGAGGCGAGGACCTCGCCGCGCACGGCGAGCGCGACGAGGGTGCAGAACGCGGGGTCGCCGTGGACGAACTGGCGGGTCCCGTCGACCGGATCGACGATCCAGACGGGCGCGTCGCCGCGCAGCGCCTCGTACACCGACGGGTCGGCGTGGACCGCCTCCTCGCCGACGACGACCGAGCCGGGGAGCAGCGCGGTGAGGGCGGCGGTGAGGTGGAGCTCGGCGCCCCGGTCGGCGACGGTGACGAGGTCGTGCGGCCCGTTCTTCTCCAGGATCTCGTGCTCGGCGAGCTGCCGGAAGCGCGGCATGATCTCGGCGGCGGCCGCCTTGCGGAGCGCCTCCTCCACCTCGGTCGTCCGGCCGCCGAGGACGTGCTCAAGGAAGTCTTCGATCATGCCTCCAGCTAAGCACGCCCGTCCGACAACGGGAACGCGGCCTCCTTCATCCGTCGTTCACTCCAGTGCCGGATCCTGGTGGCCCCGGGGCGCCGGCCCCGAGGACACCGGCGCCGGGGGCGCCGTCCTCGACCGGGCGCAGAGGCGGCTGACGACCGCGGCGCTCACGGCCGCTCCGAGCACCGCCGAGGTGGCGGGGTGGGTCCAGACGGCGGGGTCGAGCTGCTGGGCCAGGACGAAGACGCCCATCACCACGACGAACCAGCCGAAGGCCTTGCGCAGCGCGTCCTGCGGGATGCGGCCCGCGAGGCGCGCGCCGACGAGGCTGCCGGCGACCGCCGCCACGGTGACCGTCACGGCGACGCCCCAGTCGACGGAGACGCCGGAGAGGTGCCCGGCGAGTCCGGCGAAGGACTTCATCGCGATGACGAGGAGCGAGGTGCCGACGGCGATGCCCATGGGCAGTCCGCCGAGGAGCGCGAGGGCGGGGACGACGAGGAATCCGCCGCCGGAGCCGACCAGACCGGTCACGGCGCCGACGACCAGGCCCTCGACCGCGATGTGTCCGACGGGCAGGTCGCCGCGGTCCGGACCGGCCTTCTTCCGCGCGCCCTCCCGCGGCTTGCGGAGCATCGCCGCGGCGGTGGCCAGCATCATCAGCGCGAAGGCGACGAGCAGGACCGTGCCGGGGACGTACTCGGCGAGCCGGCCGCCGCCGTAGGCGCCGACCATGCTGAAGGCTCCGAAGAGCAGTCCCGTCCGCCACCGCACCCGGCGGGCCCGCGCGTGCGGGACCAGTGCGGCGAGGCTCGTCACGCCGACGACGAACAGGGAGGTGGCGATGGCCTCCTTTGTGTCCTGCCCGGCCAGGTAGACCAGGATCGGGACGGTGAGGATCGACCCTCCGCCGCCGAGGATGCCGAGGCTGACGCCGATGAGGAGCGAGACCGCGACGATCAGGGCGGTCACGACGCGCTCCGCAGCTCCGCGATCACGGTGCGGACGTCGGTCCGGGGGCCGCGGTTGTAGGGGAGCTTGGAGAGCAGGACGCCCATGGCGCAGGTGTTGCTGAGGGCGGCGTAGGTCAGGCCGGCGCCGACGGCCGTGCCGACGAGGTGGGCGCCGGGGACGAGGACGCCCACGAGGCCGGTGGCGAGCACGATCGAGCCCGCCACGAGGCGGACCTGACGCTCCATGTCCCAGCGCTCGGCGCCCCGCTCCACGGGGGCCGACGCGGCCTCCCAGGCGTTCATGCCGCCCTCCAGGACGCGGAGGTTCGGCAGGCCGGCCTCGGCGAGGGCCTTCTCGGCCTCGCGGGCCCGCTGCCCGGAACGGCAGACGAGCACGACCTCCTCGTCCAGGTGGGAGCGCAGCTCCGCGCGGTGCTCGCGCAGGGTGTGCAGGGGGACGTTGTACGAGCCGGCGATGTGGACGGTACGGAACTCGCCGGGGGTGCGGACGTCGAGCAGGCGCGGGGCGCGGCCCTCCTGGACGAGGCGGAGGAGGAGGGCGGGACTGATCGACTGGACGGTGCGCTCGGCGCTCATGCGGGACTCCGGGGGGGGAGGAGAGGTACGGGGAAGGGGGCTGTGCGTGTCTGCTGGAGGGGGTGGGCCGTCGCGGGCGGGGCGGCGGGCCCGCGCCCGCGACGGGGCGGAAGGGCGGAAGGGCGGAGGGGCGGAGGCAGTGCGGCCTCCGCCCCTCGCCGGGAGCCGGCGCGGGCCGGACGGGGGGTGCATCCGGACCGCGCCGGCGGTCGGGGGGGTCCGTCGGACGGCGGCGGGCTCGGCGGTCCGCAGGACCGTCGGACAGCCGCGGACCCGGCGGTCCGCAGGACCGTCGGACAGCCGCGGACCCGGCGGTCCGCAGGACCGTCAGACAGCCGCGGACTCGGTCGCGAGGGCCCAGGCGGCCCAGCCGCCGAGGATGTCGGAGACGTCGCGGAAGCCTCGGTGGCGGAGCAGGCTGGCGGCGATGGAGGAGCGGTGTCCGCCCGCGCAGTGCAGGACCAGCGGCCGGTCGGCGGGCAGCTCGCCGGTACGGGCGGGCAGTTCGCTGAGCGGGATGTGGAGGGCCTCGGGGACGAACCCGTTCGCCTGGCGTTCGCCGCAGGTGCGCACGTCCACCACCAGGGGCGGGTTGTCCCCGGCGAGGGCCTCCTTGAGGTGGGCGGCGGTGACCCGGCTGGCCGGGGCGACCTCGTCGGCCATGACCCGCAGGGCGTCCTCGGGGTTGCGGACGTAGCCCGCGACCCGGTCGAAGCCGATGCGGGCGAGGCGGGTGACGATCTCCTCCTCGCGGTTCTGCGGGGCCATGACGACGAGTTCGTCCGCCGGGTCGAGGACCGTGCCGGCCTGCTCGGCGAAGCGGCCGTCGGCCGGGACGTTGACCGCGCCGGCGAGGTGCCCGGCCGCGAACTCCTGCGGGTCGCGGGCGTCGACGACGACCGCTCCCCCGGCGCGCAGTCCGCCGAACTCGGCGAGCGCGAGCGGCCGGGCCGCGGCGGTGGCGTCGTACAGGGTGCGGTCCTTGCGGTTGAGGTCGGCGTCGTAGGCGAAGTACCCGGGCGCGGCCGACTGGCCGGCGGTGACGAGGGCGACGAACTCCTCGCGGCCCATCGGCGCGCAGGCGTAGTTGGTGGCCCGCTGGTCGCCGATGGTGGAGGACTTCTCCGTCGAGAGGTTCTTGCCGCAGGCGGATCCGGCGCCGTGCGCGGGGAAGACCCGGACCTCGTCCGGCAGGCCCATCAGCTTGTGCTGGACGCTGTCGTGGAGCATGGCGCCGAGCTCCTCGGCGGTGACGCCGACGGAGGCGAGGAGGTCGGGGCGGCCGACGTCGCCGATGAAGAGCGCGTCGCCGGTGAGCACGCCGTACGGGACGGTGTCCGCGGCCCGCTCGTACACCAGGACGCTGATCGACTCCGGGGTGTGGCCGGGGGTCTCCATGACCTCCAGGACGACGTCGCCCAGGGCGATCCGCTCGCCCTCGGCGAGGTGCCGGATCGGGTACTCGGTCTCGGCGCGCGAGCCGTAGCCGATCCAGGCGCCCGTCTCGGCCGCCATCTCCAGGTGGCCGGCGACGAAGTCCGCGTGGAAGTGGGTGTTGATCACGCCGACGACGGTGAAGCCGTGCGCGCGGGCGTCGGCGAGGTACTCCGAGACGTCCCGGCGCGGGTCGACGACCACGGCCCGGCGGGTCTTCTCGTCGGCGATCATGTAGGACGCCTGGGAGAGGCAGTCGAGGTAGTACTGGGCGAAGAACACGGCGTTCCTTTCGAGGGAAGGCACGCGCAGGGCGGAGCCCTGCGGGAGGGGGAACTGCGGGTCGAGCGACGGGAGCCCGTTCGGGCGGCCCGGTGTGCGGTCAGGCGGCGTGGGCGTCCGCGCCGCGGACGACCGGCCGGCCGGTGCGGACCCAGCCGGAGGTGCCGCCCGCGACCGAGAGCGCGGAGAAGCCGGCGGCCTCCAGGTGCTCGGCGGCCCACGCGCTCCGGTTGCCGCTCGCGCAGATGACGTAGACGGGCCGGTCGGCGGGCAGCGCGGCGAGGTGGGCACCCAGCTCGGAGAGCGGTGCGGTCCGGACTCCCGGCACGTGGCCCGCCGCGAACTCGTCCGGCTCTCGTACGTCGATGGCGAAGGCGCCCTCCGCCAGCTCGGACGCGAAGGCGTCCAGATCCACTTCACGCATGGAAGATCACCCTTTCGGATACCCCCCGGGGTACTTATGGCATGGACTTTAGTCAGGGCCGGAAGGCTGCGTCAAATACCCCCCCAGGTATCCCTCGCCACAGAGCATTAATACCCCCAGGGGTATGGTGAGCTGCATGTACAGCCACACCACCACGAAGCGGCCCGCCCCGGGAACCGACCCGGGCGCCGTCCGGCTCGGGCTTCGGGAGAACCGGGGGCAGTTCGCCCTGCTCGTCGTCGTCACGGCGGCGGTCGGGGCGCTGGTCGGCCTGGAACGGACGACGGTCCCGCTGATCGGCACCGAGGTCTTCGGGCTCACGGGCAACCTCGCCGTCTTCTCGTTCATCGTCGCCTTCGGCCTCGCCAAGGCCCTCACGAACCTCGCCGCCGGCGTCCTCACCGCCCGCTTCCGCCGCAGGCAGCTCCTCCTGGCCGGCTGGGTGATCGGCACCCCCGTGCCGTTCGTCCTCGCCTGGGCCCCGTCCTGGTGGTGGATCGTGGCCGCGAACGTCCTGCTCGGCGTCAACCAGGGGCTGACCTGGTCGATGACCGTCAACATGAAGATCGACCTCGTGGGACCCGCCCGCCGGGGGCTCGCCACCGGGCTCAACGAGGCCGCCGGGTACGTCTCCGTCGGCGCCACGGCCCTGCTCACCGGCTGGCTCGCCACGCGGTACGGGCTGCGGCCCGCGCCCGAACTCGTCGGCGTCGTGTTCCTCGCCGCCGGACTCGGCCTGTCCCTCCGGGCCAAGGACACCGCCGCCCACCTGGCGCTCGAACTCGCCCGCCATCCGTCACCGCCGGGCGTCGGCGAGCCCCCCTTCGCCGAGACCTTCACCCGGACCTCGTGGCGCGACCGCTCCCTCCGCGGTGCCAGCCAGGCAGGGCTGGTCAACAACCTCAACGACGGCCTGACCTGGGGCGTCTTCCCGCTGCTCTTCGCCGACCACGGCCTCGGCATCGCCGCCATCGGGCTGATCAAGGGCCTCTACCCGCTGCTGTGGGGCGTCGGCCAGATCCCCGCCGGCCACCTCGCCGACCGCGTCGGCCGCAAGCCGCTCGTCGTCACCGGCATGCTGGTCCAGGCGGCGGCCCTCCTGCTCGCCCTCACGCTCCTCGACCGCCCGCTGCTCGCCGGCGTCCTCTCCGCCGTCGGCCTGGGCCTCGGCACCGCGCTCGTCTACCCGGCGCTCATCGCCTCGGTCTCCGACCACGCCCACCCCTCCTGGCGGGCCCACGCGCTCGGCACGTACCGCTTCTGGCGTGACGTCGGGTACGCGGCGGGTGCCCTGGTCGCGGGTGTCCTCGCCGACGCGCTGGGGCTCGACGCGACCGTCCTCGCCGCCGCCGTCCTCACCGCGCTCTCGGGCCTCCTCGCCGCCCGCTGGATGACCGACCGGCCCCGCCCCTGACCGGGGCGGGCTGCCCTACAGTGCAAGGGACGGTATGCAGGGATCTGTCCGGGTCCCGAGGGAAGGGAACGAAGCGGTGCACGGTGAGTACAAGGCGCCCGGCGAGAAGCTCGTCGTCGTCGACCTGGACGTCGAGGACGACGTGCTCCGGAACGTCCGGGTGGCCGGGGACTTCTTCCTGGAGCCCGACGAGGCGATCCTCGCCATCGACCGGGCCCTGGAGGGCGCGCCCGCCGACACCGACGCCGCGGGGCTCGCGGCGCGGATCGACGCCGCGCTGCCGGCGGGCACGCAGATGTACGGCCTCACCTCCGAGGGCGTCGGCGTCGCGGTCCGGCGCGCGCTCGCGCACGCCACGGACTGGACGGACTACGACTGGCAGCTCATCCACGAGACGCCGCGCTCCCCCGCCCTCCACATGGCGCTCGACGAGGTCCTGACCGCCGAGGTCGCGGCCGGCCGCCGCCCGCCGACCCTGCGGGTCTGGGAGTGGGGCGCGCCCGCGGTGGTGATCGGCAGCTTCCAGTCCCTGCGCAACGAGGTCGACCCCGAGGCCGCCGAGCGCCACGGCATCCAGGTGGTGCGCCGGATCAGCGGCGGCGGCGCGATGTTCATCGAGCCCGGCAACACGATCACGTACTCCCTCTCCGTGCCCGACGCGCTCGTGCAGGGCCTCTCCTTCACCGACAGCTACGCCTACCTCGACGACTGGGTGCTGGGCGCGCTCGGCGACATGGGCATCAAGGCCTGGTACCAGCCCCTCAACGACATCGCGACGGAGGCCGGCAAGATCGCGGGCGCCGCGCAGAAGCGGATGGTGGCGGGCGAGGGCGCGGTGCTGCACCACGTGACGATGGCGTACGACATCGACGCGGACAAGATGACGGAGGTGCTCCGCATCGGCCGCGAGAAGCTCTCCGACAAGGGAACGAAGAGCGCCAAGAAGCGCGTCGACCCCCTGCGCCGCCAGACGGGCCTCCCGCGCGAGGCCGTCATCGACCGCATGATCGCCTCCTTCCGGGGCCGCTACGGCCTGACGGAGGGCGCCGTCACGGAGGACGAGCTGACCCGCGCGGAGGAGCTGGCGGAGAGGAAGTTCGGCACGGCGGAGTGGACGGCACGGGTGCCGTAGGGGCCGGGCCTCCTCGTGTCCGGCCCGGGACGCGGCGGTGGCCGCGCACGGCCCGGGGTGGCGTCCCGACGCGGACCGGTGACTCCGTCCCTCCTTGATCGTTGAAGTCGGGACGGGCTGAGGAAACGTCTCCGCAGACGGTTCCGGCCCCGGAACACCGCTGCCGGCAGTTCGGAGACACCGTGGGACGGATGAGACGGTTCCTGGCCGCGACGACGGGGGCGGTCCTCGCGGCCGTGACCCCCCTCGGAGCGGGGGCCGCGCACGCGGTCGTCGGCGGGCAGGAGGCCGTCCCGCACCAGTTCCCCTTCATGGCCGGGCTCGTCGACCTCGAACAGCGGCGGGTGATGTGCGGCGGGGTGCTCGTCTCGGAGCGGTACGTGCTGACCGCCGCGCACTGCCTCACCGGGGCGTACGCCGACACCGCCCGGGTCGGGGTGCTGCTCGGCGACCACGACCTGACCGTGCGCGACGACGCGCCGAACGCCGTGCTCGCCCCGCCCGACCGGTTCCTCGTCCACCCCGGCTACGACCCGGCCGCCCAGCGGAACGACATCGCGCTCGTCCGGCTCGCCCGGCCGGTCGCGTACAACCGCGACGTGAGTCCGGTCGGGCTGCCGGACCCGTCCGCTCACGGGTCCCTGGACCACGTGCGGGTCGAGGCGCCCGGCTGGGGCGCGACCTCCTACGGGGGCGGCACCTCCGACGTGCTGCGGGTCGTCGCGCTCGACACGATGGGGAACGCGGCCTGCGTGGCACGGGGCATGACCGCCGTCACGGCGGAGCAGCTCTGCACGTACTCCCCCGGCCGCGACACCTGCGTGTACGACTCCGGCGGCCCGCTCGTGCACCGGGTCGCCGGACGGCCGTACGTCGTCGGGCTCGTCTCGTACGGGAAGGGGTGCGCGACCGAGAGTCCGGCCGTGAACACCCGGGTCTCGTCCTACCTCAGCTGGATCGGGCGGACGACCGCCGCATGAGGGCCGTGTAGAGGAGGAGGGAGGCCGCGAGGCCGACCGCCCAGCCGTAGTCGGCGAGCGGTTTCAGGAAGGGGATCAGGCCGTCCTCGGGGAAGGGTCCGGTGCCGGGCGCGGAGTG
Organism: Streptomyces sp. NPDC020807; assembly: GCF_040641575.1. NCBI lineage: Bacteria > Bacillati > Actinomycetota > Actinomycetes > Kitasatosporales > Streptomycetaceae > Streptomyces > Streptomyces sp. NPDC020807. The sequence continues at coordinate 237,446 of NZ_JBFADU010000008.1, forward strand.
GGAGCCGCCGACCGCGAGGACGCCGCCGAGGGCGAACGCGAGGACGGCCGCCGGGTTCCAGCCGCCCCGGTACCAGTAGGGGCCGTCGGCGCGGTACAGCCCCTCGGTGTCGAGGACCGTGCGGCGGACGATCCAGTAGTCGGCGATGAGGATGCCGGCGACCGTGCCGAGGAGGCCGCCGACGAGGCCGAGCCAGGTGAAGATGTACAGCTCGGGCGTGGCGGTGAGCTTCCACGGCATGACGAGGACGCCGACGACTCCCGTGATCAGCGCGCCCTTGCGGAAGTCGATCGTCTTCGGTGCCAGGTTGGCCAGGTCGTAGGCCGGGGAGACGACGTTGGCCGCGAGGTTCACGGAGAGGGTCGCGACCAGGACCGTGACGAGGGCGAAGAGGAGCCCGAAGACGTTGTCGGTCCGGGCGGCGAGCGCCACCGGGTCCCAGACCGGGACGCCGTACACCGCCTGCGAGCCGGAGGTGACGAGCACCGAGAGGACGGCGAAGAGGGTCATCGTGGTCGGCAACCCGAGGGACTGGCCCAGGACTTGGGAGCGCTGGTTCCTCCCGAAGCGGGTGAAGTCCGGGATGTTGAGGCTGAGCGTGGACCAGAAGGCGATCATCCCCATGAGCGCCGGGAAGAAGACCGGCCAGAAGTCCGCGCCCCAGCCGAGCCGGGACGGCTGGTCGAGCAGCGGCCCGAATCCGCCCGCCTTGACGGTGATCCAGACGAGGAGGGCGAGCGCGCCGACGACGACGAACGGCGCGGCCCAGTTCTCGAAGCGGCGCAGGGTCTCCATCCCCCGGTGGATGATGGCGAGTTCGAGCGCCCAGAAGAGGACGAAGCAGAGCCAGAGGGGCCAGGGCTGTCCGGCCACCCGCTCGGCCTGCGCCCAGCTCCCGCCGAAGATCTTGTCCAGGAGGACGAACAGGCCCTGTCCGCCGATCCAGGTCTGGATGCCGAACCAGGCGCAGGCGACGGCGGCGCGGACGAGCGCGGGCAGGTTGGCGCCGCGCAGGCCGAAGGAGGCGCGGGCGAGGACCGGGAAGGGGATGCCGTACCGGGGTCCGGCGTGGCCGGTGAGCAGCATCGGCAGCAGGACGACGACGTTGGCGAGGGCGATCGTGAGGATGGCCTGCGTGCCGTCCATGCCGAGGGCGATGAGCCCGGAGGCGAGCATCCAGGAGGGGATGTTGTGCGCCATGCCGACCCAGAGGGCGGCGAAGTTGTACGTGGTCCACTGGCGTCGGGCCACGGGGACGGGGAGGAGGTCGGCGTTGGCGAAGCGGGCGTCGGGGGCGGTCGCGGAGGCGTCGGACGCGACGCGTCTGCCCGCTGGTGCGGTGTCGGTCATGCGGCGGAACCCTTCGTTCGGGGATGCGGAACGACGAGGCCGTGCGTGGGGCGTGCGTGGGGGCGCACGCAGGGCGTGCGAGGGGTGGCTCTAGTCGTACCCTCGGAGTTCCCGCGTACACGCGCCCGCACGGCCCGACCGTCAGCGCACCCCCTCCCACAGGAGCCTCTCCCCCGGGCGCGGGTCGTCGACCGGGGTGCCCCCGGACGCGTCGGCGAACACCATCGTCGTCCGGGTCACCCCGTCGTACGCCTTCCAGCCCGGGTCGCCCGTCTTCGCGAAGGCGACCCAGGCCGCGTGCATCGCGTCCGCGAGGCCCTGCGGCGGGTCGTCGCCGACCATCGGTGCGTACGAGGGGTCGTCGAGGCGGTCGAAGACGAAGGGCAGCTCCAGGGCGTGGCAGGAGCCGAGCTCGCCGTCGAACTCCGGTGAGCGCCAAGCGAATTCGTACAGGTGCGTGCCGGGTACGGACTCGGCGAGGCGCACGGCGGGGACGCGGTAGAACCAGTCGGTCGCGACGGCCGAGAGCAGCTCGCCGGGTGTGGCGCCGGGGCGGCCGGCCCGGTAGACGGGGAGGGCGGCGGCCGGGTCGAGGCCGTAGGCGGCCGTCAGGGCGTGGAGCGCGGGTTCCGGGACGGCGGGCAGGCGGCCCGTCGGGACGAGGAAGAGGCGGTACTCCTCGCGGTTGCTGCCGACGAGGAGGTCGACGCCGGGGTCGGGGCCGGGGAGTACGAGGTCCGGGAGCACCGGCTCGAAGGGCATGATGTTGAGCGCCGCCTCGCCCCAGCGCGCCGGGTCGGGGTCGGCTCCGACCTCGCCGCGCAACTCGGCCTGGGTGGCGAGGAGTTCCGGGAGGGGTACGGCCGCGAGGGCTTCGGCCGTCGGCGCGATGCCGAGCTTCTCCGCCAGGCGGGCGGTGATGCGCGCCGCCGACGCGGGGCGCAGGAAGTGGTGGCAGGCCCCGCTCTGGAGGACGGCCCTGCGGAACAGGCCCCGGGCGGCCCCGGTGGTGAGGAGCGTGCCGATGCTCATCGCGCCCGCCGACTCCCCGAAGAGCGTCACCCGCTCCGGGTCGCCGCCGAACGAGGCGATGTTCTCGCGGATCCAGCGGAGGGCGGCGATCTGGTCGAGCAGGCCCCGGTTGTCTGGGCGGCCCGGCAACCGGAGCCATCCGTCCGCGCCCAGGCGGTAGTTGAGCGTGACGCAGACGACGCCGTCGCGGGCGAAGGCGGCGCCGTCGTACGCGGACGCCGACCCGGAGCCGTTGGTGAACGCCCCGCCGTGCAGCCACACCATGACGGGAAGCCCCGCGCCGGGTTCCGGGGCGGGGGTCCAGATGCTGAGGTTCAGGAAGTCGTCGCCCGCGACGTGGTTCTCGGGGATGAGGACGTCGAACGGCGGCGCGTAGGGCGCGTGGGGCGCCGTCGGGCCGTGGGCCGTCGCGTCGCGGACGCCCGTCCAGGGTTCCGGCGGGGCCGGTTCGCGCAGCCGCAGCGCGCCGACGGGCGGCGCGGCGTACGGGATGCCGAGGAAGGACGTCACTCCGCCGGGCAGGGCGCGGCCACGGACCGCGCCCTGCCTCGTACCGCACACGGTCACCGGCTCGGTCATGCGGACAGGACCTCCAGGAGGGCCTTGCCGAACTCCTCGGGCTTCTCCAGGTGGACGGAGTGACCTGCGTCGGCGACCGCGACCTCCCTGACCCGGCCGCCCGCGGCCGCGTACCGGTCGAGGACGTGGCGGGTCTGCGCGACCATCGGCTGGGCGGGCGTGCCGTCCCAGCCCGGCACGGCGCCGAGCGAGCCGAGGTGGGCCAGGTCGAAGATCGAGGTGTCGGAGACGATGACGTCGTCCTCGCCGCGTACCCACAGGATCGGCGGCTTGGGCTCGACGAGGTGCAGGTCGTCGACGCGGAAGTGGGTGGGGGCCATGCAGTTGAGGACGCCGCGGGTGCCGGGGGCGGTGCCGGGCCAGGAGGCGGAGGTCGTGCTGTCGCCCGGGTAGTGGTCGTCGCCGGTGCGGGTGGCGAGCATGGACTCGACGAACGCGTCCTCGACCTCGGGGTCGAAGCGCAGCGGCGGCTTGACGTAGCAGGCGGCGAGGACGGAGCGCGGGGAGAGGGGGGTGTCCTCGCCGCGGTCGAGTTCGGCGAGGAGCCGGACGAACTCGGGGTTGGCCGTGCCGGCGCCGGATCCGGCGCCGTCCGGGGAGTTGAGGGTGCCGTCCGCCTCGCGCGTACCGCCGAACCCGTACGGGGAGACCGGGTTGACGAGGGTCAGCGAGCGGACGCGCTCCGGGTGGTCGCGCAGGTACTGGAGGACGATGCCGCCGCCCATGGACCAGCCGACCAGGTGGGCCCGTTCGACGGCGAGGGCGTCGAGCAGGGCGCCGAGGTCGTCGGCGTAGTCGCGCAGGCCGCGGGTGGCGTCGACGGGCGGCGCGTCGGTGCCGCCGAAGCCTCGGAGGTCGACGGCGAGGGGGCGGTAGCCGGCCGGGAGGGCGGTGAGGGTGGAGTGCCAGAACGTGGAGGAGGAGACGTTGCCGTGGACGAAGACGACGGCCTCGCCGTCGGCCGGGGCGTCGGCGAGCTCGGTGATCTGCTGCGTCAGGCGGTCGGTGGCCACGCGGCGGGTGTGCAGTGACGTCATGTCGAGGTCCTTCGCGGGAGCGGGCGTTCAGGAGAGCCAGGTGGCGATCTGCGCGGTGACCGAGCTGTGCCAGCCGAGTTCGAGGTGGTTGGCCCCGGTGACGGTGGCCTTGCCGCCGACGGTGCCGATGCCGGTGGTGTCGAGCGCGCTGGAGACGAAGACGACGCCGTCGCTCGGGCCGCGGTTCTCGTTGAAGATGCCGACGATGTCGGCGGAGCCGCCCGCGAGGAGGTAGGTGGGGACGGAGGCGGGGATCCCAGCGCTGTGCAGCGGGGCGACGAGCGAGCCCGCGTCGATGGCGGCCTGGATGCCGCCGCCGGCGGTGTAGAAGCCCTGGCCGCCGTAGTACGTCGTGTACCAGTCCTGGGCGGCGCCGTCGACTCCGTACACCCCGTCCCAGCGGGCGAGCATCTGGCGCTGGCCCGGGTAGTTGTCGTAACCGTTGGACGGCGTCATGGAGAACTCGGGGCGCGCGGTGTACGTGCCGTAGCAGGTCATGTGGGAGTGCGGGGACGGCGCGTTGACCTGGCCGCCGCAGGCGGGCCAGATGGAGAAGTCGTGGGCCCAGCCGTGGGCGTACGGGTAGTCGTAGCCGCCGTTCGGGCCGCCGATCGTGACGAGGCGGCGGACGTCCCCGGCGTACGGGCGGCCCCAGCCCGGCTTCACGGACGAGACGTACGCGCGGGTCGACATCTGGCCCTTGCTCCAGCCGACCAGGTCCACCTGGGAGACGCCGAGCTTGGCCTTGATGACGGCGATGGCGTCGCCGACGATCTGCGCCTGCATGAGGTTGTCGCCCTGCTTGTGGGCGAAGCCGACGGCGAAGACGCGGTGGCCGCGCGCGGAGAGGTACTGCATGAGCCCGGTGGAGGGGCAGGTGGCGGCGCCGCAGCCGTAGCCTCCGGACTCGCCGGGGTTGGCCCAGGCGCGGTCGGCGGTGTCGTTGGCCCCGTGCACGAGGAGGACGGGGGTGGTGCGGGTGCCGGTGTTCCAGCCGGGGGCCGAGTAGAGGAGGAACCTGCCGGAGGAGGGACGGGAGACGCCGCCGAAGTAGGTGACGCGCTTGCCGTCCTGGTCGCCCCGGCCGTCCGGCGGGAACCCCTCGGTGCGGAAGCCGGTGGTGGAGTCGGCGTACCGCTCGACGCTCTGCCAGCCGTTGCCGACGGTCCCGGCTCCGTAGGTCGCCTCCAGGGTGAGGTACGGGGGCGGGGCGGCGGTTTCCGCCGCGCCGGCCGCGGCGGGCGGGGCCACGACGGCGGCGAGGACTCCCGCCACCGCCAGGGCGCGGGCGGCGCGCTGCCGCCAGCGGCGGCCCGGGGTCCGTCTCTCGACCGCGTGCGGCATCTCCGGCCCTCTTTCCGTCATGCGCTCCCGGCGCGTCCGCCCGATGCCCGTCCCGGTATCGGGTGTGCACACGCTAGGCGGACGGCCCGGCGAGCGGGCATGTGGGTGACACACATAAAGGGGAGAGAGCTCATGGGTTGACGCGCTCGCCGAACTGATCACCGCGGCCTGATCACCCCACCGGCCGCGGCACCACCCAGCACACCGGGGCTGTGACCCCGCCGCCCCGGTCCCCGGCGCTGTTCAGGCGGGTTGTCCGACGAGGGGGCGGGCCTGCGCGCGGAGGATCAGGGGGTGGGCGGTGAGGCCGGTGAGCAGGAGGAGGGCCGCGAGGCCGAGCCAGCCGGGGATCCCCAGGGCCAGCGGGACGGCGCTGAGGATGATGGGAGAGACGGCGTCGGAGAGCCCCTGGCCGAGATGGAAGACGCCGGCGTACTCCCCCTGGGAGTCGGCGGGGGCGAGGCCGAAGGAGTACTCGGCGGAAGCCGCGGTGTGCCAGATCTCGCCGAGGGTGTAGACGGCCATGCCGACCGCCAGGCAGAGGACGGCGAGCCAGGCGGAGGGCCCGGAGGCCAGGGCCATCAGGGCGAGACCGGGGGCGAGGGCCAGACCGGCCCGGCGCATGGCGCGTCCGGCGCCCGGCACGTCTCCGACGTTCCGGCTGAGACGGACCTGGAGCGCGACGACCAGCACGGTGTTGAGCACCAGCGACGCGGAGATGGTCCAGCGCGGTGCCGAGGTGTGTCCCTCGATCCACAGCGGGAGGAGGAAGGTGGGCACCGCGAAGTGCAGCGACATCACCGCGTTGGCGGCGGTCGCGGCCAGGTAGCGGCGGTCGCGCAGAGCCGCCCGGCGGCGGCCGTCGGTGGCGTCCGGCGTGGCCTCGGGGGCTTCGGCGGCTTCGGCGGCGGCCGTGGCGGGGAACGGTGGCAGGCGGTACAGCAGCAGGCCGGACAGCAGGTAGGTGAGCGAGCGGGCGATCATGACGGCGTAGTACGCGGCCGCGGTGTCCAGCTGGATGGCGAAGCCGGCGGCGACCGCGCCGAGGGCCATCGCCAGGTTGCCGACCGACCGCAGGTAGGCCCGGAAGGCGGCCGGCGTCTCGCCGCCGAAGCCGCGTACCAGCGGCGCGAGGGTGGTCCAGCTCGCGGCGATCACCGCTCCGGAGAGCATGGAGACCAGCAGGTAGCTCGCGAAGGAGTGGACCAGCAGCAGGGACGCGTTGATCGCCGCGCCGAGCACGCTGACGATGATCTGCACCCGGGCCGCGCCGAAGCGGTCGGCCAGCCGGCCGACGTAGACGCCGGAGGCCAGTCCGGTGATCGCCGAGGCGAGGAGTCCGGTGGCCACCTGTCCGGCGGGCAGGCCGACGACGCGGGTGAAGAAGAGCGCGCCCGCGGCGACCGACAGGCCGGTGCCGCCGCTGTGCACGAAGGAGGACAGTGCGACCCTGCGCCGGCCCCGGTCGGCCGGCAGCAGAGTCGTCAGCAGGGATGTCAGCCGTGCGGTCATGACTGCCACAGGGTGTCGCGGAAGTCGGCGTCGGGCCGCCAGGAGCGCTGGAACTCGCGCCGGCCGCTGGTGGTCAGGTCGTCGGGCAGGACGGTCAGCCGTTCGTCGAACCACTGCCGGACCTCGTCGAACCGCGCGGTGAGCTGCTCGACGGTCTCCGCGACGACCATGAACTGGCCCACGCGCTGGCTGGTGTTGGCCGGGCCGGCCGCGAAGTGCGTGCCCACCGGGTGCTCGATCCGGGCGAACTCGACCTGCGGCAGCGCGGTCAGTTCGGCCGGGTCCGGACAGTCCAGCAGGATGCCGGGCCGACCGGGCAGGTAGGTGCCGCCGAAGACCTCCGGCCGGACCTTGGGCTCGATCACGGGCCGGCGGCCGAGTACCGCCTGCACCGCGCACTCGCCGATGTGCACGCCGAACTTGGCCTGGATCTGCTCGTGGATCAGGCCGCCGCCGCGCCGCGCCGCGCACTCCCCGAAGGTCAGGGTGCCGGACTCGGGGTCGTGGAAGAGCTCCATGTGGAAGGAGCCGCTGCTCAGGCCGAGCGCGGCCAGCGCGTCGGCGACCACGCCGCGGGCCCGGTCGTAGACCCAGCTCTCCGCGTCCGGGTCGAAGTGCCGCAGCCAGAGCGGCGTCCCGCTCTCCAGGGACGCCAGGCACGGGTCGCCGTACGCGCCCACGGCGAGGAACAGCAGCTCGCCGTCGAAGACCACGCCGTCGACGAACCACTCCTCGCCGCTGATGTGCTCCTCCAGCACGAAGGTGCGCTGGGCGGGCTTCGTGCGCCGGTACTCCGCACTGCGCGCCGACAGCTCGGCGCGGTCCCGTACCGAGGAGGTGAGCGCGGTCGCGGCACCGGCCACCGGCTTGAGCACGGCGGGCGCGAACGGAAGCTCGCCCACACCGTCGAGGTCGAGGACGTCGTCGATCACCAGGCAGCGGGCGGTGGGCAGGCCGGCCTCGCGCACCGCCGCCTTCTGCACCGACTTGTCGCGGAAGCGCGCCGCGACGTCCGGGTCGATCCCCGGCACGCCGAGCTGGCGGGCCAGCAGGCCCGCGGTGACCATGGAGTACTCGTCGGCGGTGTGCACGGCGTCGAATCCGCCCGCGGCCAGGCCGGCGCGGTGCAGCGCCAGCAGCACCGACTCCGCGCTGCTCTGGTCGTCCACGCGGAGCAGCCGGAGTTCGGGCGGCACGCTCATCAGACCGTCGTCCCGGGTGGCCGCGCCGCAGACCACCACGGCGTCCACCCCCAGCCGGACGCACGCGTCGAGCGCGTAGCGGTCCAGCCCCAGCAGCAGCAGGCGGGGTCGGCTGTCAGCCATGGGTCCTCCTTCGGTAGTGCGTGCTGCCCCATTCCTCCAGGGCGGCACGGTCGAGCTTTCCGTTCGGCGTCAGCGGCAGTCGGGGAACCACCACCGCGCGGGACGGCACAAGGAATTCGGGCAGCGCGGCGGCCAGCGCCCGGCGCACCCCGAGCGGGTCGGTCGGCGGGACGGCCGGGGCGGCTGAGGCAGCTGAGGCGGCGGGAGCCGTCGGGCCGGTCGGCGCGGCCGGGGCGGGAACACCGGGTGCGGCGGTGTAGGCGAGGACCATCGACTGGTAGCCGCCGTCGGCCTCGCGGATCGGTACGGCGGCGCAGTCGAGCACGCCCGCCACGGCTCGGCCCGCCCGCTCCACCTCGGCCGGCTCGACGCGGAAGCCGCGGAGCTTGACCTGCCGGTCCCGGCGGCCGACGTAACGCAGCCGGCCCTCCTCGTCCACCCAGCCCTGGTCGCCGGTGCGGTAGACCCGGGTGGGCCGGCCGTCGACCGGTACGGCGGTGAAGCGCTCGGCGGTGAGCTCCGGTTGCCCGATGTAGCCGTCGGCCAGGCCCTCGCCGGCCACGCAGATCTCCCCGGGCGTGCCGGGTGGGCAGAGCACGCCGTCCTCCATCACGTACAGCCGGGTGCCGGGCGAGGCGGTGCCGAGCGGCACGCCGCCCGGGGACTCGCAGTCGCGCGGGGCCAGCCGGTGGGAGGAGACGAACATGCAGCACTCGACCGGGCCGTAGCAGTTGACCAGTGCGGTGTCCGGGTGGGCTCGCAGGAACCTGGCCGCGTGCGCGGCCGACATCGCCTCGCCGCTGACCAGCACCTTCCGCAGGCCGGCGAAGCAGCGCGGGTCGGTGTCGACGAACAGGTGGAAGAGCGCGGTGGGCAGGTGAACGGTGTTCGCGCCCCGGTCGGCGACGGCGGCGCGCAGCGAGTCGGGCAGGAAGTACGGCTCCTCGGGCAGCAGGCAGGTGCCGCCGGCCACCAGGGTGCCCCAGACCTCCATCGCGTACATGTCCCAGACCGGGTTGGAGACCTGCGGCAGCACGTGGTCAGGGCCGAAGGCGGCCGGGCTGTGGTCGCGGAACAGGCGCAGCGCCGCGCGGTGCGGCAGCACCACGGCCTTCGGGGTTCCGGTGGTGCCGGAGGTGAAGATGACCATCGCGGGCGAGGCGCTGTCCACCTGGCCGGGCGACGGGGTACCGGCCGGGGCGGCCGAGGCCGCCAGGGCGGTGAGGGGTTGATCGGGCGGGGTCCAGACCGGGAAGGCGTGCTCGCCCGGGTCGGCGACGGCCAGCGGCGAGCGCAGCCGCCCGACCAGCGATGCGAGGCGTCCGGCGGGCCAGGTGGGGTCCAGCACCGAGTAGGCCGCGCCGGCCTTCAGCAGGGCGAGCTGGACCAGCACCAGCCGGGCCGAACGGGCGAGGAGCACCGGGACCAGGCTGCCCGGCCCGATGCCCTGTTCGGTGAGCAGCCGCGCGAGGTGGTCGGCCGCCCGGTCCAGGGTCCGGTAGTCGATCGGCACTCCCCGGTCGAGCAGGGCGGGGTGGGTGGGCCGCTCGGCCGCACGGCGGGCGACGGCGGCGTGCAGGGTTTCCTCGGCGGATACGGTGGGCGGCGCGTCCGCCGCGTACGGGGTGGTCGCCATCTATGCCTCCCCGGGCGGTAGTACGGCAAAGGGGCAGCGCAGCAGGGAGAGCGCGAGGTCCTGGACGCCGAAGACGGTGTAGTGGTGCTCCTGCGGCGGGGCCGAGGGGTCGAAGCGCACCTCGAAGACGACCGGGCCTGCCCCGCCCGCCGGGAGGCTGTGCACCGGCGGCGAGATCGCGGCCCGCACGTGCCAGGGCAGCAGCAGGCCGACCTGGACCGGGCCGGGCCGCTCGGGGGCGACGGTCGCCTCGATCCGCAGGGTCCCTCCCGCCGTCACGGTCGGGTCGGCGCGGGAGTGCAGCCGCGGGCCGCCGTCCATCCAGTAGCCGACCGGGCCGCAGCTCAGGCAGACGTGGGCGGTGGTGAGCGGAATACGGGGGGTGAAGCCGTGACGCGGGTACTGCCAGGCGGGCCGGCCGCACAGCACGCAGGGCGGGTTGACCGCCTCGGCGGGGTCGACGCGGCTGCGGTCGCCGAAGTACCGGGGGAACTCGGAGAGCGGGTCGTCGGGGCGCTCCGCCAGGCGGCGGGCGATGGCCGCGTCCAGATCGGTGCCGCCCTGTTCCGCGGCGCGCAGGAACTCGGCTCGTGGCCCGGCCAGTCCCGTCACCGTCCGGACGGCACCGGCCTCGATCAGCTCGCCGAGCCGCTCGAACTCCGCCCGCAGCGGGTGTGCGGCCGACAGCATGCCGGGCAGCAGGAAGGCGTGCGCACGGGCGGCGAGCGCGTGGACCGACCCGGCGGGCCGGTCGGCCGGGGCGGGCCGGTCCGGCCGCGAACGCCCCGCGTCCGCGGGAACCGCGTGCGGGTAGGCCGAGGACGGCAGGCCCGCCTGGACGAAGGACGGGTACGGGTGCATGGTGAGCAGCGCGGTGTTGAGCAGCCGGGCGGTCGCGCCGTCACCCTCGGCGGCCTCCAGCCAGCGCAGGTTCTCCACCCGGGCCGACTGGTGCATGGAGATCCCGGCGACCACCGTCTGGGCAGGGCCGTCGATCGCGTTGAGCAGCAGCTGGTGGTCCGGGCCGTAGGTGGCGAGGTCGGCCAGCGCGCCGCTGTCGCAGCCGCCGAGGACCAGTTCGGCGGTCCGCATCCGGTGGGCGGGGACCAGCTTGTCCTCGGGCTTGTGGCAGCCGCGGCCGTGTGCGCAGCTGGGGCCGGGCTGCCCGGGTCGGGCAACCGGGCTGAGCCCGCAGACGGTGTGGGCGCCGAGGTTGATGCTGTCCTCGGTGCCGTGCCCGCTGACGAGTACCCGCTTCCAGATCCTCTCGGAGGCGATCCGGGTGAGGTCGGCTCCGCCGACGGTGCGCGCGTCCAGGTAGACGGGCTCGTCGCCGGCGGGGACGGGGGAAGGCAGCGGCTGCGTGTCGAGGTCGGTGAAGAGCCCGGTCGCGCCGTCCGCGGCGACCGCGGCGTACTGCTTGGCGACGGCCCAGCTGATCGACTGCGGGTCGCGGCCGGTCAGGAGGAACACGTCCCGCCCGGTCCGGTACGCCTCGACCAGCGCGGGCCCGATCGCCGCCATGGTGAGGTTCTCGTAGCGACCGAGGATCAGCAGCGATCCACTGACCGGCAGCCGGACGCCGGCGGCTCCGGTGGTCCAGCTCCGGGCGGCCGGCCGGGCGAACTCCCTGATCGAGGCCGGGAGTTCGCCGACCACCACACCGGCTTCGCAGACCGGCGGCCGACGCGGCGAGGAGTACAGACCGGCGGCGAGGTCGAGCGAGGCCACCAGGTCGGGCCGCCCGCCGGTCCACACCGGCACCGGCCCGCCGCCGTCCGCCAGGAACTCGGCGACCGCGCGCGAGAACTCGTCCTCGCTGTCGGCCGGCCGGAACAGGCTGATCACTGCTTCGCTCCCATCCTGGTGAGCTCGGCGGCCAGCGCCGCCGCGGTGCGGTGCTCGAAGACCGCCCGCAGCGACAGGTCGCAGCCGAGCTCCTCGCCGAGCCGCGCGGCGACCCGCATGGCCCCCAGCGAGTGGCCGCCGAGCTCGAAGAAGTCCTGGTCGTGTGCGACCGGGTCGAGGGCGAGTTCGTCCTGCCAGACCGCGATGACGTGGGCGAGCAGGGCCGGGCCCGGGAGTTCGTCCGCGCTCATCCGGGCAGGAACCTGAAGTCCTCGCCGACCTCGCGGGAGAGGACGAAGAACTTCTTGGCGCGCTCGGCGATCGCGATCAGCTCCGGATCGCCGTTCTCCCGGGTGATGTCCAGCAGCCAGTCCCAGGACGAGGCGATCGGCACCTCCTCGGTGAAGTGGATACGGCCCAGCAGGAAGGCGATGTCCTTGATGTTGTGCCGGGACACCACACCGCTGAGCGCCCGCAGCCGCTCGGGCAGGCCGGGATCGGCGGGCCGCCGCACCACCAGTTCCGGTTCCAGGTCGGGCTGGTGGAACTCGGGCCGGGCGAAGATGTCACCGGGCTCGAATCCCGGGCCGGCCGCGAAGTCCAGGCAGAGCGACCAGCGGCTGCGGGTGGACATGTTCATCCCCGCGTGCACCTGGGCGGCGTCCAGGTACCAGACCTCGCCCTTGCGGACGTGGAACACCATGTCCTCGTCGGAGTTGACGGTGTGCTCGTTGTCCTCCAGGAAGATCAGCACCCGGAAGAACTCGGTCACGTGGCCGGCCTCGATGAAGTCCCGGTGCGGGATGATCGAGAACTGCGAGACGTTGCGCCCCCGGACCATGGTGAGCCGGTCCAGGTTGAACCACGAGGTGATCACCTCTCGCAGGTACGGCACCTCGTCGAGCAGCGCCGTGGCCTGTCCCGGGCGCTGCTCGTGGCCGTACCAGAAGCCGTCGCTGTGGTCGCCGGTGGCGTTCCACAGGTTGAGGTTGAGCCAGGTGCCGGTGGTGAAGACCTCGTACGGCTCCTGCGGGGCCGGCAGCGTGGCCAGCCGGGCCACGTCCTTGACGAGCCGCTCCTCGTCGAACGGGATGCGACTGAGAATCACTGAGGCCACGGGTGCGCCTCCTTTCTTGCGGTGACCGGGGCGATCAGAGTTCGAAGCCCGCCGGGAAGGGGTCCGTGGGGTCGAGGAAGTACTGCGCGGTACCCGTGATCCAGGCCCGCCCGGTGACCGTCGGGACCACCGCGGGACGTCCGGCGACCGTGGTCTCCTCGACCAGCCGGCCGGTGAACTTCGATCCGATGAAGGACTCGTTGACGAAGTCCGCCCCGAGCGCGAGCTCGCCGCGGGCGTGCAACTGGGCCATCCGGGCGCTGGTGCCGGTGCCGCAGGGCGACCGGTCGAACCAGCCGGGGTAGATCGACATCGCGTGCCGCGAGTGGGCGGCGGTGGAACCCGGGGCCTCGAAGTACACGTGCCCCACACCGCGGATGCGGTCGTCCTCCGGGTGCACCGGCTCGTCGGTCTCGTTGATCGCCTTCATGGTGGCGAGGCCGGCCGCGGTGATCTCGTTCTTGGCCTTGCGGTCGAACGGCAGCTTGTAGTCGTCCAGCTTGACGATCGCGTAGAAGTTGCCGCCGTACGCCAGGTCGTAGCGGACGGTTCCGAAGCCGGGCACCTCCAGCTCGGCGTCCAGCCGCTCGGCGAAGGCCGGCACGTTGCGCAGCGTGACGTGCTCGGCGCGGCCGTCCTTGACCGCCACGTCGACCACCACCAGGCCGGCCGGGGTCTCCAGCCGGACGGTGGTGACCGGCTCCGAGACCTCGACCATGCCGGTCTCCACCAGCACGGTGGCGACGCCGATGGTGCCGTGCCCGCACATCGGCAGGTAGCCGGAGACCTCGATGAAGAGCACGGCCCAGTCGGCGTCCGGCCGGGTCGGCGGCTGGAGGATCGCGCCGCTCATCGAGGAGTGGCCGCGCGGCTCGGTGACCAGCAGCGTCCGGATGTGGTCGAGGTTCTCGCGGAAGTGGATCCGCCGCTCGGCCATGCTCGCGCCGGGGATCACCCCGACGCCGCCGGTGATGACCCGGGTGGGCATGCCCTCGGTGTGGGAGTCCACCGCGTGGAAGATTCGGTTGGTGCGCACGTGTCAGCCCTCCGGGCTCTGGTCGAGGTCCTCGTCGGACAGGTGGATCACGCCGGTCAGGTACGGCCTGGCGGCACCCCGGAGGCCGACCCGGTCCCCGTCGAGCCGGCAGTCGACGGTGATGGTCCGGGTGCGGCCGAGCCGGGGTGAGAACTGGTGGGCGCGCAGCTCGGTGCGGCCGATGCGCCGCGCCCAGTAGGGGACCAGCGCGCAGTGCGCCGAGCCGGTGATCGGGTCCTCGGGGATGGCGAGCTTCGGGCCGAAGAACCGGGAGCAGAAGTCCGCCTCGGCGCCGGGCGCGGTGACCACGACGCCGCGGAGGTCGAGGGCGGCGAGCGCGCGCTGGTCCGGCACGATCGCCCGTACCTGCTCCTCGCTCTCGTAGACCGCGATCCAGTCCATCGACCGGTGGACCGCGACGGGCGCCACCGGCCCCAGACCGGCCAGCAGTTCGGCCGGCGGTTCGACGGCCCCGGTGAACTCCAGCGCAGGGAAGGTCAGTTCGTAGTCCCCGCCCCTCCGGGTCACCACCAGGGGGCCGCTGGCCGAGTGGAAGGTGACCTGGTCCCGGCCGGGCTCCAGCCGGGTCAGCACCACCTGGGCAGCGCCCAGGGTGGCGTGCCCGCACAGGTCGACCTCCTGCGTCGGGGTGAACCACCGCAGGTCGTACGCCTCGCCGTTGCGGACGATGAAGGCGGTCTCGGGGAGGTTGTTCTCCAGGGCGATGGCCTGCATCAGCGGCTCGGGGAGCCACTCCTCCAGTGGGCAGACGGCCGCCGGGTTGCCCCACAGGACCCGGTCGGTGAAGGCGTCGACCTGGTAGAGCGGAATCTCGATCACACGCCCAGCCTCTTCTTGGCCTCGGCGAAGAAGGCGATGTGCCGGTAGTCCTTCGCCTGTTCGTCGTAGTCGGTGTACCGGTTCGTGAACCCCAGCAGGCGCTCCCGGACCCGCTCGGCGGGCTCGGTGCGGATGTGCCGTTCGATCGCCTGGATCTCACCGAGGAACTCGGCGAGAACGTCGTCGAGTTCGGGGCGCAGGTGGATCAGGCCGTCGTGCAGCCGGATGCCGCCGGCGGCCCGCAGGTAGGTGAACAGGAGCTGGGAGGCGACCGCGTCGTAGTTGGGACGCGGGACGCCCTCCACCGCGTAGCGCAGCAGCCGCTCGGAGAGGATGTACTCGTAGGCCAACCGGGCCTCCCGCTGCGGGAGGTGGGGGTCGTTGCGGCAGGCGAGCAGTGCCGAGACGTCGACCCGGAGCTCCTCCAGGCCGGCGAGCGGCTTGGCCTTCTTCACCGGGAGGTAGTCGGGGATCGGCATGTCGCCCTGCCGGTGGTGGTACTCGTGCAGCTGCACCCACCAGGACGAGGCCTGCTCGACCTCGGCCGGCCCGGCCTCCTCGACCAGCGGGAACGAGCCCTCGGCCATGGTGTTCGCGATCAGCACGCGGGTGGTCCGCAGGTGCCGTTCGACGAACTTGTCGATGAAGTAGAAGATCAGGTCGTGGCTTTCCTGCCGCCCGTCGAGGTGGTTCTCCGGGAAGAGCGCCACCACCGGGCGGGCCGCGAAGCCCGTGGACCGGTGCTCGATCGCCACCGGCACCGTCGGGCTGGGGTACCGGGCCGCCAGGTGTTCGTTGGTGGGCAGAGTCCGGTAGCTGAGGAAGTCCAGCGACAGGGACGGGAAGTAGGAGGCGTCGAAGAGCGAGAGGATGTGGTTGTCCACCCGCCCGTTGATGTGGGCCTTGGTGCGGGCGAGCAGGCCGTCCTCGGGGAAGGTGAGCAGATCCTCGGCCAGCGCCTGGGCGATCGGCAGATCGCGCAGCACCGGGGATTCGGTCAGCCCGTGGGACAGCTGCTTGAGGAAGAGCGGGTCGCGCAGGTCCTCCGGCCGTACCGTCGTGCGGAGCTCGTTCACCGCGGTGGCGATGACGTCGTTCACTGACTCTTTCCCCCGTTCCGGATCAACGGGGCGAGAGCTGGTCGGCGAAGTCGTCGAGCGCGTCGGCCCATCGGTCCGCGTACTCCGTCGCCAGGACGAGCAGTTCGTCGGCGTCGGCATCGCTCTCGACGAGCGCGGTCATACCGGTCTCCTCGTCGCTGACCGACGCGGCGTGGCTGGTCTCGGCCTTGATGTGGGCGTCGATCCAGACCAGCGCGTCGGAGGCGGCGAAGAACTTCCCGCCGTCGGAGGTCCGCACCTTCGCGTACATCCGACGGAAGGCCACCGCGATGTCGAGCGCGATCGTCTCGACCACCCGGAGCTGCACGGCCGCGCCGAGCCTGTGGTCAGCCAGGTCGTCCATGGCGGCAATCAACTTCGCCACGCCGGAAGGGAATTCGGCGGGCGTGCGCTCGCCGGTCAGCTCCGCCAGCGGGGCGGTGATGGTGTCGTTCCACCACAGGTAGTGGATGCCGGCCGCGCCGCGCGGAGCGACGGCGCCGAATTCGGCCGCCAGGTTGTCCAGGTCGTCGCCGATGACCCGGAAGGCGGTCTGGAAGGCGGCCAGGACCTCGCGTTCCGGTGCGGCCTGGCCGGCGAAGCGGCGGGCGGCCGCACCCAGGCCGGCGAT
Organism: Streptomyces sp. NPDC020807; assembly: GCF_040641575.1. NCBI lineage: Bacteria > Bacillati > Actinomycetota > Actinomycetes > Kitasatosporales > Streptomycetaceae > Streptomyces > Streptomyces sp. NPDC020807. The sequence continues at coordinate 253,833 of NZ_JBFADU010000008.1, forward strand.
GGTGGTGAACATGAAGGCCTTCGTCATGGCCTCCCACTGCCGGGCGATCGCCAGCGCGTCGGTGGCGGCGACCTCCTCGGCCACTCGGGCGGCGGCGAAGAACCGGTTGTCGGGCCGGGTCAGTCCGGCCGCCTTCACCACCGTGGTCACTCGCTCGTCAAGCCCCGTAACTACAGGCACAACGCCCCCCTTTGGCGCAGTAACATTTCACATGCCACACGTTAAATGGCACAGGTGTGCCTGTCAACGGCCATTGAGTGAGGTGAGAGGCCCGGGGCCGGTGTGAACGAGTCGCCGAGGCGTCGCAATTGACGAATCGTCAGATGTAGTCCAACGAAGAAGGCGGCCCCTGCCGTGACGGGGCCGCCTTCTCTCTCCTGACTGTCTCCGATCGCTCTCCCCGGGCGCCTCGTCAGCGAAGGGCGGGGATGACGGTGGCGCCGTAGGCGTCGATGGTGCCCTCGCGGTTGTCGTGCATGTCGTAGACCGCGAACTGGTCCACGCCGAGGTCCCTGAGGTGGCGGAGCTTCTCGATGTGGGCCTCGGCGGGCCCCAGGAGGCAGAAGCGGTCGACGATCTCGTCGGGGACGAAGGCGGTGTCGGGGTTGTCGGCGCGGCCGTGGTGGGAGTAGTCGTAGCCCTGCCGGTTTTTGATGTACGCGGTGAGCTCCTCCGGCACCATGTCCGAGTGCTCGCCGTACTTGTCCACCAGGTCGGCGACGTGGTTGCCGACCATGCCGCCGAACCAGCGGCACTGGTCACGCGCGTGGGCGAGGGCCTTCGGCCCGTCTGCGGCCGGCGACGCGCATGGCGGAGTCGCCGCGCCCGATGCTGGAGGACGAGTCCGAAGTCCAACGTCATTCTCCTAGTTCAGGTACTGGCAGGTGGAGCGGGGGACGAAGGAGCCGTGGCCGGCGTGGCCCGCGTACTTCCGCTGGTCGATGACGAGTTCGCCGCGGGACAGGACGGTCTCCACCTGGCCGGTGATCGCCTTCCCCTCGTACGCCGAGTAGTCGACGTTCATGTGGTGCGTGGCCGCCGACAGGGTCTGGCGGACGTTCGGGTCGTAGATCACGACGTCGGCGTCGGCGCCGGGCGCGATCGTGCCCTTCTGCGGGTAGAGGCCGAACATCCTCGCCGGGGTCGCGCAGGCGATCTCGATCCAGCGGCGCCGGCCGATGTGCCCCTCGACGACGGCCTGGTGGAGGAGGTCCATGCGGTTCTGCACCCCCGGCAGGCCGTTGGGGATCTTCGAGAAGTCCCCCCGGCCCAGCTCCTTCTGCCCCACGAAGCAGAACGGGCAGTGGTCCGTGGACACCACCTGGACGTCGTTCGTCCGCAGCCCCCGCCACAGCGCCGCCTGGTGCTCCCTCGGCCGAAGCGGCGTGCTGCACACGTACTTCGCGCCCTCGAAGTCCGGCTCCGCCAGGTTGTCCGTCGACAGGAACAGGTACTGCGGACAGGTCTCGCCGAAGACCGGCAGACCCATGTCCCGGGCGGCGGCGATCTCCGCGACGGCCTCCTCGGCGGAGGCGTGGACGACGTAGAGCGGCGCCCCAGCGACCCGGGCGAGCTGGATCGCCCGGTGCGTCGCCTCGGCCTCCAGGAGGACCTTGCGGACCTCCCCGTGGTAGCGCGCGTCGGTCTCCCCGCGGGCCGGGGATCTCATTGGCATACCCCCTTGGCGTCGCCAGCCGCTCCAGCCCTCAGAGAATGCCGTTCCCCCCATTTCATACTGCTCGCATTTTTCCGGGATCTACATTCCTCTGCTCTCCGCCTCGCCCTTCGGAGCCCATTTCCACGAGATCACACCACCGGCTTCCGGCGGCTCCAGCACAGTTCGGTTCACCACCCTGAGAGCCAGCCCCAGTCGCAGGCGCAGAACGCACCCCCGGCACGGGTGACACCTAACATCGCCGACCGAGGGCCCTGCCACAGGTGCGCGCACGGACCGCAACGCAATTTCAGAACCGCTTACCGTAGTCCAGCAGAAGGTCGCCTTCGGGCCAGTAGCAGATCGAAAGGATCGGCTGAACGTTCAGCACGGGTTTAATGAACCAACCTCATCGCCAAGCCTTATGGCAATCAAAACGTCCTTCACGCTTGACAGAAATCCGGCCACGGGTGCCTCATGGTGGACACACCCCCGACGTGCGGACCAGCGGCTCGGTCATCACGCTCCGACAACGTTGTCATATTGTCGGAGTTGCATGTGGTCGGGGCCCTTCCCCACTTCTCACGAGGAGAGGCATGACCAAGTCACCACGGAGGACGTGGCTCACGGCCGTCGGCAGCGCTCTCGCCGGCGTCGCCGGGACGCTGCTGCCCGTCTTCGGGACCGCAGGAGCCGCACACGCCGCCGACGGCGGCATCCACGTCAGCAACGGCCGCGTGTACGAGGCCAACGGCAGTGAGTTCGTGATGCGCGGGGTGAACCACGCGCACGCCTGGTACCCCGGCGAGACCGACGCCATCGCCGACATCGCGGCCAAGGGCGCCAACAGCGTCCGCGTCGTCCTCTCCAGCGGCGACCGCTGGACGAAGACCAGCGCGTCCCAGGTTTCGTCGATCATCGACGACTGCAAGACAAACAAGGTCATCTGCGTCCTGGAGGTGCACGACACGACCGGCTACGGCGAGGACGGCGCCGCCGCCACGCTCGGCCAGGCCGCCGACTACTGGGTGGGCATCAGAAGCGCCCTGCAGGGCAAGGAGGACTACGTCGTCGTCAACATCGGCAACGAGCCCTTCGGCAACAGCGGTTACCAGGCCTGGACCGACGCCACCAAGAGCGCCATCGGAAAGCTCCGGAACGCCGGCATCGAGAACGCCCTCATGGTCGACGCCCCCAACTGGGGCCAGGACTGGTCGAACACCATGCGGAACAACGCGGCCTCGGTGTTCGCCTCCGACCCGCGCCGCAACACGATCTTCTCCATCCACATGTACGGCGTGTACGACACCGCCGCGGAGGTCCAGGGCTACCTGAACCACTTCGTCACCAACGGACTTCCCATTGTCGTGGGCGAGTTCGGTGACAACCACAGCGACGGGAACCCCGACGAGAACGCCATCATGGCCACCGCGCGTTCGCTTCGCGTCGGCTACCTCGGCTGGTCCTGGAGCGGCAACGGCAGCGGTGTCGACTACCTGGACATGGTCAGCGGCTTCGACGCCGGCTCCCTGACCGCCTGGGGCAACCGGTTCTTCAACGGCGCCGACGGCGTTTCCGCCACCTCGGCCCGCGCCACGGTCTTCGGAGGCGGCGACGAAGGCGGCGGCGAAACCGGTGGCACCGCCCCCAACGGCTACCCGTACTGCGTGAACGGCTCCTCCTCCGACCCCGACGGCGACGGCTGGGGCTGGGAGAACAGCCGCTCCTGCGTCATCCGCGGCAGCGCCGCCGACACCGGATCCGGCGGCGGCAACACCGGTGGCACGGCTCCGAACGGCTACCCGTACTGCGTGAACGGCTCCTCCTCCGACCCCGACGGCGACGGTTGGGGCTGGGAGAACAGCCGCTCCTGCGTCGTCCGAGGCAGCGCCGCCGACCGCTGAGCACCATCGCTGAGTACTGAACACCCGGGTGCCCACCCGTCCCAGGCGACGGGTGGGCACCCTCTGTCCGACTCACGGCTCAGGCCAGCTGGGTGGCCTGGAGCCGCGCGTAGGCCGAGTCGCGGGCGAGCAGTTCCCGGTGGCTGCCCGACTCCACCACCCGCCCCGCCTCCAGCACCACGATGCGGTCCGCGCGTCGGATCGTGGAGAGGCGGTGGGCCACGACGAAGACCGTCCGGCCGGCGACCAGGCGGGCGAGGGCTTCCTGGACCTGCGCCTCGGAACGGGCGTCCAGTGCCGACGTGGCCTCGTCCAGAACCAGCACCCGGGGGTCGCGGACAAGGGCGCGAGCGATCGCGAGCCGCTGACGCTGACCGCCCGAGAGCCGAGCACCGCGCTCTCCCACGACCGTTTCGATGCCGTCCGGGAGCGCCTCCACGAACTCGGCCGCGTTCGCGTCACTCAGCGCGCGCCACAGCGTCACGTCGTCGACGCGCTCCATGCCGTACGTGACGTTCTCCCGGATGCTCCCCTCGAAGAGGACGGACTCCTGCGGGACGACGGAGACGAACCGCCGATAGCTCCGCAGGTCGAGTTCCGCCATGTCCTCGCCGTCGAGAAGGACCCGGCCCGCCGTGGGACGGTGGAAGCCGAGCACGAGGTTGAGCAGCGTCGACTTTCCGGCTCCGGACCCGCCGACGATCGCGAGGGTGGTATCGACCGGCACGTCGAGGTCCACGTCGGTGAGGGCCGGCTCGTCGCCTTCACCATGGTGCAGACCGGCACCCTCGAAGCGGAACGCGCCGGTGACCGACCCCACGCGGCGCTTCCCGTCGTTGACCTCCAGGTCGGGTGCCTGGAGGACCTCTCCGACGGACTTGAGGGACTCCACCGCCTTGCCCACCACGGGCGCCAGGCCGAGCAGGCTCGTGACCGCACCGGTGAGGGTGGAGAAGTAGGCGCTGAGCATGACGACCTCGCCCGGTGTGACCGCTGTCCAGCCGTGGTAGGCGACCAGCGCCGCACCGGCGAGGCAGACCGTGCCCAGTCCGTTGAAGACGACCCAGGAGAGCGACCCGAAGCGGGCGTTGAGCAGGTCGAGCCGTGTCCCCTCCCGCTGTACCCGGTCGAGCTCGCGTCCGACGCGGCCCAGGGCCGTGGGTTCCAGGGCGTGGGCGCGGGTGATGGGGATGAGGGTGGTCATGTCGCTGACGGAGGCGGACATGCGCTCCACCGAGCGGCGGTACGTGGTGTTCCCCTCGCCCAGCCGCGCGCGCAGGGCGCCGATGAGCAGGACCGCGACGGGGACGAGAACGAGGAAGACCGGGAGGAAGACCGGGGTCACGACGGCGACGACGGCGAGGCCGCCCACGAGTGTGGCGAGGGCGGTGAGGCCGTTGTCCGCTGTCTGCTGGAGTCCCGTTTCCAACGTCTCGACGTCCCGGACCACCTTGGCGTGCAGCATGGACGAGCTGGTCCGGCTGTGGAAGCCGATCGAGAGCTGCTGCATACGGGTGACGAGCGCGGACCGGAGGTCACGGCCCAGCCGGCGGATCGCTCCGTGCGTCCAGCGGACGTACAGCAGGTGGAGTGGTGGGTTCAGGAGGAGGACCGTGAGCATCACGGCGCAGTTCCACCACAGTTCGGGAAGGGGCCGGTGTTCGACGACGACGTCGATGACGTTCGCGGTGACCGGCGGGAGCAGCCAGACGGGCGCGTGCTTGGCGAAGAAGACCACGACGGCCCCGGCGAGCCGTGCGCGGTCGTGGTGGAAGAGGTAGTGGACGGTGCGGAGCGGGTGTTCGCCGCGGTACCGGTGATCGAGGGGACTGTGGCTCATGGATTCTGCGGGCTTCCTTCGTCGTGGCCGGACAGCGACGCAGGGGTGCCCGCGTACGCGGGCACCCCTGCGTCGCTGTATCGAGGTCAGGTGATGCTGCAGGGCTTCCCGTTGAGGGTGTAGGCCGTAGGCACGCCATTGGTGCCCACGGTCGACGTGCCGCTGAAGCCGAAGTTCACACCGGCTCCCGGAGCGATGGTGACGTTGTAGCCGGACGGGTTGGAGGCGGTGACCGACCGTCCTTCCTGGGCGGGTACCGCGTTCCACATCTGGGTGATCCGCTGGTCACCGGGGAAGTCGAACGCCAGCCGCCAGCCTTCGACGGGCGTTCCGCCGGTGTTGCGGATGGTCACGCTGCCGTTGAAGGTCGTGCCCCAGTCGGAAAGCGTGTAGGTGACGGCGCAACCGGCGGGGGCAGGTGTCGCGGGCGGAGTCGTGGGCGGGGTCGTGGGCCCGGTCGGCTCCGTGGTCGGAGGGGTCGTGGGCGGGGTCGTGGGCCCGGTCGGCTCCGTGGTCGGAGGGGTGGTCGGAACGGTGGGCGAAGGCGTGGCCCCGGGGAGTCCGCTCTTCGCGGCCATGCGGTCGGAGTGGGCACGGAACACTGTGAGTTCGGGAGAGCCCTGCGAGACGCCGAACTTGCCGTCGATGTTGCGGTCCTGATACCACCAGAAGGCGCTGCCGTCGCCGCCGGCCTCCTCGAAGGCGGTGTAGATCTCCCGCCACCACAGGGCCCGGTCGACGTTGTGGACGTTGAACTCGCCCATGAAGAAGGGCTTGCCGAGGATCTCGTGGGAGTCGTGGATCCAGGCGCGGACGAGCTCCTTGGTCTCCTCGATGTCCAGGTCCGCCCAGTGCTCGGTCGGGTAGGGGTGGGCGGAGGTGAAGTCGATGTACGGGGACTTCTGAACATGGACGAAGGGATTGCCGGAGTCTCCGCCGAATCCGTACGCCGTGCCGTGTCCCTCGATGCCGGTGCCGAGGAGGTGGTTCGGGTCGATGGACTTCACGAAGGCGCCCATCTCGTCGACCCAGGCGCGCAGGGTGGTGCCGTCGACGTTCTCGGCGGCGCTCTGGCCTTCGTAACGGGGCTCGTTCATGAGCTCCCACGCGAGGATGGCCGGTTCGTCCTTGTACTTCACGCCGCTGTAGTGGTTGGTGCGGTTGAGGGCGTACGAGACGGAGTTCTTGTACGAGGTGAAGCAGCCCGGGCAGCGGTTCTTGTCGAAGAAGGCAGCGCGCGCGGGGTGGCCGCCGGAGAGGCCCTCCCACCGCAGCCGGGTGTCGATGCCTCCGTACGCCTCCCAGTAGTTCTCGAAAACGGGGATCAGGCGCATCCCGTGGGTTCTGGCCGACTCGATGATGTAGTCGAAGGCCGCGTACTGCTGCTCGTTGAACTCGCCCTCGCGCTCCTCGAAGCCGTGCCAGCTTTCGTGGCTGAACATCCAGACGCGGGCGACGTCGACGCCGTCGGCCGCCATGCGGGCGAAGTGCGCGTCGATGCGGGTCTTGTCCATGTACTGGGTCTCGGTGTCGCCCGAGCCGGCCCCGAAGGTGAACAGGTCGTAGGCGTTGGCTCCGGCGAAGAAGTACTCCTTGCCGTCGAGGCAGAAGCGGATGCCGCAGCGGGTGACGAACGAGTCGGCGCTGTCAGCGACGGCCGGAGTCGGGCGGGCGAGGAACAGGCCGGTGAGGGCCATGACCGCCGCGAGGAGCAGAGCCAGCGGGCCTGCTCGTCTCGCCGGTGGTAGGGCGCGGGGGGACGTGCTCATGGGGATCCCTTTCGTCCGGAGGGGGTGAAGGAGGAACCGGCTGCCTGCGGGGCGGCTCACCAGGCGGTTAATTAACCGGTTAACTTCGAAGGGAACCGTAGAGGCGGGGCGGGAACGTGTCAATGAATCCAACTAGCCTGACCCACAAGCACCTTGAACCGATGGGCGCCCTGCCGGAGCACGGGCTGCGGTCGGCTTCCCATCCGGTGCTCCCGCTGAGGCCCCGCCACCGGACGGGGGACCTGGCGGTAGGGTCGGGTTATCGAGGTTCAGGATGGAGCTGGGGTGGCAGTGAAGCGGCCGACGATGGCGGACATCGCGCGTCGGGCGGGTGTGTCGAAGGTAGCGGTCTCGTACGCGCTCAACGACCAGCCCGGAGTGTCGGAGGCGACGCGCGCCTCCATCAAGAGCATCGCCGAGGAGCTCGGCTGGCTTCCGAACAGCGCCGCCCGAGCTCTCAACGGTGGGAGGGCTCAGGCGGTCGGGCTCGTCGTGCGGCGCCCGGCCCGGACGCTCGGGGTGGAGCCGTTCTTCATGGAGTTCATCAGCGGCGTGGAGACGGTGCTCGCCGATCACTCGTACGCGCTGATGCTGCAGATGGCGACGGACCAGGAGCAGGAGATTGAGGTCTGTCGGCGCTGGTGGGGCGAGCGTCGGGTCGACGGCGTCTTCCTGATGGACCTCCAGACCGCGGACGCCCGGGCCGAGGCCGTGCGGGACATCGGCCTGCCCGCGGTGGCGATCGGCCCGCCGGAGGTGACGGGGGGACTGCCGGCCGTCTGGTCTGACGACGGCGAGAGCGTCCACGAGATCGTCCGCTATTTGGCGGCTCTGGGGCACCGGCGGATCGCGAGGGTGGCGGGCCCTGCCGGGTTCGCGCACACGGCGGTGCGTGACGCCGCGCTCGCGGAGGCGTGCCGGGAGGCGGGCATCCCGGAGGCGGCGGTGGTGCACACCGACTACACCGGCGACGCGGGGGCACGGGCGACACGGGCGCTGCTGATCGCGCCCGAGCGGCCGACGGCGATCGTCTTCGACAACGACATCATGGCGGTGGCCGCGCTGTCGGTGGCACAGGAGCTGGGGCTCTCGATTCCGGCGGACCTGTCGATCGTCGCCTGGGACGAGTCGCCGCTGACGCAGGTGGTGCGCCCGACGCTGTCGGCGGTCACCCGTGACATCCCGGCGTACGGAGCCCACTCCGCGACCGCGCTGCTCGCCCTGATCGACGGCGAGGACGTCGGCGACACGCGTGAGGGTTACGCGCATTTCGTGCCCCGTGGCAGCACCTCTTCCCCGCCACCGGAGCCGGCCCAGCACTGATCGCCCCCTCACGGAATCCGACGCGGTGCCGGACCGCCCCCTCGTACGGCCCGGCACCGCGTCATGGCGTTGCCGTTTCCTACTTGGTGGCTCCCTGCGCGAAGCCGTTGTAGATCCACCGCTGGAGGAGCAGGAAGACGATCAGCGTCGGGACGATGACGAGGATCGCTCCGGCCGAGATGGCCTCCCAGTGCGCTCCGAAGGGTCCCTTGAAGCGGAAGAGGGCTGTGGAGATCGTGCCCAGGTCCTCGGAGTGCATATAGAGGAAGGGGATGTAGAAGTCGTTGTACGTCGTGATCCCCTTGATGATGACGACGGTGGCGATCGCCGGCTTGAGCAGCGGGAAGATGATCTTCCGGTAGATGGTGAAGGCGTTGGCGCCGTCGAGCCTGGCGGCCTCGTCGAGCGAGACGGGGATGCCTCGGATGAACTGCAGGAAGATGTAGACCGAGACGATGTCGGTACCCATGTAGAGCAGGATCGGCGCCCAGCGCGTGTCGACCAGGCCGAAACCGTTGATCACCTGGAAGGTGGCCACCTGCGTGGTGACACTCGGCACCAGGGTGGCGATCAGGAAGCCCGCCATGACGAGTTTCTTGCCCCGGAAGTCGAACCGGTCGACGGCGTAGGCCGTCATCGAGCCGATGACCACCGTGCCACCGATCGAGAAGACGAGGATGAACGCGGTGTTCCCGAACGCCGTCAGCATCTTGCCGTCGTTGAAGGCCGTGACGTAGTTCGCGAAGTTGAACCAGTTCCCCGGCAGGGAGAGCGCGCCGCCCGAGCCGACCTCCTCCGAGGTCTTGAGCGACGTCAGGAAGACGACGGCCAGGGGGATCAGGACGACCGCGGACGCCAGGAGCAGCGACAGATACGTCAGCGTGCTTCCCACGGGCAGCCGCCGACGGTGGGCACGGGGCCGGTTCGGGGCGGCACTGAGGTCGGGGGAGGTCATACGAGGTCCACCTTGTCGTCGGGCACGAGCCGGCGCTGGATCCAGGTGATCACCAGGATGATCAGGAGCAGCACCACGGCCGCGGCCGAGGCCAGGCCGGTCTTGTTGAACTGGAACGCGAGCTTGATCGTCTGGATGACGAAGGTCTGGGTGCCGGTGGCCCCGCCGGTCATGATGTACGGGATCTCGAAGACCGACAGGGACCCGGAGATCGCCAGGATCGCGCTCAGACTGATCACCGGCTTGATGCTGGGGGCGATGATGTGCCGGAACTGCTTCCACTTCCCCGCTCCGTCCAGCTCCGCCGCCTCGTACAGTTCTCCCGGGATCGACTGGATCGCACCGAGGAAGAGGACGAAGTTCAGTCCGGTGAAGCGCCACACGGAGACGCCCGCGAGGGACACGTTGGCGGAGGTGGGATCGCCGAGCCAGGGGTGATCGGTGGTCACGCCCAGCCAGGCCAGCACCGAATCGAGGGTGCCGCCGTCCTGGAAGAAGTACAGGAAGACGAACCCGATGGCGACGCCGTTGATCAGGTAGGGGAAGAAGAGGATCCCCTTGAAGAAGTTCCGGAACCGCAGGTTGAAGCTGAGGATCACCGCGAAGTACAGCGCGACCACGATCTGGACCACGGACGCCGCGAGGTAGTAGCCGCTGACGAAGAACACCCGGAAGAGCTCGGGGCGGGTGAAGATCTGGACGTAGTTGTCGAAACCCACGTTCTCCCGGTCGGGGCTGACGCCGTCCCAGTCGGTGAAGCTGTACGAGATCATGCTCGCCACGGGGACGTACGTGAACGTGATCAGCAGGGCTAGCGGAGCCGCCAGGAAGAGCCAGGGAGTGATCCGCCTCAGCGGCGAGTCGCGCCACGATCGCGGCCTCCGCGCGGCAGGTCCTCGGCGTCGGTTCGCCGAGCTGCGGCCGCGGCTCTCCGTGTCTGTCTTGTCCGTGCTGGATCGCCCTGTCATGGCGGCGTCCTCTGGTGCGGTGTCGGTGGTCTGGGTCATGTCCGGCCTTTCATGTCCGCGGCTGCGGAAGGTCCAGGGGCCCCGGCCGGTGTCGTGCGGCCGGGGCCCGCTCCGTCGGTATCAGCTACCGACGGTCTTCGCCGCCTCGTCCCACCTCTTGTTCAGGTCGGCGAAGAAGTCCTCGAGACTGCCCTTCTCGGCACCGGTGGCGATGTCGATCATCTTCTGGCGGTAGTCCTGCTTGTTGAGCCCGATCTCGGCCGCCTCGTCGATGTCGTTGACCGTCGCGGTCTTCGCCTCGGAGCGGTCGAAGAAGGAGACGTCGTTGTCCACGAACTCCTTGAGCGTGGCCGGCATGGGGGCGGACTTGACCGCGGACACCACGCCCTCCTTCTCAGCGAATCCCGACTTCTCGGTGAACCAGTCGACCCAGGCGCGCGCCGCCGACTTGTTCTTCGAGTAGACGCTCACCGCCTGCTGGTAGTCCGAGACCAGGGCCGCGCAGTGCTTCCCGTTCTTCTGCGCGGGGAAGGGCATGAAGCCGATGTCGGAAGCCTTACCTCCGGCTTCCACCGCGGCCGCCTGCATCTGCGTGATCGACCAGGAACCGAGCATCATCGTGGCGATCTCGCCCTCACCCAGGAGCGCCTTGGAGATCTCCCAGTTGGTCGTCGCCGGGTCCTTCTCCGACAGGCCCTGCTTGACGATGTCGTAGAGCAGGGTGTCCGTGGTGTTCAGCTCACTGCCGGACTTCCAGGGAGAGACCGGGCCCGCGAGCGCGTTGCTCGCCTGGGCGTCGCAGCCGACGACGCCGAGGTTGCTCGTCCACTGGACCAGCGGCCAGCCGTCCTTGAAGTTCGTGTAGTACGGCGTGGCGCCGGTCTTCGCCTTGATCGCCTTCAGGTCGGCCAGGAACTCCTCGGGAGTCTTCGGCCACTCGGTGACGCCCGCCTGCCGCCACAGCTTCTTGTTGTACACGAAGCCGTCGGCCGTGCCGAACTGCGCGATGCCGTAGACCTTGCCGTCGACCTCGGCCTTGTCGCCGAAGCGGTACTTCGACAGCTCCGCCGTCGTACCCAGCGGCGCGAAGAACTTCGGGTAGTCGTTCTTGGCCACCGCGCCGGGGATGAAGAGCACGTCACCGTACTCCTTGGTGTTCATGCGGATCTTCACCTCCCCCTCGTAGTCGGTGATGCCGTCGAAGGAGACCTCGACCTTGGGGTAGATCTTCTGGAACTCGGCCGCGTACTGCTTCAGCACGCCGTTCTGCACGAGGTCGGTCCGCTGGGTCAGCACCTTGATCTTGCCCGAGACCTCCTTCGGGTCGGACGGAGGCGCGGCCACCTCACCGGTGGCACCGCCGCCTCCGCCGCCACACGCCGAGAGCGTCAGCATCACAGCGGCCAGCACAGCGCCCGAGAGCGCGGTCGTCTTCTTGTTCCCCATGGCCCAACTCCTTCAAAGTCACGGCTCAGGTCATCGGTGGGATGACGGCACTATGTCAGCCATACGTGAACCGGTAAAGTACTGATTTCCAGCGCGATGCCTAATCGTTACCGCGGTCGCGTCACGCCAAGGCCCTATGGACGCGCATACCGGGTGTTCCACGGTGCCGCGCAGACCGCACTTCACCGGTTCATAGACAGTTAAGTAAATGTACGGCTAGCTTGTCGGCCCGTACACGCATCCCGCCCACTGCCAGGCGATTGGAGCCGCACACCATGAAGGACGTCACCCAGCTGCACGAGGGGTGGAGCCTGCGCCACGAGGACGCACTGCTCCCCGCGCGGGTGCCCGGCTGTGTCCACACCGACCTGCTCGCCGCAGGAGTGATCCCGGACCCGTTCCTCGGGCTGAACGAGACGGAGATCGCCTGGGTCGGCCGCCAGGCATGGTCCTACCTCACGGATCTCGCCGCCGACGACGGGCACGAACGGAGCGAGCTGGTCTTCGAGGGGCTCGACACCGCCGCGGAGGTCCTGCTCGGCGGCTCGTCGCTCGGCACCACCCGCAACATGCACCGCGTCCACCGCTTCGACGTGACGGGCCGGTCGGGACCGCTGGAAGTGCGCTTCGGCTCGGCGTACGACGAGGCCGAGCGAGTCCGCTCCCTCACCGGGGACCGGCCCAACGTCTATCCCGAGCCGTTCCAGTACATCCGCAAGATGGCCTGCTCCTTCGGCTGGGACTGGGGGCCGACCGTGGTCACCGCCGGCATGTGGAGGCCGGTGCGCCTGGAAAGGTGGTCGGTCGCCCGGCTCGCCGAGGTCCGACCGCTGGTCACCGTGGACGGCACGACCGGCCGTGTCGAGCTGCGCGTCCGGACCGCGCGTACGGAGAGCGGCGCGGGCCGACGGCTCACACTGCGCGCCACGGCCGCCGGGGCGGTCGCCGAAACCTCCTTCGAGGGCGCTGAAGCGGTCCTCCGCCTCGACGTGCCCGAGCCGGAACTGTGGTGGCCGCGGGGCTACGGCCGCCAGCCGCTGTACGGACTGGACGTGGAGCTGTTGAACGAGGACAGGGAGCCGCTCGACGCCTGGTCGCGCCGGATCGGCTTCCGCACGGTGACCGTCGACCGTTCCGCGGACGAGCACGGCACCGGCTTCACCTTCGTCGTCAACGGCGTACGGGTCTTCGCGCGCGGGGTCAACTGGATCCCGGACGACGTCCTGCCGTCCCGGGTCACTCCGGAGCGCTACCGCACCCGTCTCACCCAGGCCGCCGACGCCAACATCGACCTCGTCCGCATCTGGGGCGGCGGAATCTACGAGGACGACGCCTTCTACGACGTCTGCGACGAGCTGGGCCTCATGGTCTGGCAGGACTTCCTCTTCGCCTGCGCCGCCTACCCCGAGGAGCAGCCGCTCCGCGGAGAGGTGGAGGCGGAGGCGCGGGACAACGTCGTCCGGCTGATGCCGCACGCCAGCCTCGTCCTGTGGAACGGCAACAACGAGAACCTGTGGGGCTTCCGCGACTGGGAGTGGGAGGAGCCGCTCGCCGGCGACTCCTGGGGGGAGGGCTACTACCTCGGGATCCTGCCCCGGATCGTCGCCGAGCTCGACCCGACCCGCCCCTACACGGCCGGCAGCCCCTGGTCCGGTTCCTGGGACCACCACCCGAACGACCCCCGGCACGGCACCCACCACTCGTGGGAGGTCTGGAACCGGCAGGACTACGCCGAGTACCGGTCCGACGTCCCCCGTTTCTGCGCCGAGTTCGGCTGGCAGGCCCCGCCCGCGCTCAGCACGCTGCGCCGCGCCCTGCCCGGCGAGGACCTCTCCCCGGACTCCCCCGGCATGCTGCACCATCAGAAGGCCGAGGACGGCAACGGCAAACTGAACCGGGGCATCGAGCGGCACTTCGGCCTGCCCGAGAACGACTTCGACCGCTGGCACTACCTCGCCCAGGTCGTCCAGGCGCGGGCGGTGGCGGCCGGCATCGAGCACTGGCGCTCCCACTGGCCCGTCTGCGCGGGCTCGGTCGTGTGGCAGCTCAACGACTGCTGGCCGGTGAGCTCCTGGGCCGCGATCGACGGCGACGGACGCCTCAAGCCGCTCTACCACGAGCTGCGCCGGGTCTACGCCGACCGCCTCCTCAGCCTCGTTCCCGCGGAGGGCGGCCCGGTGCTCGCCCTCGACAACCAGTCCGGCACGACCTGGCGCACCACCGTCACCCTGCGGCGACTCGGCGCCGACGGCACCGTTCTGAAGGAGGCGTCGTTCGATCTGGAGGCCGCTGCCCGGACGGTGCTGCGGATGGTGGTCCCGGCATCACTGCTGCCCGCGGCCGACTCCGGGAAGGAGCTCCTGGTGGCCGACGCGGACGGTCTGCGTGCGGTCCATCTCCCCGTACACGAGAAGGACTTCGCCTATCCGGTACCGGAGTACGACGTCCTGGTGGAACCGGCGGGGGACGGGGACGCGTTCGTGACGATCACCGCCCGCACCCTGGTCCGGGACCTGCTGCTGCAGGCCGACCGGCTGGCCCCGACGGCGAGCGCCGACCACGGGCTGGTGACCCTGCTGCCGGGCGAGGAGGTGCGGATCGGGGTGCGCGGCTGGGCCGGCGAAACCCCGGAAGCCGTACGGGCGGCCCTGTTCAGTGTGGGAGCGGCGTGAGCGCCCAAGCCTCCCGCGTCCCCGGCCAGCGCGTCACGATCAACGACGTCGCCGCGCTGGCGGGGGTGTCGAAAGGTGCGGTCTCCATCGCCTTCAACAACCGTCCGGGAGTCGCCCCGACGACCCGCGAGCGGATCTTCGCGGCGGCCCGGGAGCTCGGTTGGAGCCCGAACCAGACCGCCCGGAACCTCTCCGGCCGGCGGGCGGGCATCGTCGGCCTGGCGCTCTGCCGGCCGGCCCGGCTGCTCGGACTCGAACCCTTCTACATGGAGTTCATCTCCGGCATCGAGGATGTCCTCGCCGAGCGCTCCTGCTCACTCCTCCTGCGGCTGGTCCGCGACCTGGACGAGGAGGCGGCCCTCTACCAGGAGTGGTGGCGCGGCCGGACCGTCGGCGGGGCGATCCTCGTCGACTTCCATCAGAACGACCCGAGGATCCCTCCCCTGAGGGCCCTCGGGATGCCTCTGGTGGCCGTCGGGCATCCGTCGCTGACCGGCGGGTTCCCGGCGGTCTGGACGGATGACGCCTCCGCGGCCGCCGAGGCGGTGCGATACCTGGCCGCCCTCGGGCACCGTCGGATCGCGCGCGTCGGCGGCCCCGCCGGTCTCGGCCACAGCGGCATCCGCGCCGCCGCCTTCGAGGCGACCATGGCCGAACTGGGCCTGGACGGTGGACGGCAGGTGGCGACCGGTTTCGTGGGGGAGGAAGGGGCTCGGGCCACCCGTAGTCTCCTGATGTCCCCGGACCGGCCGACGGCGATCGTGTACGACAACGACATCATGGCCGTCGCCGGGGCGGCGGTCGCCTCGGAGATGGGTCTCTCGGTCCCCGAGGACGTCTCACTTCTCGCCTGGGACGACTCCCAGTTGTGCCGCCTGACCCACCCGCCGCTGTCGGCGATGAGTCACGACGTCCACCGCTTCGGGGCGGACGTCGCCCGGACCCTCTTCGGAATCATCGAAGGCACCCACAAGGGCACCCGACAGGTGCCCACCCCGTCCCTCACGCCGAGAGGGTCGACGGGCCCACCGCGGCGCACGTAGGGGTCGGGTACGGGGTCGGGGGGCTTGTCCGCGCGGGCAGGCCCCCCGATCCCGTACCCGACCCCTGAGCGGCGGAGACCGACGAGGAGCGGGTTCCTTCGGCAGGGACGTGCCGAAGGAACCCGCTCCTCTCGCACCGCGTACGGCGGGTGCGGTACCGGGATCAGCCGTTGGCGCAGGGAACTCCGTCGAGGCTGAAGGAGGAGGGCACGGCACCGGGGCCGGTGACGTTGACGCCGAAGCTCACGGCCTCGCCGACCGGGACGGACGCGGTCCAGGACTCACTGGCGGCGCGAACCTGCCGGCCGTCCTGGGTGACGGAGGCGTTCCACGCGGAGTTCACCGTGGTGCCCTCCGGGAGGGCGAAGTCGAGCTTCCAGGACGTGAGGTCCCGCTCGCCGGTGTTGCGGACGGTGATGTCGGCGTTGAAGCCCGTGCCCCAGTCGTCCAGGCGGTAGGCGACGGAGCAGCCGCGACGGTAGACACCCGCCTCCTGCGCGGTCTGCCGGATGCCGTCGGCTCCGTGGAAGAGGCGCTCGCCCCAGGCGGTGAGCCGGTCGGCGGCGAAACCGGTGGCGAGGTCCAGGTACTCGACGCCACCGCCGTTGCCGCTCCAGGACCATCCCATGTAGCCGAGGCCCAGCCTGCGGGTGGTGGCCATGACGGCGTCCTCGTCGGGGTTGCCGTCCGAGTGGTCGTAGCCGAACTCGCCGACCACGATGGGCAGGCCGCGGTCGACGAAGCTGCCGAGGTAGTCCTCGACCTCGGCAGCGGTGTCGTAGACGCCGTACATGTGGATGGAGAAGACGGTGTTGCGGTCGGGGTCGGAGGCGAAGACGGCGGGGGCGTTCTCGCGCATGGTGTTCGACCAGTCCTGGCCCCAGTTGGGGGCGTCGGCCATCAGGGTGTGGTCGAAGCCGGCCGCGCGCAGTCGGCCGATGGCGTCCTTGGTGTCCTGCGTCCAGGCGGCGTATCCGGCGTTGCCGTGAGGCTCGTTGCCGAGGTTGACGATGACGTACTTCTCCTGCCCTCTGAGCGCGCTCGCCACCTCCAGCCAGTAGTCGACGGCCTCGGCCAGGGAGGCCGCGTCGCCCTGCTCGCCGTAGCCGGTGGTGTCGTGTGCCTCCAGGACGCAGACGAGGCGGTTGGCCTTGCACTGCGCGACGACGTCCGCGACGTCGGCGGCGTCGTTCTTGGTCCAGCGGGTACCGGTGGAGAGCACCACCCGGACCGAGTTGGCGCCGAGGGCCTTGATGTCGGCGAGGGACTGCCCTGTGCGGTCGGTGTACCAGGTGTGGGCGTGGTTGACGCCGCGGAGGACGAAGTCCTTTCCGGTGGCGTCGACGAGCCGTCCGTCCACGACGCGGAAGCCGTCGGAGCGCCCGGCGGCCTGGGCGGTGAAGGGGACCGAGGTGATCGTGGCGGCGAGGGCGAGCAGCGTCGCCGCCGAGAAGACCCGTGTCCTGTTCATGTGGTGCTCCCAACTCGGTGCCGCGCCCGGGGAGGAGGAAGGGCGCGGTGATGCCTGACATGGAATGAGATCGCGGCTGGTCGAGGTCCGTGGCCCCGGGCGGACCCAGGGAGGGTGGGCGGACCGCCGCCGGACCCCACTGCCCGGATAATGCTGCGGCTCGATTCCGGGCAGTGGGGCTTAACCGCAGGCATGGTTCAGGTCGTCGCGTTCGTCAGTCAGCGATTTCCCCTGCCGATTTCCTGGCGGCCGAGTTGAGGCTAGAGCTCGTGACGGCCGAGAACAATAGCTGGAACATAACCGGTTAAGTTTAGTGATCGGTTTCGTTGCCCGCACTCAGCTCTCAGCCGAGGCGTTCCGCCGTACCCGTCGTCGCCCGGTAGGCCACGCCGGCGCCTTCCAGCCCGGCCTCGGCGCCGGCAGGCAGGTACACGGCCTGACCGGGACCGATGCCCAGACTCTCCCCCGCCGACACGACGGTCAGCGTCCCGGCGGTACAGAGGACGATCTGCGGGGCGTCCAGCGTCACCCGGGACCTCGGCTCACCGGATCGGAGGCGATGGCGCGAAAGGCGGAAGTCGTCGACCGGCGCCGGATACACCTCTTCGCCCCCCTCCTCCCGGGGGACCAGGACACGGGCCGGGGGCGCGGCGAAGCGGACGACCCGGATCAGCTCCTCCGCGTCGACGTGTTTGGTGGTCAGCCCGCACCGCAGGACGTTGTCGGAACTCGCCATGATCTCCACACCGAGCCCCGAGAGGTACGCGTGCGGCACTCCGGCACCGAGGAACAGCGCCTCGCCGGGGCTCAACTCGACGTACTGAAGCATCAGCGCCGACAACAGCCCGGCATCCCCCGGCCAGGTCCGGGCGATGCGGTCGTAGGCGACGACACAGGCGCTGCCCGAGCCCACCGCCGCGACGGCGAGCGCCTCGGTCACGGCGTCGAGCAGGCCCGCCGGCGGGCGGAGGAAGGCCCGGAACACCTCCGCGAGCGCCTGGGACTCCGGGACGGCCCTCAGGGTCTCGATGTACGGCCGGAGCGCCGGGACCTCCAGGGAGGCGAACAGGTCGGCGGTGTCCGTCGGGTTCCGGAAGCCGCAGAGCCCCTGGAAGGCGGTGAGCGCGACGATCATCTCGGGTTTGTGCTGGTCGTCGCGGTAGTTGCGATGCGGTGCGTCCAGGGGAACACCGAGAGCGTTCTCCCTGGCGAAGCCCGACTGGGCCTGCGCGAGGTCCGGGTGCACCTGCACCGAGAGCGGCGCGTCCGCGGCCAGCAGCTTGACGAGGAACGGGAGGCGGGGTCCGAAGCGTCGCGCGGTGCCCGCTCCGAGTTGTCCCTCCGGGTCCTCGGCGACCAACCGGTCCAGCGTTATCAGGGCCCCTCCCCTCGACACCCGGGAGGGCGCCGCGGGATGGGCACCCATCCAGAGTTCGGCCTGGGGCGATCCGGTGGGCCGCACGCCCATGAGCTCCGGCAACAGAGTGCGGGAGCCCCAGTCGTAGGGCTGGACGGTATTACTGAGGAGATCCATGGTCACTTCCCGGAGTGCTGATGGTGAGGTGGCGGGCGGACACCACGGCGCCCCGGAAGGCGCCCGGCGCCGACGCCTCCGGGCACGGAGAACAGCCCCGTCCGTGTCCGGAGGAGGGGTGTCAGTGGGCCGCCTGCCCCCTCGTGCCCACTCCGGCACGGGACAGCTCCGAGCCGGCGAC
This sequence comes from Streptomyces sp. NPDC020807, assembly GCF_040641575.1. NCBI lineage: Bacteria > Bacillati > Actinomycetota > Actinomycetes > Kitasatosporales > Streptomycetaceae > Streptomyces > Streptomyces sp. NPDC020807. The sequence continues at coordinate 272,593 of NZ_JBFADU010000008.1, forward strand.
ACCGGCGGCGGCCGCACCGATCAGCCCGGCGTCGAGAGCGAGCCCGGCGGGCACGACCGACAGCGCACGCGTGAAGTCGAGGACCGCGTACGACGTCAGGTGATGACGCAGCGGCCCGAAGAGCACCTCGCCGGCCTGGGAGACTCCGCCCCCCACCACGACCAGGTCGAGTTCGACGAGTGCGGCCGTCGCCGCGATGGCGGCGGCCAGCGCACGACCGGCCCGGTCGAACGCGGCGACGGCCCTCGGGTCGCCCGCGCGGGCCGCGGCCTCGACCTCTCGGGCGGTGGCGGGAAGACCGGCCGGGGGCGCCCAGCCGAGTTCCAGCGCATGGGCCGCGATCGCCGTGCCGCTGGCGTAGCGCTCGACACATCCGCGGGCGCCGCAGGGGCAGAGGGGACCGTTCTGATCGACGGTGATGTGCCCGATGTGCCCCGCGTTCCCGGTCGTCCCCGCGTGGACGGAACCTCCCAGGATCAGACCGCCTCCGACACCGGTCGACACGACCATGCACAGGGCGTTCGCCGCGTCCTTCGCGGCGCCGATCCAGTGCTCCGCCGCCGCCATGGCGACCGCGTCGCCGACAAGCACGGGCTCGATGACCTCCGGAACGGCAGGATGACTCCGTACCCGCTCCACCAGGGGGAAGGAGCGCCAGGCCGGGATGTTCACCGGACTCACCGTGCCCGCGAAGGTGTCCACCGGGCCCGCACTCCCGATTCCCAGGCAGGACAGCGACACCCACTCGGGATGGGCGGCCAGCTCGTCCACGACCGCGGCAACGGCGGCCATCAACGCCTCGGAGGGCTCCCGCGCCGGAGTCGGCCGCTGAGCCCGTACCACCACACGTCCCTCGGCGTCGATCAGCGCCCCGGCGATCTTCGTACCGCCGATGTCCAACGCTCCGTACACCTTGCACCCACCCTTCCAGAACCGTCCAAACCGCGTGAGGCATCACTCTGCTGAACGATGACAACGTTGTCCAGAGCATAACTGATCCGGTTAAGGAGGGGGATCGATGCAGGTGGGCGGTCGTCACCACCTGCATCGGCACCTGGGCCAGCCGTCTTCGTCAGCGAACGGCGGGAATGATGTCGCGGCCGTACGCGTCGATCGTGCCCTCCCTGTTGTCGTGCATGGCGTAGACGGCGAACTGGTCGACGCCGAGCTCCTTGAGCCGGCGGAGCTTGTCGAGGTGGGCCTCGGCGGGGCCGAGGAGGCAGAAGCGGTCGACGATGTCGTCGGGGACGAAGGCGGTGTCGGGGTTGTCGGCGCGGCCGTGGTGGGAGTAGTCGTAGCCCTGCCGGTTCTTGATGTACGCCGTCAGCTCCTCCGGCACCATGTCCGAGTGCTCGCCGTACTTGTCCACCAGGTCGGCGACGTGGTTGCCGACCATGCCGCCGAACCAGCGGCACTGGTCACGCGCGTGGGCGAGGGCCTCGGGCGAGTCGTCGGCCGTGACGTACGCGGGGGCGGCGACGCAGATCGTGAGGGCGTCGGGGTCCCGGCCGGCATCGGTGGCCGCCTGGCGGACGGCCTTGACCATCCACTCGGTGAGGAACGGGTCGGCGAGCTGGAGAATGAAGCCGTCGGCCTTCTGCCCGGCCAGGGCCAGGGCCCTCGGGCCGTACGCCGCCATCCACACCGGCAGCTTGCCGTTCTTGACCCAGGGGATCTGGATGGTGTTGCCGTCGACGGTCGCCTCCCTCCCCTCCGCCAGGTCCCGGATGACCTCGATCGCCTCTCCGAGGCGGGCCAGGGTGTTCGGCTTGCGGCCGGCGACGCGCATGGCGGAGTCGCCGCGCCCGATGCCGCAGACGGTCCGGTTGCCGTACATGTCGTTGAGGGTGGCGAAGGTGGAGGCCGTCACCTCCCACGTGCGCGTGCCCGGGTTGGTCACCATCGTGCCGACGTGCAGCTTGGTGGTGTTGGCGAGGATCTGGCTGTAGATGACGAAGGGTTCCTGCCACAGCACGGCGGAGTCGAAGGTCCAGCCGTAGCGGAAGCCGTTGCGCTCCGCCCGGCGCATCAGGCCGACGACCTGGGAGGCCGGCGGGTCGGTCTGGAGGACGAGTCCGAAGTCCACGCGGGACCTCCAAGTTCGAGTCGGTGCGATGAGACCCCGGGCTGCTCAGCCCAGGTACTGACAAAGACCACGCGGCACGAACGCCCCGTGCCCCGCGCTTCCGACGTACTTCCGCTGATCGATGACGACCTCACCACGGGACAGGACCGTCTCGACCTGGCCTGTGATCGTCTTGCCCTCGTAGGCCGAGTAGTCGACGTTCATGTGGTGGGTCTCGGCCGACAGGACCTGGGTGGCGTGCGGGTCGTAGATGACGACGTCGGCGTCCGCACCCAGGGCGATCGTGCCCTTCTGCGGATAGATACCGAACATCCGCGCCGGCGTCGCGCAGGCGATCTCGATCCAGCGGCGCCGCGAGATGTGCCCGTCCACCACCGCCTGGTGCAGGAGGTCCATGCGGTTCTCCACCCCCGGCAGGCCGTTGGGGATCTTCGAGAAGTCGCCCCGACCCAGCTCCTTCTGCCCCACGAAGCAGAACGGGCAGTGGTCCGTGGACACCACCTGGAGATCGTTCGTCCGCAGCCCCCGCCACAGCGCGGCCTGGTGCTCCTTCGGGCGCAGCGGCGTCGAGCACACGTACTTGGCGCCCTCGAAGTCCGGCTCCGCCAGGTTGTCCGTCGACAGGAACAGGTACTGCGGACAGGTCTCGCCGAAGACCGGCAGACCCATGTCCCGCGCCGCCGCCAGCTCCGCCACCGCCTCCTGCGCCGACACGTGCACCACGTATAGCGGCGAGCCGGCGACCCGGGCCAGCTGGATCGCCCGGTGCGTGGCCTCCGCCTCCAGCAGCGCCTTGCGGACCTCCCCGTGATAGCGAGGGTCCGTCTCACCCCGGGCGAGCGCCTGCTCCACCAGGACGTCGATCGCGATGCCGTTCTCCGCGTGCATCATGATCAACCCGCCGGTCTCCCCGGCGACCTGCATGGCGCGCAGAATCTGGCCGTCGTCCGAGTAGAAGACACCCGGATACGCCATGAACAATTTGAACGAGGAAACGCCGAGCTCGACCAGCTTCGGCATCTCCCGCAGCGTCGACTCGTTCACGTCCGACATGATCATGTGGAACGCGTAGTCGATCGCGCAGTTCCCGTCCGCCTTCGCCATCCAGGCATCCAGACCCGCCCGAAGCGGCTCGCCTTTCGCCTGCACCGCGAAATCGACGATCGTCGTCGTCCCGCCCCACGCCGCCGCCCGCGTCCCCGTCTCGAACGTGTCCGATGCGAACGTGCCGCCGAAGGGCAGCTCCATATGCGTGTGCGCGTCGACCCCGCCCGGGATCACGTACTTCTGCGACGCGTCGATCACCCGGTCCGCCGTCCACTCCTGCGTCCCCGGCGCGGCCAGCGCCACCACCCGGCCGTGCTCGATCAGCACATCCGCGTGCACCTCGTCCGCGGCCGTGATCACGAGGCCGCCGGTAATCAGAGTCCGAGTCACTTCGCAGAAGTCCCTTCTCCTCGGCTGCCAGCCACGGCCACGGCCGCCGCAACGCCTACGTCGATCGCGCAGTTGCCGTCGGCCTTGGCGTACCAGGTGCCGAGGCCTTCGCGGAGGCTCTGGCCGACCGTCTGGACCGCGAAGTCGATGATGGTGGTCGTGCCGCCCCAGGCGGCGGCGCGGGTGCCGGTCTCGAAGGTGTCGGAGGCGGCGGTGCCGCCGAAGGGCAGTTCCATGTGGGTGTGGGCGTCGACGCCGCCGGGCAGGACGTAGCGGTCGGTGGCGTCGATGATCCGGTCCGCGGTCCAGCCGGCCGCCGCGTCCGAGCCGTGGGCGGCGAGGGCGGCGATGCGGCCGTCCTCGATCAGCACGTCGGCGTGGACCTCGTCGGCGGCGGTGACGACGAGGCCGCCGCGGATCAGGGTGCGGTGGGTGCTCACGGCTTCTCCCTGACGTCATGGGTGAACTAGAGGGTGTGCAGAGCCTGTTCGAGGATGGCGGCGCCTTCCTCCGCCTCGGCCACCGTCAGTGAGAGCGGCGGGGCGATGCGCAGGGTGCTCGTGTTGTGGCCGCCGCCCTTTCCGATGAGCAGGCCGTTCTCGCGCGCCGCCTCCAGGACGGCGGCGGCCGCTTCCGGGGCGGCGCGGTCGGTGCCGGGTTCGGTGAGTTCGAGGCCGATCATGAGGCCCCGGCCGCGCACCTCCCGTACGGCGGCCACTCCGGCCGCCGCCGCGCGCAGCCGCTCGATGAGCAGACCGCCGACGCGGCGGGCGTTGCCCTGGAGGTCGTGCTCCAGGAGGTACCCGAGGTTGGCGAGGCCCGCGGCCATCGTGACGGGCGAACCGCCGAAGGTGGAGATGGAGTTGGCGTCGATGCAGTTCATGATCTCGGCGCGGGCGACGACCCCGCCGATGGACATGCCGTTGCCGATCCCCTTCGCGAAGGTGAGGATGTCGGGCGGCCCGGCCTGGCCGTGCGCCTGCCAGCCCCAGAAGTGCTCGCCGGTGCGTCCCCAGCCCGTCTGCACCTCGTCGGCGATCCAGAGGATGCCGTGGCGGTCGAGGACCCGGCGGAAGGCCGCGTAGAGGCCGTCGGGCGGGGAGGTGAATCCGCCGACGCCCTGGATCGGCTCGGCGATGAGGGCCGCGACGTCCCGGGTGTGGCCGAGGAGGTCCTCGAGGTCCGCCACGCACGCCTCGACGAACCGCTCGTCGCTGTACTCGGCGTACGGCCCCCGGGTGCGGACGGCCCCGTGCACGTACAGCGTCTGGAGCGGCGAGAGGCTCGTCGGCGACCACGCCCGGTTCCCGGTGATGCCGACCGTCGAGAAGGAGCGGCCGTGGTAGCTGTTGCGCATCGCGAGGATCTGGTTCGATCGGCGGTACGCCGTCGCCAGGAGCAGCGCGGTGTCGTTGGCCTCCGTGCCGGAGGTCGTGAAGAAGACGCGGGCGTCGGGGATGCCGGAGAGCCCCGCGATCCGCTCCGCGAGCTCGACCATCGGCCGGTTGAGGTAGAGCGTCGAGGAGTGGACGATCCGCCCCGCCTGCTCGGAGACGGCCTTGGTGACCTCGGGCAGGGCGTGGGCGGTCATGGTGGTGAGGATGCCGCCGAAGAAGTCGAGGTACCTGCGCCCCTCGGCGTCCCAGACGTGGCGGCCCTCGCCGTGGGTGATCTCGATCGGGTCGCGGTAGTAGAGCGCGACCCAGTCGGGGATGACCGCACGGTGCCGGTCGTACAGACTGCTCACGGCTTCACCAGCCCGTCGTACGCGTCGGGGCGGCGGTCGCGGTAGAACGCCCACTGCTGCCGGACCTGCTCGATGAGCCCGAAGTCGAGGTCGCGGACGACGAGTTCCTCGTCCTTGTCGGAGGCGACCTCGCCGACGAACTGGCCGCGCGGGTCGACGAAGTAGCTCGTGCCGTAGAAGTCGTTGTCGCCGTACTCCTCGACGCCGACGCGGTTGATCGCGGCGACGAAGTACTCGTTGGCGACGGCGGCGGCCGGCTGCTCCAGCTGCCAGAGGTAGGAGGAGAGGCCGCGGTGGGTCGCCGAGGGGTTGTAGACCAACTGGGCTCCGTTGAGTCCGAGTTGGCGCCACCCCTCGGGGAAGTGGCGGTCGTAGCAGATGTAGACGCCGACGCGTCCGACGGCGGTGTCGAAGACCGGCCAGCCGACGTTTCCCGGGCGGAAGTAGTACTTCTCCCAGAAGCCCTTGACCTGCGGGATGTGGTGCTTGCGGTACTTGCCGAGGTAGGTGCCGTCGGCGTCGATCACGGCGGCGGTGTTGTAGTAGAACCCCTCGCCCTCGACCTCGAAGACGGGGACGACGATCACCATGCCGGTCTCGCGGGCGAGCTCCCGCATGCGGGTGACGGTGGGGCCGTCGGGCACGGGTTCGGCCCAGCGGTAGTGCTCGGGCTCCTGGACCTGGCAGAAGTAGGGGGCGTTGAACACCTCCTGGAACCCGATCACCTTGGCGCCCTGCCGGGCGGCCTCGCGGGCGTGCTCCTCGTGTTTCGCGATCATGGATTCGGTGTCACCCGTCCAGGTCGCCTGGACGAGCGCGGCGCGTACGACGTCGGTCATGAGCTGCCCCTTCGGCACGGCGTCAGAGACCTTCTACGCCCGTAGACACGGTGCGTAGGAGGAGAACGTAAGCCCCGTCACACCCCGGAGCAAGACCGCCGCCGGGAAGCGGCCGGGTCGATCATGATTCGCACCCGAGTGGTCCACGTCGGGCAGACGATGACGCATGCGGACAACTTCGGACACCTGCGGACGTACGTCGGAGTCCGCGCGGCGGCGCGCGTCTCCCGGCCGTCAGGCGCCGGGCAGACCCGCCACCCTCAGGGCGTGCCGGAGATCCCGCTCGCGCGTCACCGAGACCCCGCGCGCCGCGTCGAGCAGCGGTCGTACGAGCTCACGCGGGTCGGCGCCCGCCAGCCGCGCCGCCTCCTCCGGGGTCCGCGCCCGCACGAAGGCGGCGAGCAGCGCGTGGGCCTCGCGCCGGTGGCCCTCCGCACGGAGGGCGGCGCACGCGCCCGCGAGCTCCTCGACCGGGCGGGCCACGCCCTGGCGCATCAGCTGCTCGCAGTCGGCGGTCCGCCCCGCGTCGGCGAGGGCACCGGCGACCGCGGCGAGCCTGCCGGGCGGCAGTGAGGCCGCCTCCCACAGGAGCGTCGACCAGTCCGCGGCCAGACCTGACCGGTCCAGCTCGTCGGCGAGGGCGGGCAGCCGGGCGGGCGGGCCGGCGAGCGCCTCGCACAGCAGGGCGTGCGCCTCGCCGGTGCGGCCCTGGGCGCGGAGCCGCCGGAGGGCGTAGACCGCGTTGGCGGCGGCGCGGGCGACACCGTCGGGGTCGGGCGCGGGGGCGACCGCTTCCGGGGTCGCCTCACCGCCGCCGAAGCGGGCGCCGCGCGGGGCCGTTCCCCAAGTCGGCAGGACGGGTGCCGTCACCGCCACCGGCTCGTCGGAGCCCGGCTCGCCGTCCAGCCAGGCGTAGCGGGCCCCACGGGGGCGCCGCCGGGCGGGTGCGGGCCGGGCGGCGGCGTTCTCCGTCGCGGCAGGTTCCGTCGCGGGAGGTTCCGTCGCGGGTGGTTCGGGGGCGTCGGCCGCGTGGGGCGGGCGCGTCGGGTCGAGGCGCCGGGGCGGGTGGGTTCGCTCCGGGGGACGTACCCACCCCGGACTCGCGGACGCGCGTTCCGGTGCCGCCGCCGGCGCTCCCGCCCGTACCGGATCCCCCAGCCTCACCAGCCGTGCCGTCAGTTCCGCGACGCGGGCGGCGGCCCTCGCGTGGTCGTCGCGCGCCCAGGCGAGGTCGTGTGCCAGGACGGCCGCCTGCTCCGAGCCCCGCCGGGTCTCCCCAAGCCGCCGTTCCAGTTCGCGGGCGCGGGCACCGGCGTACCGGCGTTCGCTCTCCCTGAGGTCCCGGAGGCGGGCGAGTGCGTCGGCCCCGCCGGGGCGGTGGTCGTGGGCGCCGGCAGCCGCCGCGTACAGCGCCCCCGCCTGTGCGGCGAGCGGGCCGTCGGCACGTTCGCCGGCGTCCTGGAGCAGGGATTCGACGACGTCCCACGGCGGGATCTCCGTGCCGTCGAGGCAGGCGCGCATCCCCTCCGGGTCGCGGGTGGCGAAGACCTCGTACCAGCCGGAACCCGCCTCGACGCGGGCCGCGAGCTCCGCGAACCACCGCGTGAACGTGTCGATGTCCCCGGGGAGTTGATACACCGTCATGCGCTCAGCACCTGCCCGCCTTCGCCTGGAACCCCGAGGGGAACCTTCCGGTCCGCAGATATTCGACCGCAGTCGTGTTACGGGGCGGCTACGGGCCGTTTTCGCTCGCGTACGTCACTCGGACGGCGCACCGGGCTCGCCGCTCGCGCCGGATTCGCCGAGGCGGACGACGATGCCCGCGTGCGGGCGCTTGCCGAGCCGGACGATCATCGCGGGGACGTCGGTGAGCCAGAACTGCCAGGTGTACTTGCGCGAGAGCAGGCTCCGGATGCGCCGGAGCTCCTCGCCGTCGACGAGCCGGCCCTCGCCGGAGTGGCGCGGGGCGCCGTCGGCGACGTTGCCGCGGACGTCGCAGACGGCGACGGTGACGCGCGGGTCGTTGCGCAGCCGCTTCACCTTCCACGAGTCGGCGCGCGTCCACGCGTACAGCTCGGAGCCCTCGACCGCGTACCAGACCGGGGTGGCCACTCCGGTGCCGTTCTTCCGGAAGGTGGTCAGGCTGACGTACCGGCCGCGGCGCAGTTCCTCGGGCATCTCTTCGGGCTTCATGGGCCCGAGCCTAGGGCGTGTGTCGAAAGTGGCGCCTGCCCGGCGGCGCCCGGCACGCACGCTCGCCGCGTTGTCGGGATCACCCCGATACACCCAGTATCGGG